>CALLUY010000070.1 GCA_938010615.1 uncultured Pirellulaceae bacterium | reverse complement strand
CTTTGCCCTGCCGCAATTTTCCTGCCGTCCTTTCAGGACTACCGATTAATGCATCAACGTTTCCATGGACTTGCGTCCATGGCTAATGCATGCCGTGCTTTCAGCACTAAACACTGCAAATCCTAACCCGACGCGTAAGCGAGGTGCGCTCGGTACCTCACTTACGCTTTTTGAAGTTGCACACTTTCAGTCACGAAGTGACGGCATGTTGAAGCCATGGACGCAAGTCCATGGTTAGGGTTGATGAATCCCACAGAGTGCCGAAGGCACGGCAGGAACCAAGCTTTGCCCTGCCGCAATTTTCCTGCCGTCCTTTCAGGACTACCGATTAATGCATCAACGTTTCCATGGACTTGCGTCCATGGCTAATGCATGCCGTGCTTTCAGCACTAAACACTGCAAATCCTAACCCGACGCGTAAGCTTTGAAGTTGCACGATATCGGCCCATCCCGAAGGGATTCAAGCTATTAGCCGGTGATAAGCGCAGCGCCATCACCGGATTCGGTCGACAGCAAACATGATCCCGAAGGGATCACAGCGGGCGTTTCCTGCGATCCCTTCAGGATCGAATCGTGCATCCTTAGGGATCCGGAGGTGGTCGCTACGCTCGACCTCCGGCTAATGGCTGAAATTCCTTCGGAATAAAAATGTGTACAACTTCAAAACTTACGCTTCGGGTTATGATCTCTTGCAACTAACGACACTTCACACTCACTGCGAGCTCCGCTCGCCCACTTATGTTTGTTGACCAAGTCAAGGTAGAAGTTCACGGCGGAAGAGGCGGCCACGGTTGCATCAGTTTCCGGCGAGAGAAATACGTACCTCGCGGCGGACCTGACGGCGGTGACGGTGGCAACGGAGGTAGCGTTATCCTCGTCGCCAAAGCGGGCGTCAACAGTTTGGTCGCCCTTGCCAATAAACATCACATTCGTGCCAAAAACGGAGGTGGCGGCCAGGGCTCTGGCCGACACGGCGCTTCCGCGGATGATTTGATTATCGAAGTACCGCCTGGCACGGTTGTCATCGATTCCAACAACGGTCTGGTCATTAAAGATCTCGACGAAGGCGACACGGTCATCGCCGCTCATGGTGGACGCGGCGGACGAGGCAACACGCGTTTCAAATCTTCTACCAATCAAGCGCCTCGCCAAGCAACCGAAGGCGGCGACGGAGAAGTTCGCCAGCTGATTCTCGAACTCAAAGTCATCGCCGATGTTGGACTGATCGGATTGCCCAACGCCGGCAAGAGCACGCTGCTCAGTCGCGTCAGCGCCGCGCGACCCGAGATCGCTAACTATCCGTTTACAACAAAGTTTCCCAACCTCGGAATGGTTCAGCTGGACCTCGAGCGAACGTTTGTGATGGCCGACATTCCGGGACTGATCGAAGGTGCCTCCGAGGGTGTCGGACTCGGGCACGACTTCCTGAAGCACATCGAACGATCCGGCTTACTGGTGCATCTTGTCGAACCTTTCCCGACGGACCAGTCGGATCCGATCGAAAACTGGAAATCGATTCGCAAAGAACTGGCTCAATACAGCGAGTCACTCGGCCAACGTCCGGAGATTCTAGTCATGTCGAAAAGCGAGCTTCCCGATTCCGAGGCAGTGGCCAAGGATCTTGCCGAAGCAGCTGGATGCAAAGTCTTTTCGATCTCCGCCGTCACCGGCGCCGGACTGCCGCCGCTGCTCAGCCACATCGTTTCGCAATTGCAGGAGCAACGAGGCGAATGCAAAAAGTGGTAGCCGTCGACATCGGCAACAGCGCGATCAAGCTCGCCGTTTCCCCACACGCTCCAGTCGTCCGAATCGGATCGGAGTTGGACAACACGGCACGCGTGAACGAACTTGCCAACGTGATTGCCGAACTCGAAGCCCCAGTTCAATGGCTCGTCTGCAGCGTCGACAAAGAAGAATCGGCTTGGCTTGAAGCCCAAGTTTCCAAACTTCGACCCTCGGACGAATTCCGCTTGATTGCCGAAAGCGACATTGAGCTCTCATCCTGCGTTGAAGATCGCGAAGCGCTCGGACGAGACCGATTGCTTGCTTCCTGGTATGCCGCGGTGCGAAATGGAATCGAATCAAATTCGATCATCGTCGATGCGGGAACTGCCGTAACCATCGATGTCGTTTCGAATCGTTGTCATCAAGGCGGACTGATCTTTCCGGGCTCGCATACGTGCCTTGCCGCTCTTTCGTCAAAGACCGACGCGCTGCCCGATCTGACTCAAACGCCACCACCCATCCTGAACACCGAAGTGCAACTGGGAAGGTCAACTGAACCCGCGATCCTGTTTGGCGTGCACCAATTGCAACTGTTTGGAATCGTCGCGATGGTGCGATCACTTCAGCAGCAATATCCGGACTCATCCGTTTTCTGCTGCGGTGGAATGTTCGAGTCCGTGCAAGAACTGTTGCCTAAAGACTGGAATTACAAGCAGGACTTCCTGATCGAAGCCATCTTTGAGCTCAACAAACATCTTTAGTTTTTCGGGTGCCATGCCTCACGCTTGCGTGAGCATGCTTACAGCGAAGACATCACATGACCGTCGAATTCCATGAATTAACTCATCGCGGCCGCGGAGCCATCTCCGTCGTCGGCGTTCGCGGCGAAGAAGCGCGGAAATGCATCGGTCAATGTTTTCGCCCCGTCAACGGGAGACCATTCACAGACACGAGCCATCGCACGATCGTGTACGGAATTTGGATCTCGACCAATGAAGACCTGATCGTACTGCAAACAGACGAACATGCTTTCGAAGTCCAATGTCATGGCGGCTTCGCGGCGGTTGAATCCGTCAAAACAGATTTGCTCGCCGCCGGAGCAATCGAATCCGATGACGACGCCAGCTGGACTTTCGCAACCAACGTTCATCAAGCCGAAGTCGCGATCGCGTTGGAGTCTTGCTTAACTCAGCGAACGGCCAAACATCTGCTGCAACAGTTCCAACTTTGGGGCGACGTCGATCTTAGTGACCCAAACGCTCGCCAAACGGCACTCTCGTTTTCGACTTTTGGTCTGAAGCTGACTTCTCCTTGGCGCGTCGTACTGTGCGGTCGACCAAACGTTGGCAAGAGCAGCCTCATCAATGCTCTGTCCGGATTCGAACGCGCGATTGTGCACCCGACCGCCGGAACGACTCGAGACCTCGTCAGCCAAAACACGGCAATCGACGGCTGGCCGGTTCAACTTACCGATTCGGCCGGAATTCGAGACGCCGGCAACGAAATCGAACAAGCCGGAATTGCGAAAGCGCGTGAAGTGATCGATTCGGCGGACCTCGTGATTCACGTCGTCGACGCAACGGAGAAAGATGGCTTCGATCCCTCGGTCAGCCAAAATCGTGCCGGCCTGATCGTCGTCAACAAAGTCGACTTGTACGAATCGCCGGAACCACCAAACACCGATTGCCCCGTCGTTTATTTGTCTGCCATGACGGGTCAAGGATTGGACGAATTGCAGTCGGCCATCTCGAAAGCCCTCGTCCCTGTCGTGCCTGGCGATGATCAGCTGGTGCCTGTGACGGCGGAACAGTGCGATTATTTGAAAGGGTAATAACAACACCGCGAATGAACTGCCGCAGGCTCCGTCATTCGGGAATGTAAGCAAGTTGAAACTGCCAATCACAACCCGAAGCGTAAGTTTTGAAATTGCACAAATACAAGCCCGAAGCGCAAGCGAGCGGATATTTCCTAGGATTTCCTGCTCCCTCGCTTGCGCGTCGGGCTTGGTGTGAGCCGCAGGTGTTGTTGGCTCAGTCATTTTAACAGTGCGAACTCACCAGAAAGGTAGCTGGATGAAATCAAATCTTACCCGAGCGGGTCCAAGCCCGTTTGGAAATCTT
>CALLUY010000069.1 GCA_938010615.1 uncultured Pirellulaceae bacterium | reverse complement strand
CAGCAACAGGGCCAGCAGGGCGAACAACAACAAGGCAAAGAAGGCGGTCAGCAGCAAGGCCAGCAAGGCGAACAACAGCAAGGCAAAGAAGGCGGTCAGCAACAGGGCCAGCAAGGCGAACAACAGCAAGGTAAAGAAGGCGGTCAGCAACAAGGCCAGCAAGGCGAACAACAGCAAGGCAAAGAGGGCGGTCAGCAACAAGGCCAGCAAGGCGAACAACAACAAGGCAAAGAGGGCGGTCAGCAACAGGGCCAGCAGGGCGAACAACAGCAAGGCAAAGAAGGCGGACAGCAACCGGGCCAGCAAGGCGAACAACAGCAAGGCAAAGAAGGCGGTCAACAACAAGGAAAACCCGGTGAAGGACAACCCGGTGAAGGAAAACCGGGGCAAGGCCAAGCCAAACCGAACACTGGAGGCAACGGAAGCGGAAGCTCCACTGGTGACACGGACCTCACCGAAGAAGAAGCCAATCTGGAATACTCAAAAAAGGCGACTGACATGATTCTCAATCGCCTCAAGAATCAGCGGAACAATCCAGATCAGAAAATGCTCGACGCAATGAACTGGAGCAAGGACGACATGAATCGTTTCATCGATCGCTGGGAGCAAATGCAAAAAGAAGCCAACAGCGGAAACGATGCCGATCGAAAACGTGCCGAGAAACAGTACAAGGGACTGGGGCTTCGCCCACCTGGCGTTAAAACCAAATCGTCGCTCGATGGAGACGGCGAAGAGGACTACCTAGAAGAAGGTGCCGTCGACCTAATCATTCCGGAACTTCGCAATGAATTCCGAGCCTTTCAACGCGAACAGAATCGCTCTAACAAGTAAGCTGCAACCGACGACGTTGCCGCTCCGCGAAAGAAGCGGGACGGGCGATCCTTTCGCGGAGGTTGTTACCTTAATGGAAACCCGTAGTGTGAGCGAGGAACAGTCTTGATCTCATTAAGGTAAGGCGACTCGACAATCAGCCCGGAGGGCGAAACAAGAACTGCCGGTGGCGTGAGCCACCGGGATGGAATCTCCTTAAATCGAAGCCCGGAGGGCGGCACAAAATTTAATTCACCATCACGCTCAACCTTGTGCCGCCCTCCGGGCTTAGAGGGTGTTGGGAGCGCTATCCGGTGGTTTACACCACCGGCAGTTCGTATGCCGCCCTCCGGGCTTTTGTGCGCCAACGCATCCTTCGCGGAGCGAAAGGCGACTTTGTTTGGATTGCCACCAATCCGGATTTAGTCAAATAAGCTCCGACAGACCAATAGCGCAAAAACGGCTCAGTATCTTCGCCGACGGAAACCTCCACGCACATTGTCCCGAGAAGTTGCCCCGCATCAACAAACATCAATACGAGTTTCGTTTGCCAGCACGGCTGACTCATATCATCAAACAGTGAGAGCCTTTAACCAAATCGAGACAAAACCGTGAAAACATTTCACACGGTGCATGCGTTCTTACACGATACGAAAATGCTATCGTTCTCACGCCAGTATCAACAATGACTGGTTTTACGGCATCGAGTATCGATCTGCAAGAAAATGGACAGATTCAAACGTAACGCTCCCCCTTTGGCACGCCACCTGCATAAGTCTGTGATGGGACAACGATTGATACTTTCAAGGAACGAAAAGATGCTAGTACTATCAAGAAAAATTGACGACGAAATCATCATCGACGAAACCATTTGCGTGCGTGTGCTCAAAGTAAAAGGCAACACCGTGCGTATTGGAATCTCTGCTCCAAACGACGTCAGCATCATGCGAGGCGAACTTCCTCGACGGGAGATCGAATTCACGATCGAAACCGAAGTAGAACCAGAGCCCAATATTCGGTTCGAGCAATTTGCACCGCTGCCGCCACAGCAAAGTCGGCTTGGAGAAATCGCGGCTCGCCTTAATCGTCAGTCGCGGTAATTGGAGCTTCCCACGATACCGGGATTTCTGGCAACCGCCGACTACGAATGAGATTCTTTTCCACCAAGTTTTCCGTCAGGATCTTCCGCACCTCAAGAATACAACTTGGGTGCTGGTGAATCTTCGCGTGTTCGGCGTTGACGATGATCTCCGAATCCGCGTGTTCGTATCGAGCACTCTTGACCCCGACCACTCCATCGCCATGCTCACCCGACTTTCGCAGCAAGCCTCGTCGTTGCACTTGGCCGATGATGTTGTGAAACTTGATGTTCTGCGGACGCTTCCCTGAATTCATCACATCGAAAATGGGGCACTCGGGCGACAACGCGTCAACGCTCGTCGTCGTTGTCAGCAGCTTGCCGTCGCCAAGAATATCCGCGTTGTCTCGAACCAGTTTTTGAAACTCATTGCCCAAGAAATCAGGCAGAGTAAAGAACGTGTGACCGATCCAACGAGTCGTCGCGTTGGCAGATGAGCTCCCATGATTCGGCGTGCCGATCGTGACGACGCGATCAATACTTCGATTGGCCTTAAAGAAGAAAGTATCTCGCAGCTTTTGAATACTTTCTGGATCTCCTCGCAAATCGCCAAACGGCCGCGGACTCACAAGTTCGTTCCAAAACGTATCGCCGCTGTCGAGCACCTGAAGTTGCGACACGAGACCTCCCATGCTGTGGCCGATCAAAATCATGTCGTCCAAGGCCGGAGCATCACTTCCGGGATCGAGTTCACGTCGAATCGTAGAAAGGTCCTCACGCATTTGCTGAGCGGACATCCAGAATGGCTGACCGGTCGGGTAGGCGTAGAACCAAAACTGATAGTTTTCGTGAATCTCAGGAATCGCTCGTAAGTCATTGAACATGTGAGCCCAAGTTACGGGACTGGACCAGATACCGTGCACCATCACGACAGGAATCTTTGTCGGATCAAACGGCGACAGCATGTACATCCCGTGAATGCCGTCGGCCAATTCTCCGTTGATCAGTGTCGCAGTCGCAAGCAGCCCTGAATTCAACAGCGGATCATTCAAGTGATACGCTAACGGAGTCGTCAGGTCGCTTTCCAGTGGGACCGTCACGTCTTGATGCTTGACATGCGTTTGCTCAAGCGGATCGTAGAGTTTGACAACCGCTTTTCTTCGCGAGCCCGTTTCCGATTCCACGATCTCGCAAAACGCCGTCATCGGAAGCGTCAACGATGGCGGATAGTATTTGTCTTCCTTCGAGCCGGTTTCTTCCGTTTTGCAAATCGCGATCAGAGGAACGCCGAGTCCATAAGTTCGATACTGGTTCTCGATTCCTGTCATTTGGTAGTCGTTGACCAGTTCGAATCGCTCGAAGTGCTGTTCCTTCCAACGTCCAACGATTTGAAATTCCATATCGCAACCAAACCGCGAGCCACCGATGGAAACTTCGTGACCTGGAAGCAATGCATTTTCTTTACACACGACACGCAGTATCGATGCAAGCGACTGGTTGTAGACGTCACAGATACTGCGAAATTGCGGATCGAAAGCATTTCGTTTTACGCTCAGTGTCGAATCGAACAGAAATTGGTGAGCGTGAACGATTGCATTTGCATAAAGTTCAGCTGCTTCACTTTTATTGCCCGCAGCTGCCAACCAGTCCGCCCTTAGTTTGCAGATTTCAGCAAGAGCATGGACTTCTTCCATCGATGGCGAATCGAGCACCAATTCCTGGAGCCATTCAATCACCTGATCCGGGTCAACCTTGAGCCGTGTTTCGAGGTTGTAGTTTCTCAACAGTCGAACCGTTCGCTCACTCGGCTGTACGGGCCCGGAAATATATCGATGCAGCGGACTGAACAGGTTCTGCTTGCGAACAGGTTTAACTTTGACGATGGAACCACCGCCCAAACTGGAAGAAATCGCGGCTGCTCTTTCAATACATCGCTCTTGAGTCATCTTGCAGCCGCAGAAGGTCGTCGCAGCAACGATCAATGCGCAAACCAACAGCATCACAGCGCGGGGGCGAAGTGTTGGCATTGGAGAGGATTGACGTGGCAAGTTCAAAATGAATTCAACATGAATCGATGTTTTGGCATTGCGCATCGAGCGCATCATCTCTGAAGTACCCAATTTCGCTCGCTAGCGTCAACGCCAATCGAGATTCAACCAATGCCGCCCGATTTGGCATCCTTTACCCAAGCCCCTAAGCTCCGGAGAAAATTGCATGGTTTTGGTTTGTCCGTGCAAATCTTAACCCGACGCGCAAGCGAGGTGCGCCCAGGTACCTCGCTCACGCGTTTTGAAGTTGCACAAATACAAGCCCGACGCGCAAGCGAGGGGATATTTCCGAGGATTTCCGCATCCCTCGCTTGCGCGTCGGGCTTGGTGTGAGCCGCAGGTGTTGTTGGCTCAGTCATTTTAACAGTGCGAACTCACCAGAAAGGTAGCTGGATGAAATCAAATCTTACCCGAGCGGGTCCAAGCCCGTTTGGAAATCTTCAC
>CALLUY010000068.1 GCA_938010615.1 uncultured Pirellulaceae bacterium | reverse complement strand
ATGTTGACCATTTACAAGCATGAGAAACTAACTTGGCCTGCTTGTTATGCAATGCTGCGGCTGGAAGCCGCAACCACGTAGCCACTATTCGTCCATTTTTGGCGGTCGGCGCCCTTTTTTCACGGCGGACTTTTTCTTCTTCGAATCAAGCCTGCGGAGCTTGGAACCTTTTGATGGCTTGGTCTTTTTTCGAACCGTTGGGGCCTTTCGCACCGATTCGATCATTTCGCGCAATTTCGAAAGACAATCGGCGACGTTGCGTCCTTGGTCACGAAAACGATGGCTGGTGACAATCAGGTCACCAGCCTTGGAAATCCGACGTGCGAATTTCTTCGTCAGCCGCAACTTCACCGCTTCGGGCAAGTGGGTAGTATTATGTACGTCCCACTTCAGAGTGACTTTGGTGTTTACTTTGTTCACGTTTTGACCGCCCGGTCCCGGAGAACGCGCGTAGCTAAATTTGAACTCGGTCAATGGAATTTGAATTCCGGAAGAGATTTTTAACATGTGGAAACTCAAAATTCCTTTTGGCGTAAGCGTCGCTTCAATTGCGTTGCTGACGATATCATTGTTGGCGCCGTCTACGTTTGGACAAGACGCCGATTCAGATTGGGCTCAGTTTTTGGGTCCGGAGAGAAACGGAATCTCGTTCGAAAGCGGAATCTTAACGGACTGGTCAGGCGGCAATCTCAAACTGAATTGGACGTTGCCTATTGGTGAAGGGTACGCCATCGGTTCGGTTGCCGATGGGAAATATTTTCATTTCGATGTTGCCGCTGGCGACGAAGGGAATCTTGCTCGCCTGCGATGTGTTGATCTGGACACTGCGAATATCGATTGGACGTTCACGGCTCCATCATCTTACAAAGATCTCTACGGGTACGACTCGGGGCCTCGGACGAGCCCGCTAATTCATGACGGCCGCGTTTACATTTACGGCGTCGAGGGGATGTTGTGGTGTCTGGATGCCAGTTCTGGGGCTTTGGTATGGGAGCTCAATACGATCGAAAGGTTCGGAGTAATCCAAAACTTCTTTGGCGTTTCCAGTAGTCCGATCGTTCATGAGGACCTTTTGTTGGTGATGGTTGGCGGCAGTCCCGAATCCTCAAAAGGAGTCGCGCCGGGAAGGTTGGATTTGGTAGAGCCTAATGGCTCGGCCATCGTCGCATTGAATCGCAGGACCGGTGAGGAGGTCTATCGAACAGGCAACGATCTGGCCAGCTACACATCGCTGCGGATCGTTGAACTTCACGGCCAGAAAGTTGCACTCGCTTGGATGCGAGAATCTCTGCTGGGGTTTCGCCCCGACGATGGCGAGCTGTTGTTTTCGTTTAAGTGGCGAGCGAGAAAATTGGAAAGCGTTAACGCCAGCACGCCTGTCGTTTCAGGAGACAAAATCTTCATCGGCGAGACGTATCAGAAAGGCGGCGTTTTGCTGGAAGTCGACGATCAGTGGAAAACGAAAGTCATTTGGACGGATGACGGCAAACGAGACAAAGCAATGGCTCCGCATTGGAACACTCCGGTTTTGCACGAAGGTTTTCTGTATGGCTGCGACGGTGAGCGACTTTCCAATGCGGCTCTGAACTGCGTTGATTTTGCAACGGGAGAAGTCCGCTGGTCGGTGCCGGGATTGGGTCGGTCTTCAGTGACTTTTTGCGACGGCAATTTAATCGTGATGACTGAGAAAGGCGAGCTGTTTTTAGCGAGCGCGAAACCGGATAAATTCGAACGCGTATCGACCTACGACGGCGACGTAAAGTTTCGCTCGCCCTGTTGGTCAGCACCGATTGTCGTCAACGGAAAGCTAATCGTTCGTGGCAAGAACAAGGTTGCGTGTTTTCAGCTGAAATCTAGCGAATAAATCGACTTTGCAGTCGCGGAGCGACGACATCCGATAGCCCAGGGTTTTAACCTTGGGGTGAATTGGCAAAACCCCAAGGACAGTCGCGGAGCGACGATATCCGTTTATGTATTTTTCTGACGTGCCGAGCTTGTCATGCAAGCACAAAATCGAATTCGATGCCCGATACGTGTTTGATGACGGAATCGTCGGTTGACGGATGTCGCCGCTCCGCGACTGGGCGTTACCTCGTTACCTCGGTGGCTTAGTTGAACACCCATCGTCCTACCGTTCCGTCATCCAGATCCACATAGTGCATGTTGCCGTCAGGTCCTTGCACCATGTTCACGACGATCCGAGCACCAGTGGTGAACGTTTGCACGGTTGTGGCGTTACCGTTGCTATCGAGTTGTACCGCTCGAACGATTCCCTGACCCAAGTCGTTTACGAAAATGCTTCCTTGGTAATCAGAAGGGTATGTTGTTCCTCGATAGACAGATCCCAACACAATCGCATTGATTCCATCGGCGCCGTGATTGAGTGCAAATGTCGGTGCAGTGACCGTCTGCCCGCTGTTGTAGAACGCTTGAGCTTCCGGAAGGTCGTCGTAGCGATTGGTTCGCAGTGAGTTGCCATTACCGCCTTCGAAGTATGGCCAACCAAAATTCGATCCAGCAGGACCGGAGTTGACTTCCTCCCATTGAGTCCAGCCAACGTCGCCGATGTAAAGCTGTCCCGTCGCCGGATCAACCGTCATGCGGAAAGGATTTCGCAAGCCATAGTGATAAACCTTCGACCGGTTCGCTCCAGCGTCGCCGTTATAAAACGGATTGTCCGAAACGCCTTGTCCGGTGATCGGATCGATTCGTAGCACTTTTCCAGAAAGGTTATCGATGTCCTGTACGCGAACCGTTCGCGGGTCGACTCGGTTGTAGGATGTTCCGTCTCCAATTGAAACGAACAGGTTGCCATCGTTGCCAAACGCCAACGCGCCAACCGTGTGGGACTCGCTGTCACTGGCGATGAAGTCGCGAATGTTACTTCCGTTTGAACGGATTCCCGCAGGTGGCTCATTGAAGTCGTCGGTGCTATTAACGAATCCATTGAAATTGTTCCAAGTGCTGGCCGACCCAAGCAAAACAACTTGACTGCCTTCGACGATCGTCCGATATTGATTCGACGCGTCGGCGGTGACTCGAATCAGTCGCCCTGCCCGATTGCCGATACCATCTGGTCCTGCAAACGAGTTGCCGACATTGTCGAAAACTTGTGGCGGATCGTAGGTGAACAACAAGTAGACATAGGGATTGCTCTCAAAGTCGGGATGAACTGCGATGTCGAGCAGTCCACGATCGCGGACCCCGTTGACTTGATTCGAGATGTCGATGAACGGCCTGGATTCCAGTTGTCCATCGCGAACTAGGCGAACGACACCGCTCTTTTCCGAGACGTACATGTTCCGACCGTCGGGCGAAAACGCGATCGAAGTTGGTTGGTTCAGTCCGCTGACAATCGTTTCATTGGTCAGGTCTTCGCCAGGATTCGGAGGCGCATCGGCTGCGTAAAGTTGGCTTGTTGGAACGGTTTCGAAATTCTGGCTGGCGCTTGACCAGCGGAGTCGCATTTCGGCATCAAGTTGATTTTCATAGTACTCAACGCGAATGTCGTATCGAACGCCCGCTTGTAGAAAAATGGAGCCAGTGTGATTCGTTGCGGCGTGGTCATTCCACTGGTCGATCAGCAGTTGTCCATCAACGTAAAGTCTCACCCCGTCGTCGCTTCGTGTGTTGAATGTGTACGTTTCACTGTAGCGAGCTTCGATTTCGCCGGTCCAGCGAATAGAAAACGTGTCAGCGTCAATTTGGCTGTTTGGCGATCCAAGACCCCAGTTCGAGTTAATTGTCGGGTCGACGCGTGTGAAAACGCGATCGGTCAAGTTCTGATTGTTGAAGTATTCTGCTCGCAGACCGTCGCCGGTTCCTTGAATCGAATCGTTGTCGTCGATCGTAATCAAAGCCGTTCGCGGAGCCAGCAACGTGCCGTTGCCGACAAGGTTGTCGATCGCGAAACTGAACTGTTCGTCGTTTTCGATAGAGCTGTCATCGGTGATCGGGATAGAGACTGTCTTTTCCGTTTCGCCGTCTTGAAAAGTAACGACTCCACTTCGCGCTGAATAATCTTGGCCGGCGGTTGCGGTGGCATTGCCAGTGAGGTAACTCAAGCTCACCGTTCCGTCAGAGCCACCAGTTCGGACGATTTTGACTTGGATTTGTCCGCCGCCTTCACTGACAGTGTACTGACTGCTTTCAAGTGAAAAGTTTCCTCCGTTGATCGGATTTGTGTCACCAGAATACTGGAAGTATCCGTTTGAGTGCAGTGTGTCGCCGCGTCCAAAGCCGGGCACGATGCCGTCGGCATTAACCCATGTTCCGGTCGAGAAAACTTCGGGTGCTTCGGTTTCGTATTGAGTATTGCCAACGACAATGTCGTCCACAATCAGATTTCGGTCGATGCCGTTAGCGGAATCGAATAGGTCATTCAAGAACACGACTCGAATTTGGTCCGCGGTAACTTGTCCGTTCGCGATGTAGACGTATGAACTAAAATTCGTGGACAAGTCGTCGAAGGTCTGCACCGTCGTGCCATCGATCTGCAGTGCAAAGGCTTCAGCGCCGGTTGTTCCACGCGCGTTGACGGTGATTTGAGTGTCCTGACCGCCGCCGCCAGCGTACTGAAAGTAACCGTTGGCGTGAAGGTATTCGCTTTGTCGGTTACCAGGCTGGACTCCATCAGATGGAAGCCATGTTCCCGTTGAGAAAACGCTTGGGGCTTCCGTTTCAAATCGCACGCCGTCGATAACGATTGCATCGACGCGCAGGTTACTGTCGATGCCGTTCGCAGGGTCAAATGTATCGTTCGTGAAATTGAGGCGAACCTGATCCGCAGTGATGTTGGCCGCTGTGTTGTAGTTGAATGTAACGAATTGGCCAGCGAAAGCATCGCCTCCCACGTTGTTCCAAGTCCGCACGACGTTATTGTCGATCTGCAGTTGCATCGTTTCCGTGTTCTCAACGCCGGCGGCTATGATCTGCACCGACGACAGCATCTGTCGATCTTCCAGAACTTCGACGTTGAGCGTATCGAGATCGCTTGAGTCTTTATGTGTTGAGCGAGAAAACAGAATGCGTGGCAGTGGCGACATGGTGGTCTCGAAGCAGAACTTGGAAGTGAGATTCAGCTCGGAATATAGTCACTGTGCATTCGAATTCAAGCATGCCGGTAAACCGCTAACGCCGAGCCAGAAAAATGCGTGTGTGGTTCGAGTTCAGTATGTCAAGATTCGTGGCCTCGGTTCGAGAATCGTAGATCAGGGAGCCACTTTCGGCGAATTCAATTGGCGAATCATCAATCGTTGAGGCTGGTTCACCCAATCTCACGGCCACCGTTAACTTCCCGTTTGTTTGGTCCTCATATCGCAGCACAAACAATCCGTTTTCGGCTTCAGCGTCCACCGTAAGGTTGGCTTGATCCAGCAACCCGCAGGCTCGCATTTTCTTTCGCAACTCAATTAGATTTCGATACCAGTTTCGCATCTCGACATCGCCGTCGCCGAACGGACGAAGTTTTGACTTTTGAAACGACTGCGGATCCAACGGAGAAAGTCCGCCAAGTTTCTCATTCAGTTCTGGAAACTCCGAAGCGCGACCTTTCTCAACTCCTTCGCGAACCCACGGATCTTTGAAGTCAACGAAGAACATGAACGGATCATCGCAGGCAAATTCTTCTCCCATGAAGATCATCGGAATCGCAGGATACAAAAGGTACAGTGCCGCAGAAGCCATCTGGAATTCGCGCGACGCAAGCTGGTGAATTCGAAGACCAAGCGGATGGTTTCCGACAGTGTCATGGTTTTGGAATCCAATCACAAACGAATCTAGGTCCGCACGCTGTCCAAGGTCGTGTCGCTCATAAGGAAAATTCTCGTAGAGGAATCCTTGTTGTAACGCGATCTGCAAATCTTTTGCACCACGGTGATCGCGATGGCAAAGATCGAGGCCCGGCTGACCGATCGACAAAGCGCAATGCATCATCCCATCGCTCCAAACGGCGTCGAATCCGGTGCCGTGAGTCGACGTCCCGCGCGTCAGCGATGCATTGCGAACGTTTGTTTCACCGATGAGATGGACTTCGCGATCAATGGTCGAAGCATAATCATCGACTGCTTTGGTGACCGTCATGGAAACGGGTAGGTCGCTGTCGTCGAACATGAAGTGGACGGCGTCAACTCGCAAACCGTCGAATCGATAGTGCTCAATCCAGTGGACAGCACACTGCGACATGAAAGCTCGAACGTGTTCGCAATCTTGGCCGTCAAAGTTGAGCGCGTCACCCCAAGGTGTTTTACGTTTGTTCGTAAAGAAGGGCGCGAACTCAGAGAGATAATTTCCCTCTGGCCCCAGGTGGTTGAAAACTACGTCCAGGATGACGGCGAGCCCTTTTGAATGGCAAGCGTCAACGAATGTTTTCAGGTCGTGGGGCGAGCCGTAAGTGTTTTGGGCTGCGAAGAGACCTACCCCGTCGTAGCCCCAGTTCCAACGACCGGGACATTGAGCCACTGGGAGGATTTCAATCGCGGTGATCCCAAGTTCGATCAATTCGTCGAGTCGTTCGATCGCCGAAAGAAAGGTGCCGTCTTCGGTGAAGGTTCCGATGTGCAACTCGTAAATAATCAGGTCTCGTTTGGCGATGCCCTTCCAGTCAGTGGATTGCCAATTGAAGTCGCCGTGATCGACTGCCCGATTCCATTGGTGGACGGATGATTCGAACCAGTGAGCTGCCGGATCCGGTCGAGACTTTTCTTCATTGATGCGAAATCGATACGCGTCTCCATGGGCAATGTCATCGACGGTGATGCTAAACCATCCGTCTTCGCTCCGTTCCATGGTTCGAAACGCTGGCTCCGTTTTCGTTTCCAGTTCAAGCGTTTTGCATTTTGGAGCCCAAACGCGAAAGGTAACTTTTCCGTTTTCGAACCAATGACCGAAATGATGTTGCATGTTTTCTGTTGAGTAGGAGGAGGTTGGGATAACCTTATTACGGGCGAATCAGGTTACAATGATCGTGGAAATTGCATCACCCTAACCATCGAATTCCTATGAAAAATCTTTCAATCATAACGTTGTTTTGTGTTGCGATGTTTTCAGCTTCGACACCGACGGCAGCCCAGTCAGTCCTAGTCGAAGCTGAAAGCTTTGCCGAGCATGGAGGTTGGAAACTCGATACGCAATTCATTGATGAAATGGGTTCGCCATACCTTCTGGCTCACGGTTTGGGTAGCGCGGTCAAAGATGCGACAACCTCCGTGTCCTTTCCTGAGACCGGATCATACAGAGTCTTCGTGCGGACAAAGGACTGGGTGGCTCGATGGAAAGCCGAAGGACAGCCGGGGAAATTTCAAGTGGTCGTCGATGGAACTCCCTTGACGGAAACGTTTGGCACCAAGGGCGAGCAATGGTCGTGGCAAGATGGCGGAACGGTTGAAATAAAGAATGAGGAAACTAAAGTCGCACTTCATGATTTGACCGGCTTCGATGGCCGCTGCGATGCGATCCTGTTTACCAAAGACTCAACGCCTCCCCCTAATGATTCTGAAGTCCTCTCTCAGTGGCGGCGAAAGCAATTGGGGCATGGTGATTCTTTGACCGAAAAAAGCGGCTACGATTTGGTCGTTGTCGGAGGTGGCTACGCTGGCGTCGGAGCAGCGCTTTCAGCGGCTCGTTCAGGTTGCAAAGTCGCCCTGATTCAGAATCGCCCTGTGCTGGGCGGCAACGGATCGAGCGAAGTTCGCGTTTGGGCGATGGGCCATATTCGACGCGGCAAGTATCCTCGCATTGGTGAGATGATTGAAGAGTTCGCTGACAATGCGAAGAAATCACCGGGGACGTATGAAGAGTTTGGCGATGCGAAAAAAGAATCCATCGTTCGAGCTGAATCGAATATCGATCTGTTCTTAAACCATCACGCTTTCAAGGTTGAAACTGAGGATGAAAAAATCACGGCGGTTCATGCTTTCGATACCAAGACCAGCGAGCAAAAACGCTTTTCCGGTTCTTTGTTCGTCGACTGTACCGGTCATGGAACGATTGGGTTTCTGGCGAAAGCCGACTGGGAAATGACGCCTGAAGGGCGGATGGGGATGAGCAACATGTGGGCGTGGGCCGAAGGCAAGAAAAGCGTCGCGTTTCCGGAAACGCCATGGGCACTTGACTTGACGATGGAGGATTTTCCCTACCCTCGTGAACATCATGGCCAGTGGTTTTGGGAAAGCGGATTCGATAAAGACCCGCTGCAGGATGCGGAGGGGATTCGCGATTGGAATCTGCGAGCGGTCTACGGTGCGTTCAACGCGATGAAGAATCGCGATGGGGCCAAGCAGCACAAGACTGCCTTTCTGACGTGGATCGCATACATTGGCGGCCCGCGCGAATCCCGCCGCCTGATGGGCGATGTGGTTTTGAACAAGGAGGACGTTGTGGGGAAACGCGAATTCAAAGACGGCTGTGTTCCCAGTACTTGGTCGATCGACTTGCACTATCCCAAAAAGCAATACGCGAAGAAGTTTCCTGGCAACCCTTTCATTTCGATCGCGGAGCATGATCGTCGTATTGATCGAGGTTTCGGTTATCCCGTACCCTATCGCTGTTTCTATTCTCGCAATATTTCAAACCTGCTCATGGCAGGTCGCTGCGTCAGTGTTACCCATGAAGCACTCGGGACGACACGTGTTATGAAAACCTGTGGCATGATGGGCGAAGTCGTCGGTCGCGCGGCGAGTGTCTGCAAGCTTCACAATTGTTTGCCGCGAGACGTGTACGAAAAATACTGGAGCGAAATGGATGCGTTGTTGAAGCTGCCCGGCAAAGCAAATCGTAGCTCCGTCACTGCGGATTTTGAGATTCCCGAGGACGCGATGCAGCTTGCGGGCTCGCGCGGCCCCGAGTGGATTCTTAAACGAAAGCGTAGTGACAAGAAGTTGAATGGCCAAATTATCGACGACAAGAAGGCGGAGTTGACTGGCAAGTGGACGACGGGACAGGGTGTCAAAGGATACTTTGGAGAAGGTTATCTCTATGCCGCTGCCGACTCAGACGCGAAGGCCGTGTTTTCGGATGTGGCTAAAAAGTCTGGCCAATGCACGATCGGAATCCTTTATGGCGCTCACAAAAATCGCGGTACTCAAGTGCCAGTTGCGGTCACCGTTGGAACTGAGACAACTTCGTTTCTGGTTGATATGACGAAAACTCCCAAACCGCTCGACAACGGCAAGAAGGAAGAACAGGTTTACGTCTTGGGAAATTTTGAATTGACAAAAGGCGAAAAGGTAACCGTCGAATTCACAACCAAAAATGCCGGCGGCATGGTGCATGCCGATGCCGTTCAGATTTTACCCAAGTAGTTTTAGTGCAATTTGTCTGCGCACAAAAAAGGCCGATTGCGAACTCAATCATTTTTGATTGAATTGGCGATCGGCCGGTTCAATAGGGGCGTTGCCCAACGCCGTGAAGAGTTTTTCGAATGCCGAAATTCCATCTTACGCATCGTTTTTTGGCAGGACACCCGGACGCTTACGCGTCTCGGCTCACTTTTCAATTCGACGCAGACAAGTGAGCCGTTGGCCGTAAGGCCTCGGGTAGCCACTGCGTGAAATGCAGGCCTTGCATTTTGCTTTCTGGCAGGACACCCGGACGCTCACGCGTCTCGGCTCACTTTTCAATTCGGCGCAGACAAGTGAGCCGTTGGCCGTAAGGCCTCGGGTAGCCAATGCGTGAAATGCAGGCCTTGCATTTTGCTTTCTGGAAACTCTTAACGGCGATGGTCGTTGCCCCAGCGTGTTCTTAGCTTAACTTCGGCGACGTCGTCTTGTGGAAACGAATGCGAATGCACATCCGATCAAAGCAATCGAAGATGGCTCAGGAACGGCGACAAGCAAAGTTGGGGTCGGAGTCGGATCCGGGCCAGTGTTGCCAAAAACCCATTCGTCTCCCAGCGTACTATTTAGCGATGTCACCGCACCGCCGATGGCAACCATGTTGCCGACTGAGGAATCCAGAAAGGCAATTCCATCAGTGTTGAGTTGAATGTCGATGAACGAGTTTTCATCAGCCAATGAAACGTCTACAGACCCAAAGGAAACTCCAGTCCCAAGGTCGGTGTGTGCGGCGACCCCACCAGTACCATTGATCAAACTATTGACGTTGCCGCTGAAGTCGAAAAGAGTAAACGTCTCCATTGCATCTTGGCTGTTGTACCCCGTTGTTGGCAAGTTAAGCCTGAGCACTGCATCGGCTACGTTACCTACATTCGTCAAGTCGAATACGAAAAAACTATTGCGTTCAGTCCGGTTATTGTTGAAGTCGAAAATGCCGGTCAGATAGTTTTCGTTGGTCACATCGTGGAATCCGTCGTCTCGATACCAGCCTGAATCTTCAGCATCAATGTTGATTTGGGCGGAAGCCATTACGGGAAAAGCACACGCCAAGCAGAGCATAAAAAGGGCAGTTCGAATCATCGTTGCACAACCTAGAAAGGAGTCATGTAAGTGAAAGAAGATTCACGTTACTAAACCGACCCAGAATCCGATGCCAAAAATTTGCGTGCCGAATTACTTTGCGTTTTTAATGAAATTCAATTCGTTACAGCCAGAAATACCCGTCCATTCCCCCTTGAATCGTTGGCTACAGAGCAATGCTGGATCCCGTATCGGCAGAGTCGACCACTTCACCGATCACGCAAGCTTGCTCGAATCCGCCATCGTTCATGAAGCCGAGCACCTCGTCGGCAGCGTTTGCTTTAACGCCAAACAATAGTCCGCCTCCGGTTTGCGGATCGAATAAACTTGCGACACGACGGTCACCGATGTCGATGCCAGTGAAGCCAATTGATGCCAAGTTGATTCGGTTGTCGGGAGCAAGTGTGCTCTCGATGTTTTGATCCAGCATTTCTTGGCAGCCAGGAAGCAAAGGAATCGAGCTCAAGTCGAGTTTTGCTGACTTGTTGCTCGCGATCAGCATCTCTTTCAAGTGGCCAGCCAAACCGAATCCAGTGACGTCCGTCATCGCTGTGATGTCGGATCGCGTTGCGAGCTGCAAAGCGATCTGATTGCTCAACAGCATTGAATTGACCAGTGGCTGGAAGTATTTGCCTTCCAGGGCGCACTGCATCCACGCAGCAAGCAATACGCCGCTGCCGATTGGTTTGGACAGGATCAATAAATCCCCTGTTGCCAGCTGCCCTTTCGTTTTGAGGTCGGCGATCTGATTGCCCATGACCGTGAAGCCCGCCAGCAATCGAGGTCCCTCGATTGAATGACCGCCAACGATCGTGGCTCCCATTCTCGCAAGCTCCTCAACGCTGCCCGTCATCAGTTCACGCATGATCTGAAGCTGCTGGCGGCTGTGAACCATTGGCAACTGCACAATCGCAAGAGCCGCATTTGGTTGGGCTCCCATTACGAAGCAATCGCTGGCAGAATTGAGCACGGCGATGCGGCCTGTCAGATACGGATCATCGAGCGGGCTGGCGAAGAAGTCCGTCGTGATGCTGATCTCTTTTCCAGGCGTACGAATCACAGCTGCATCGTCGGGCTCCTCCAAGCCAATGCGAACGTCTTCGTGCTTGGGTACTTCAAGCTCTTCCAAAACGGCTGACAAAATCTGTCCGCCGATCTTTCCACCACAGCCAAGGCACCGCATCAAGGATTCTGTGTCGACGGGCATGTCTTCCATCGGCATCGGAGTGTAATCCTGATACATCTCCATGAACTTTTTGTCGATGCGATCCTTCAACCACCAACACCACTTCGCGTAGTGGCCGCGGCCTTTCCGTTGAGCGATCGATTTGCCATCGGCCGTGTTGATCAGTTTCAGGTAATCAAGTTGCGGCTCATAAGGGGCCAAACGGCGGTCGCCGTCGATTTGGTTGAGAATGTTTTGCCACAGGATTGGTCCTTGGCGAACAGCGAACACGCCAGCTTTGTCCGTTTCGTTTCCAATAATGGTTCCGGAGTCCCCGACTGCATAAATCGCATTGCTGGTCAAGGATTGAAGCGTTGGTTTGGTGGCGAGGAAGCCACGTTCGTCTTTCTCAAGCGGAAGTGATTCCAACAGTTTTGGAGCAACAGCGCCGGTTCCCCAGATCACCATGTCGGCATCAATCAGTTTTTGAGTTCCAAGCCGGATTGAGTCCGAGTTAATTTCGATGACGGATCGGTCTGTGATCAGGTCAATTTCCTTCGCGGCCAGTTGATCTTCGATCAGTTTTTGCGTCGACGATGCCAAGCCCTTACCGATGCGTGAAGAACGAGTCACTAACGAGATCTCATGTGAACGTCCTTCGGTCAGGAGTTTCTTCTTCAAACAGAACGCTGTTTCGATCGAGCCAATTCCGCCACCGACGACGGCGATTCGAATATTATGTTTCTTGTCAAACTGATCGAGCCGGTTTTCCAAACGTTCCAGAAAAGTCTGCATTGGTTTGATTGCCAGCAGGCTGTCGTGGGAAGTGACTTCGACGCCTTCGAAAGTTGGCACCGAGCCGATACCGATCGACAGTTGATCGAATCTCAGTGGCGGACGGTTTTCGAAAAGTAATTCTTGCTTCTCGACGTCGAGCCCCGAGACCTCGCCGAGCACGAGTCGAGCATCCGCCGACCGACAGAGTCGCACCAGATCGATTTCCATTGCTTCGGTTGGATACTGGCCGGCCAGTACACCGGGCATCATGCCGGAGTAAGATGCAACAGGGAAGTTGGAGACGCAAACCAGATTCGCATCCGAAATCGGATGCATTTTCCACATTCGAAGCACATGGGCATTGGTGTGTCCGACTCCCAGTAGTACAACCGTGTGCTTAGCCTTATTAGATGCCATAGAGCGAATTTTCCGCGATGATTGATGCCGTTTTCAAACTTCCTCTTCCCTTCAAGATTAGCCGAGGTGGCGATTCGGGAACAGGGCGCGGCGGCTCGGAAACGGTCAGTTCATCGTCTCGGGCGGCACGTGGACCGCTGCACGAAACGGGAAAGTATCAGTGGCTGTTGGAAACGTTGCTGATTGCTGTTTGCTTTTTTCTGTACGCCGGCCAACCAACCCCAGACGTCAACGAATCTCACTATCTCACGAAAGCAAAGCATTTTTGGGACGCCGGATATTGCCCCGGAGATTTGTTTCTCGGATCTTCGTTTTCGCATTGGCTGTTTTATGTCTGTTTTGGCTGGATGACGAAGTTCATGTCATTGACCGCGTTTGCGTGGACGGGGCGAGTGTTAACGTGGTCGCTAATGGCGTTTGCTTGGCAGAAGCTAAGCCACGCAATTGTGCCGCTGAAATTTATGTCGGTATTGTCGGCGCTGTTTTTTCTGTTGCTCAATGACAAATTTCATCTGGCTGGCGAATGGGTCGTCGGAGGCTTCGAAGCGAAGGGATTCGCCTACTTTTTTGTGATCCTTGGTTTGTCACAATTGGTCAAAGGCAATTGGAGATACGTTTGGCCATTGTTGGGCGCTGCCTCTGCGTTCCATGTGCTGGTTGGGGGTTGGGCGGTGTTGGCATGTTTGTTTGCCTCGGTTGTGGTGCAAATTCGCCGAGCCAGCAACCGATCAACGACGCTTGAGTTTTGGAAAGTGCGAACGAACGATTGGTGGGTTCCGTTGGCCATCGGAGGGCTGTTGGCATTGGCGGGAATTCTGCCGCCGTTGATTTCCGATTTCGGTGCGGCTGCCGCAGACAAACAATTCGCGTCGGAAGTCTATGTTGGACAGCGGATCGCACATCACTTGGACTTCGATGCATTTCCGACTTGGCATGTTGCACGGTTTGCGATTCTGATTGCGTTCTGGGGACTGCTCTATCAGTGGCTCAAAACTCGGCTGATGGTGAATCCAGTGATCTTTCATCGGAAACTCGAACCATTGCAAGACTTTGCAACGGGAGCGTTGCTGATTTCGTTTTTTGGATTGATCATCAGTGGATTGGCTGATTCGGGAAACGTCTTCTGTGCCGGCTTGTTGAAGTTCTATTGGTTTCGCTTGGCGGACTTTGCAGTGCCGGCAACGATTTCACTGGCAAGCTGTTTCGTGATCGCGTTTTGGCTTGAGTTGGAGAACGATGTCTTTCGTCGCGCGTCATCGGTGATTTTTACCGTCTGCGTTTTTCTGGCGGCTGGATTGTTGTTCCTTGAGCGACATCAACTTCAAATTCCGAATGCAGATGTGCGGTCGCTGCCGCAGTATCCAGAAAGCGAAACGCGATTTCGCGAATCGTGGCAGAACTGGGTGAAAGTTTGCGATTGGATTCGTGACAATACGCCAGAAGATTCGGTTTTTATCACGCCGCATCAACAGCAGACGTTTAAGTGGTACGCCTCACGGACAGAGGTTGTATCGTGGAAGGACATTCCACAGGACGCGAATTCGATCGTGCAGTGGCATCAACGGCTGAAGGAGATTCAAGATCCGCAGCAGTTCGCTGAGATGCAGATTTTGATGTACACCGACGAACAACTTTCTGAGATCGCAGAAAAGTACGGCGCGAACTACCTGTTGATTCCTCAGGCAGTTTATGACCTCGCGTGTAGCAATCCGGATATTGGCAAACCAAAGTTTGAGTGCGTTTATCCTGCAGAAGGAAAAAGAGCGACTTGGGTGGTGTTAAAGTTCTGACGTGGGTGCAATACCGTTCAATGAAGCCAAAGTCTCGGTGGCATAGGCCTCTGGCCTGTGTTCTGCATGTCCACAAGCCAGAGGCTTATGCCACCTCCCCGACTGCAACGACCCTACTGAAAAGCCAAAGCGAAGCGTGACATCAACTTCATTGAAGGCTGTTGCGTTTAACGGCAATACCGTTCAATGAAGCCAAAGTCTCGGTGGCATAGGCCTCTGGCCTGTGTTCTGCATGTCCACAAGCCAGAGGCTTATGCCACCTCCCCAACTGCAACGACCCTACTGAATCACCTTCATTGAACGGTATTGCCGTTAAACGGCGATGAGCAGGGGTGGACTAGAATCAACCATCGGTCATTTGCGTAATTGCAACCGAATTTACTTCTTGGAGTTCAGATTCCAGTTGTAGTCCAAGTAGCCAACCGAAAACTTCCCCTTCGTGACAAGCGTCTTTGCGTCGTCTGGCAAATACCGACCAATCGCCTTGATCTGCTCCGTTGTCGAATCGCCAAAGTCTGAACCGAACCAGTTCATGATCGCACTAAGGTGCAGCTTCGAATTCTTCGCGTCAACGACCAAGTTTCTTGATCGCGAAAAGAAATCGGTTGTGTTGGTCGCTAGTTGATTCTCAAGTTGGTCCGCGGTGTAAGCACTGTTGAGCAGTCGAGGACAACCGATCGACGCACAGACGATCGCAAAATGGATGCGTGGCTCGTTCATCGAGCGAAGAACTTTGTGCTCGATGTCGTTGAGGTTGATTTTGGAACTGCCCACATACAGAAAGAGCTTCTTCCAGATGTTGTAGCCGAACAGTTTTGCGGTGTGATTGCGAATACTGGTTGTCGGGTAGACCCGTAGGATGCCTTCGATCGTCAACGCGTTGTAAGCGTTGATCCAATATGCCAACTTGGCCGCGTTCGCTGCTTTCGCGTTTGGATTGGCTTTGCTGAGGTTTTCAAGATACGATTTCAGTGTGTCGCGATCAGTTTGGTTTTGGTGCCAAGCCCGATAGTCGACCATGCCATCTTCATCGACGTACTTTTTGAGCAGCGTGTCGAATGATTGGTGGCTGATTTGGTCGATCGAAACTTGCTCGTTGGCCGGCCACTGTTTTCCTGCGAACTCGTCAGCGTTGGCGACATTGGCTGATGCAAGCAAGATTGTGGATAGGACCACGGCTTGAAAAAATTTAGAAGAGTGAAGGTTCATAATCTTGCTCGCGAAAGGTTTTTATGCTGTTGGACGGCCAATGGTACGGCATTCTTACTGAACCTTGTTCGCTGCAAGCAGGCGGAATCGTCCAAATAAACTCTGTCTGTTAAGAATCTGACGCAGAATTGAAATATAGCCATGATTGAAATCGAAAAAAAATACCGAGTCACAAACTTTGACACGATCCGGAGCGAGTTGGCATCTGGAGACTTTGACGTCATGAGCGACGTAAAGCCTGAGTTTCAGTCGGACGAATATTTCAATCATCGACAGTTACGATTTGAGTTGCAAGACATTGCGCTTCGCATTCGGCAGGTCGACGACAAGTTCATTTTGACCTTTAAAGGTCCCAACCAAGACGCGACGACCAAGATTCGCCACGAAGTCGAAGTTGCGTTTAACGAAGAAGATGCTGGCAAGATGTCAGAGATGTTTATTGGGATGGGAATGCATGCGGTGGCAAAAGTATGCAAGACACGCGACACGATTTCGATCAGATGGCAAGGAAGCAACGTTGAAGTTTGTTTGGATTCGGTGGATGAAGTTGGCCATTTTGTAGAACTGGAAATTGTGGCCGAAAACGAAGATGAAGTTTCAGCTGCGAAAGAAAAACTCGAGGCGCTGGCCAACAAGTTTGGGCTCGAAGGTTCGATCACAACCAGTTACCTTGAAATGTTGTTGGAAGCTCGCGGTCAGCTGTAATCGCCGCTCAACAGACCGCCAACTATTGGCTTAGCCAGAATCAATTCGCAAGGAACTTTCGTGACCAAGATTCAATCAATCTGTGAATTCCTCGACCAGTTTGCACCAACATCGCTCGCTGAAGAATGGGACAACGTTGGACTCATTCTTGGCGATCCGAATCGCGATGCCAAACAAGTGATGACTTGTTTGACAGTGACTCCCGAAAGTGCCAGCGAAGCGATCGAGAAAAATGTTGACTTAATCGTATCGCATCATCCCCTGCCCTTTTCTGCCACCAAGCGAATTACTACCGATCGAACACCGACGCGATTGATCTGGGAGCTCGCCCAAGCCGGCGTTTCGATTTACAGCCCGCACACCGGATTCGATTCGGCGGTTGGCGGAATTAACCAGATGCTTTGCGATCGACTTGGGATCGCATCAACTGCTCCGGTGATTCCCAATCGTAAGAATCCAGAAATGCCTGGAGCTGGAAGGATTGGGAAGCTGTCGTCGCCGACGACATTGCGAGAGTTCGCCGAGAAGATCAAAGTGGACTTCGAGTTGCCGAGGCTTCAAGTCGTTGGAGATCTTGATGCCAAAGTCCAGCGGATCGCGACGGCTTGCGGCAGCGGCGGATCGTTTCTTTCCAAAGCCGTCGCTCGCGGCGCGGAGTGCCTTGTGACCGGCGAAGCGACATTCCATTCTGTTTTGGAGGCTCGGGCCAGCAACGCGGGGATGATTCTGATGGGACATTATTTCAGTGAGCGATTCGCCATCGAAGTCTTGGCAGAGAAGATGTCCGCTGAGTTTTCAGATGCCAAAGTTTGGGCCAGCGAACGAGAATGCGATCCGCTTCAGTCTGTCTAAATGCAATGCGATTTCCAGAGAAACTAAACTGATCGATGTTTTTTCGGCGGTTGAGCGTATAATCGGGGCCACGTTCGGCGTCTGACGAAAGTCAAACAATTCACAGGCTACAGTAATCGAGCATATGTCGCAAAAAACCAAGTTTCTCACGGTACTTCCGGTCTACAACGAAGAAGCCACCGTAAACGAAGTGCTCGATCTAGTCGTGCAATACGCTGACGATGTTCTAGTTGTCGACGACGGGTCGGCTGATGGAACTTCGAAGCTGCTGACGCAACGCGACGATGTGATCCTGCTCCCGCACGAAGTCAACAAAGGCTACGGGGCGGCTCTAATCACTGGCTTCAATTACGCAGAAGAAAATGGCTACCAGTACGTCGTCACGATCGACTGCGACGGTCAGCATGAACCGCAGCGAATTCAGGACTTCGTAGCTCGAATCGAAAGTTCCGGGGCTGACATTGTTTCGGGCAGTCGTTACTTGGACGAGTTCAACGAAGATACTTCGGCTCCGGCAGAACGTCAGAAGATCAATCAGATTATCACGAAAACCATCGGCGAATGTATGGGCATTGAGCTCACCGATGCGTTCTGTGGATTCAAAGCCTATCGTGTTGAAGCGCTCAGGAAACTCGAGCTTACAGAAACGGGATACGCGATGCCGCTTGAGCTTTGGGTTCAGGCCGCGTGTCAAAAACTCACGGTCGTCGAAGTCGCCGTGCCGCGAATCTACTTGGACGAAAATCGTTCCTTTGGTGAGACGCTTGACGACGCAAACACGCGTTTGAAGTATTACAACGACGTGATCAATGCGGCTCTCAAGCGTTTGCCCGGCGGCTGCGACAAGCTCAAGGAACAGCGAGTTGGCTGAGTACGTCCGATTGCGTGCCCCACAAGATCATGGGCAGTCGCTGCAACTGCCGCCGTTGTCTGACGGTCCGCGACTGGTCGAATCGAATCAGAAAGTTCTGTCAAACTATCCGAGTGAACTGACGGCGATCCGTGACATCGCGCGACGTGAGATTCCTCGAATCGCACTTCAGTACACGCAGCAATACTCGGATGTTGCCCGGCCGGCCCAGCTTGCTCATCCGGATTCGATCGTGATGGCTGGGCATCAACCGACCCTGTTTCACCCCGGAGTTTGGTTCAAGAACTTTGCACTCGGTTCGTTAAGCAACTCCTGTCGCGCAACCGCAATCAACTTGGTGGTCGACAACGATTTGTGCGATGACGTTAGCGTGCTTGGCCCGCAATTTGACTCCGGCGGAAACGTCCGTCTGCAACGATTCGCGTTTGATGCCGCAGATGTTGCCATGCCATTTGAAATGCGTTCCATCAAGGACCACGAGACGTTTGCATCATTCGGACAGCGATTGGCTTCGTCGATTCGCGATGTCGTGGAAGCTCCCTTGATTGATACGCTTTGGCCGGAAGTCATCTCTGTATCGGAACGAATGAGCTTGCCCGCGACCATTGCTGCGGGACGCCATCGCATCGAGCAGAGACATGGGATTGAAAATCTGGAACTTCCTGTCAGCCGAATGGCGGCGACCGAATCGTTTGCCATGTTCGTTGAGCGAATTGCAGTTGAATCATCTCGATTTGCAGAGGTTTACAACAGTGCGATTGTCGACTATCGCCGTACGCATCGCATTCGAAGTCGTTCGCACCCCGTTCCAGAACTCGAAGCGGATGGACGTTGGCAAGAAGTTCCGTTTTGGATTTGGACCAATGGTGCTCCGCATCGCAGACGGCTGTTTTTGAGTTGCGATGCAAAATCGATCCAGCTGAGCGACCGGGATGGTTGGTCGGTGTCGCTCGACAGAGATCGCTTCAAAGATTCGTTTCAGTCGCTGAACAAAATTGAATCGGAAGTCTTTATCCGCCCTCGTGCATTGGCGACGACGATGTTCAGTCGCCTGTTCGCAAGCGATCTTTTTCTGCATGGCATCGGCGGCGCGAAATACGATCAACTCAATGATGAAATCATGCGACGATTTTTCGAAATTGAACCGCCCGATTTCATGACCATGACGGCGACGATGAAGTTGCCTTTCGATTTTGAAAACGTGAGCAGGCGAGATGTTTCTGAGCTGGAAGTTCAACTTCGTCAGCTTCGTTTCCATCCGGAGATCCACGTTTCCGACGACGCTACAGCAATTCGCAAAAGTGAACTGATCGCGAATCCTCCCGTGTCGGGAAGTCGCAAAGTTTGGCGCGATGAAATTGCGAGGCTCAATGAGGAATTGTTCGAGTCATTGGCCGTTCAGCGAAACGAGCTTCAAAAGAAAATCGGGCTCGCCAAGTCGGCCCTTCCGGTTTGTAAGATTCTTGGCTCACGCGAATTCAGTTTCGCATTGTTTCCAGAAAGCCTAATCGAGGAGTTTGGAGTACTGAGTACTGAGTACTGAGTACTGAGTACTGAGTACTGAGTTGGGAAACCACACACCGCACACCGCACACCGAAAACCGAAAACCGAAAACCAACTTTCACCTCGCCGGCGCGGTCACTGTCCCGCGCTGCACATTGCTTCTGAGCGTGTTGGCTCGCTGCAAAAGATACTCTTCATTGATCCGAGTCTTGGGCTCCAGTTGGAAATCGAGCACGGGTTGATGGCGAATTTCAACCGGCGAAAAGTTCTCCGTGAAGAAGCTTACTGGCGGTCGAAGATACCAAGGGTCAGAAAGATCCTGTTTCACTTTCACCGTTTTGTATCCATCTTTTTCAATTTGGATTTCTCGCGTGCCGCCGTATGTGTAAGCCGTAGCAACGGGCGAGTATCCAACCGGATGGCCATCGACGGTCACAAACGCTCCTTCCGGCTGAGTCCGCACGACAAGGCGTCGACTTGAGCATCCCATGGCGCATACGACCGCAAACAGCAGCAAAGACAGTACAGCTTTGTGCAAGTTGGTTGAATGTCGGTAGTTGGGAGAATTCACGGGGGTATTTGTGACTTGGATTCGGTTCTTGCAGTTAGATCAGAGATCTGACGGTATTCCCACGATGATCGTTTAGCGAAACCCGACGAACCACAAAAGTCCAATTTTCAGCATGTATTGGGCACGACGTTAACTTTCGCGTCGATTCAGGCTAAGATGGCAATACGCTTTGCCAGCACATTTTGTCTTCAGCTCTATTTCAGACTCCATTCTTCTGACCGCGTATGAACAGTGATACTCCATCCTGGGACTCAACCATCGAAGTCGCTTCGGCAAGCGACGTCGGCATGCGTCGGACCAACAACCAGGATAACTTGGCGATTTCGCTTTCCAACTCTTCGGAAGCTTGGCAGAAGAAAGGTCACCTCTTCGTCGTCGCCGATGGAATGGGAGCACATGCGGCCGGCGAGCTAGCCAGCAAAATGGCGGTCGATCAAATCCCGCATCTGTACGCTCGCTCATCCGAAGCTTCCGCACCCGAAGCGCTTAAGAAGGCAGTCGTTGATGCCAACACGGCGGTCAACCGTAAGGGACAGGGAAACGAAGACTTCCACAATATGGGCACGACGCTCAGTTCCTTGGTGCTGTTACCGCAAGGAGCCGTGGCAGCTCATATCGGCGACAGCCGAGTTTATCGTTTGCGTCAAAATCGACTTGAACAACTTACGTTTGATCACAGTCTGGTTTGGGAAATGAAAGCCGCCGGACAATTGACGGCCGAAGAAGAAGCCCAAGGCAAGATTCCGAAGAACGTGATCACTCGATCGCTCGGCCCATATCCTGAATGCAAAGTCGATCTCGAAGGTCCGTTTCCGATTGCCGTTGGCGACCAGTTTCTACTGTGCAGCGATGGACTCACGGCGGTTATTTCTGACGGCGAAATCGCGGCGTTCCTGTCCAACATGCCTCCAGCAGAAGCCGTCAAGGTTTTGGTTGACTTGGCGAATTTGCGTGGCGGTCCGGACAACATCACCGTGGTGATTGCAAAAGTCGCTGGACCGGATATTGCTACTTCCGGAAGTGCGAAAGCCATTCGAATCAACTCAAAGAAATCCGACTACGCCGTTCATCCATTAGTGTGGGCGATCTTTGGCGTGTCTCTTTTGCTGGCCCTGTTCTTTTTGGTCAGCGGCAATTGGATCCAAGCTTCCTTGCCAGGAATCATCGCTTTGGCTGCCGGAGGTTTTGCGCTGATTCGGACTTTGATGGGAGCCGCCAGCGGCGAAACGGTTGCTCAAGGAAAAGCGTTCGGAAAAGGCCCCTACACGAGGACGACTTGTGGTTCCGGCGCCGAAGTCGCCAAGCAATTGGCAGCGATCTTAAAGCAGTTGCAGATGGGAGCCGTTGAACAGGATTGGAAAGTTGACTGGAAGCAACTGAAAGCTCAAGTCG
Organism: uncultured Pirellulaceae bacterium; assembly: GCA_938010615.1. Classification (GTDB taxonomy): domain Bacteria; phylum Planctomycetota; class Planctomycetia; order Pirellulales; family Pirellulaceae; genus Mariniblastus. The sequence continues at coordinate 12,707 of CALLUY010000068.1, read as the reverse complement.
CCGATGCCCAGACAGCGCTTAAGCAAGGTAACGCTTCTCGTGCGGTCCGTGTTTATGGCGGAAGTATCAGTTTCCTGATGGATCAACTGCGTAACCAACACGGTCAGAGCAGTTCATCTGTCGACCTTTAGTATGTTGTCGCACCAAGCAGTGGTCCTGTCGCTGCCAACTTGCCTAACATACAGGGGATTCTGATCGCGGTTGCGCAACTATCTCTATTGATTTGTTGTGACGGTTTTCAGTCAGCTAGAACACATGGTTTCGGATAACCGTGTTGCCTTTAACGGCATGGCCTGTTCAAAAACAGAGTACCGGCTACAATGTCCGACAGAGGTAAATGATTTCGAGTAATCGACGCATTCTCTCTAACGCCACTCTCTTCTTCCAAGGCGTTTGGACGCGGTTCATCCTACCCTATTGGCCGCCATTGCCACTTCTCAGCTGTTTTTTCCCCTGCACTACGAAAGAGGTCTATTCTGTGAAGAATATCAAGAATCAAAACGGATTTACACTTGTTGAACTATTGGTCGTAATCGCGATCATCGGAATTCTGATTGGCATGCTATTGCCGGCAGTTCAACAGGTTCGCGAAGCGGCACGTCGAACCGAATGCATGAACAACTTGAGGCAAGCCGCCCTTGCTGCGATCAATTTCGAATCTGCAAGAATGCGGTTCCCATCATCAGGTGTTCAAGCTCTGGCGATTCCAGAAAGCGGCATCGCCCGCACGGTTGTCGGTACCGAAAACATTGGTTGGGGCTTTCAGATTTTGGCTCAAATTGAGCAAGGGAACTTGATTCCACTACGCAGCAACCGTGGAGATGGTGTCCCGGGTTTCGGCTCTCAAGGCGTCTTCCACGAAAGTGTCGTCCCAGCATTTACTTGCCCTTCACGCGGAGATCGGTCTTTCACAGACACCGATACTAACATTAACTATGCACTTGGCGACTATGCCGCTTTCTACGCCGGGCACCGCTTGGCCAATGAACTTGGCGTCGCACATGGCGGTACCGACGGAGCACCTTTCCTTCGCGGAGTCGGTATGGAAACCTATCCCGAAAACACTCAGACATGGGTGGGGCCAATCACGAAAGCTGGGAACGTCACAGCCAGCGATGGCAGTTTCCAAAGGGGACAACGTGTTGGGTACGGTACCCTGTCAGATGGTTCGTCCAACACCTTCATGTTCGGTGAAAAAGCTGTACTGGCTGCTAACGCCTCGCCCTCTGGAAGTTCAGCCGACTTCCCCCAGTGTCTCAACGGTTATTTTGCCGCGACGAACTGGGCAACCATGCGAACGTACGTTCCGGGAGCTGGCTTGGTAGCTGACAACAACAATTCAGTTGCCGATAGTGCTGGTGTATCGATTGCTCATCAGATTGGCTTCGGATCGGCTCACCCCGGCACCGTAAATTTTGCTCTTTGTGATGGCTCGACACACGCCATAAGCAGCGATATTGCCGCTTTGAACTTTTATCAACTCGGACATCGTTCCGATGGTTCAATCGTCAACATTACGGAATTCTAAGCTATCGATGGCTAACAGTCTCAATCAACGTGGGTCACGACAGTGGCCCGCGTTTTTGTTTGCGCTGTTTCGGATTGTGAACCGCTCGAACCTTATAAACGCTGTCAAAACTAGCCTTGCGACCGCTCCGCGAACCGTGTAATTATTTCACGAACTGCTGCAAAATCCCCGGCTTAGAACAAAATGCTGAACCGGTTTGGAACTCGTACGTAAACGGCAGCGGACAAATTTCGTCGACAAGGAGGTCGGTGTTGCTCAATTTTCGAACCATTCGATCACAAGTTTACTTTGGGGTCTGTGTGCTTTCAGTGATCGTTTTGATCCTGTCTGCAGTCAGCCTTCAAGGCGTGATGAAGTTTCGGGAACTCACCAAGAACATCCGCGCCCGTTCCGTAGAACTGCCGCTGGCTGCCGATTTGAGCGAACGCGTCTCTGAGCTACGATCCTTCGTTTGGAAAGTCGATCGTAAAAAAGTCGATTTCGCCGGAATGCCGACCGTGGTCGACTCTGACATTTACGCCAACAGCCTGATGCGGAAGCTCGACCAGCTGCAGGAATCGCTTGACCGATACCATGATCAGCTGAAGAATCACAAAATCAAAGATCCGCAATTTGCTGACAAGTCCCGTGAGTTCGAATTTGTTGCCAAGTTTGAAAACTCGCTACGGGAAATTCGCTGTATCGTGGACGAGGACTGTTGGTCGCCATCAGAGGGGATACGCTTCCCTATGCTCGGCGGAATGAAACAAAAGTTGGAAGAACTTCAGTCGACGACAGCTGAGCTTCCGGTCTTCATGCAGCTGCGTACGCATGACTTTGCCGAACACGCCAAGGCCGAATATCGTACCTGGATTTCGCTTAGTATTCTGTTTTCCATCGCCGCCTTCGGAATGATTGTGGTGCTGTTCAACCGATTCCGCAACGGTTTGCTGTTGCCGATGGAAAGGTTGATCGAAGGCTCCCGCCATGTTGCGGCCGGTAATTATGACTTTCGAGTACAGCTCGATTCGGACGATGAAGTCGCGGAACTGGGCAATGCTCTCAACGCGATGACGCACAACTTTCAAGAAATCAAAGCCGATCTCAACAACCAAGTTCAGCTACGCACCAAAGAAGTCGTTCGTAGCGAGAAAATGGCCAGCGTCGGATTCCTCGCCGCCGGCGTTGCTCATGAGATCAACAATCCGCTCGCATCGATCGCTTGGTCAGCTGAATCGCTTGAGATGCGTTTGCACGAAATTCTCAATCCGGAAGAAGATGCCGAACCGGAGTCACTGAAGTCCGACATCGAAGAGATGAAAAAGTATCTCGCGCGGATTCAGGAAGAAGCGTTTCGCTGTAAAGAAATCACTTCCGGTTTGCTGGACTTCTCCCGCATGGGCGATGTCCAAAAAGTGCCCTCCAACCTCTCCGAGATCATCATCTCCGTTGTCGACATCGTTAAGCCGCTCGGTAAATATCGAGATCGAAACATTCATCTTGATACCGACCCTTCGGTCGTGGCGACTGTCAACGCACAGGAAATCAAACAGGTTGCTCTCAATCTAATCACCAACGCACTCGGCAGTGTCGAGTCCGGCGGAACCGTATCGATTACGGTCAGCTCGGAAAACGGCCAAGCTATCCTTCGCGTTGTGGATAACGGTTGCGGATTGACCGAAGACGTAAAAACACACCTTTTCGAACCGTTCTTTACTCGTCGCCGTGACGGACAAGGAACCGGTTTGGGTCTTTCGATTACCTACCAAATCGTGGAAGACCACCTCGGGAAAATTACAGCCGAGAGTGATGGTCCTGGCACGGGATCGACGTTCACGATTTCATTGCCACTGGTAAATCAACAAGAGAAAGTTACTCGTTATGCCGCCTAGCAAAAAAACAACTGGCAAGTCTACGACTCGACCGCTGCGAATTCTGTTCGCTGACGATGAGATCCATTTGCAGGAACTGATCGCTGCTGAACTACCGCGGATGGGCCACGAAGTTACCGTCTGTGGTGATGGCGCCGAAGCAGTCGCTGCACTTGAGGATGGAATCTACGATTGTCTGTTGGTGGATCTCGACATGCCAGGAATGCATGGCATCGAAGTCATCGAAAAATGCAAAGCGATCGCTCCAGAAACCGAAGCCATCGTGTTGACCGGAAAAGGGTCAACCGAAACCGCCGTGTCGGCGCTACGCCTTGGTGCATTCGACTATCTGCAAAAACCGTGCAAGCTGGTTGAACTGAAGACGCTGTTCCAGCGCGTCGCCGCACAACGCGATCTGAAACGACAAATTTTAGCGCTACAAAGACGGCTCGACCGCGTCGAAGGCAGTTCGAAAATGATCGGTGACCATCGATCCATGCAGCGAGTCAAAGCGCTGATTTCAAAAGTCGCGCCGACCGATTCAACCGTATTGATTCAAGGTGAAACAGGAACCGGCAAGGAACTCGCTGCTCGTAGCGTTCATGAAAACAGCCTCCGTTGCGAAAAGCCCTTCGTGGCGATCAACTGTGGTGCCCTGCCTGACAATCTGATTGAAAGCGAATTGTTCGGACATTGCAAAGGCGCCTATACGGGGGCTTCGGAACATCGTCAGGGATTGTTCGAAGTCGCCGATGGAGGAACATTGTTCCTAGACGAGATTGGTGAACTTCCGAAACAAACTCAGGCGTCGTTGCTTCGGGTTCTCGAAAGTGGCGAAGTGAAACGTGTCGGCGAAAGCGAGCCGTTTTCAGTCGACGTGCGAATTGTTTGTGCAACGCATCGCGATTTGCCGAAGATGGTAGCCGACGGAGAATTTCGCGAAGACCTGATGTATCGAATCAATACTTTCGAAGTCAAACTTCCATCATTGCGTGATCGTCTGGACGACATTCCTGAGCTGGCGAAGCATCTTTTGGTCCGTCACCGACCCGAAGCCGCTCGAATCGCGGAGCCTTTTGATTCTCAAGCTCTAAAACAATTGCAAAACCATTCGTGGGGCGGAAACATTCGCGAGCTCGCCAACGTGATCGAGCGCGCCGCGATCATTAACGATACATTGCCGATCGTCTGTGACGATCTGCCGACGCTTTCAAACTTACGAGTCGCTGCATCCAGCGATGCTCTGGCCGGCAAGTCACTTCGAGAGATCGAAATGGAGACAATCTACGCAACGCTCGATCAGCATGACGGCAACAAGACCGCTGCTGCTCGCCAGTTGGGCATCAGCTTGAAAACACTCTACAATAAGCTCAACGCCGATATCATCAGCCGTGCTGCCTGATCCTACTAAAGTTGGCGGCAAACGGATGTTTTGTCTTTGCCGGCATCGTGACACACTGCCACAGAGGATTGCAAAGCGGGAATCGCAACGTAGTCTGACAGAATGAATCTTGGTGTCAACAAAAAGAACATCCTGTGGGTCGACTGCATTGGCGGGCTGGTCGTCGGAGTTCTGATTCTGTGTGCCTGTAAGCTAATTAGTTATTGGGACAGTCTGCCGCTGTGGATCGTGCTTGCCGTAGGTTTCGCAAATCTTGCTTACGGTGGATATTCTCTTTGGGTGACGACCCGAAATCCTCGTCCAATCTTGTTGGTAAACATTCTCGCGCTGGCCAACATGGCTTGGCTGGTCGTCTGCGTCGCGATTATTGCTTCGCACTGGAGCGAGATTTCGATCTTCGGAATTCTTCACAAGCTCGGTGAGGGAATCTACGTGGCATCATTGGGATATGTTGAATGGCGATGGCGAAAAACGCTTGCGCGTTGAACAGTGTCCAATTCATTCCACGTAGGAAACGACTTCGCCACCGTTGCGGGTTCCAATCGCTGACCAAATCGACGCAGAGACGTTTTCGTTGACAAACTGGACGTGGCCATCGGCAAACCCCATGTTGACGCCTTGCGTGTGGCGGCTACCGAATGAAAGTTCTTTTTCGTCGATCGTCGTGGCGTCACCTTGCCATAGCGAATTGATTGGACAAGCGGTCGAACCGAGGCACTCCGAATTTTCGTTTGAGTTGCGTGATCCGACGGATGCCATGTCCGAGAGTTCGTCCGAACCGATATACCAGTGGTCGACTTTCTGTATGTTGCCCGCGCGGTCGATACCCACAAGATCCTGATCCGGGACTGATTCGCCTAGTAAAACGGTCGATGACGTTCCGTCGGTGATCATCGCCATGGAAGTGCGACTGTTGGCGAAGAAAATCCCATCGGATTCACGAATTCCGCCAATGGCATCCATTCCGCCAATGGCATCCATTCCAGCCCAAGGAAAATCGCCCGCTTCATACGCCAGTAGTCCGCTGCTGCAAGCAATATAACAGCTGGGAACGCGATCGACGCCTGCCGCGTTGTCAAACTGGTGTTCGGCAATGCTTGCAGATGGGCATCTCATGAAATCCAGCCAAACGTTCTGTGCTTCCACGTTAGATTGGCTTGCACCCAATGATGAACGCCAAGGCCCATCGAGATTTATAGAACTGTAAAGAACGCCCTGATCGACGAACGGCAAGATGTAGGCTGACCACATCGCTCTTCCAGTTGCTATGCCAGGCGGAAAGTGCTGGTGGGCACTTTCATAATTCAACATTGCCAACGATTGCTGTTTGACATTGTTTGCACACTGAATCCGTCGTGCCGCTTCACGAACCATCTGAACGGCAGGTAACAGCATCGCGATCAAGATTCCAATGATGGCGATCACGACCAGCAACTCTACGAGCGTGAATGCCGGACGGATCGTTTTCTTGGAAGGCTGCATGCGTGATCGTCTTGGGGTGTGAGTCAGCTGCTAGTGTGTGAGTCAACTGCTAGCAAAACTGAGGTGCGTGAGTATCTCGCGCCTAATCCGCCGCAAGGTTTGAATTGTCCATTATAGACGGTAATTGCCGGCATTACTTGCTTGCAGCTATCAGAATTCCAAGAGTTAAAGTTTGTCAATTATTTCGAATATGCTGCATTGGCTTGGATGACCTTTCCGATATAGAGGTGGACGCGGATAACGCAACAAATTTGATTCAGGTAACTACTACTATGGCACGCTCAAGAAAAAACCGAAAGAAACTCGCCTACGGCACGCTCGAAGAGCGTCGACTGCTGGCAGCAGACTCAGTTTTCTTTCTCGACACTGCTACTTCCACATTGCAGATCGTTGCTGGTGATTCCAATGTCACTGGTGCTCAATTCCAAAACGACATGAGCTTCTCCCTTGACGCTCAAACGAATGAGTTGGTTGTTACTGAAGCCAACGCCGCCGAACAGCGATTCGACGCGACTCAAATCGATCGCATTAGCTATCGCGGCACGTCTGGCGCCGACTTGTTTGTAAACAACACGGACATTTCGGCTCGCGTTGTTGGCTTCGCTGGCAACGACGTCATCACCAGCGGTGGCGGCAACGACGTCGTAATCGCGGCGAACGGCGACGATACGGTCTATCCAGGAAACGGCAATGATTACGTTGCTGGTGGAAAGGGTGACGATCAAATCCTCGAAGGATCGTCGACAACCGGAGAAGACCGTTTCTTCGGCGGCCCGGGCAATGACACGATTGATGGCGGAATCGGGAACGATTTCCTTGCAGGACACGAGGGCAACGACATAATCTACGGTGGCCACAACAATGACTTTGTTTTTGGACACGATGGCATTGATCAGTTGTTTGGCGGAGCTGGCCGCGACTTCCTTTATGGCGGCGACGGCAATGACAACATTTCTGGCGACCTTGGCAATGACAGAATTTTGGGTCAAGGTGACAGTGATCAGATCTCTGGTGGCGAAGGCGACGACGTGGTACTTGGCGGAGACGGTCATGACACCATTGATGGCGACGCGGGGAACGATCGGTTGATCGGTAATCTCGGCAACGATACTCTTCGTGGTGGCGTAGGTGCTGACAGCATTATCGCAGGAGCGGCAGTTTCCAATGGCTCAACCTTCGGTTTTGATACGGTTGTCACCGGGACTGATACGGACGTCGACTATGTTGTCGCTCACCCGACCGACTCCGTGACTTCTGATACGGAAGACCGCTTGGTCGACACAGAAGTCATTCGCAGGAATTTGCAAACTCGATTCCTTACACAGAATCTGAACAATCCTGGCTGGCGGCAAACGGCAAGCGGATTGCAATTCCGTCACATCATTTCCGGAACCGGCGCAACGCCTGTTGCAACTGACAGAGTTGAGGTCAATTACAGCGGAACGTTTATCGATGGCACGCAGTTCGATGCGAACGATGAAATTTCGTTTGGACTTAACCAAGTGATTGCTGGCTGGACAGAAGGCCTTCAGTTGATGCAGGTTGGTGGAACGATCGAGTTGGCAATCCCGTCAAATCTGGCCTACGGCCCTAACGGTCGCTCCGGTATCCCAGGCGGTTCAACGCTCCTGTTCGAAATCGATTTGCTCGACATCGTAACTTAGAGCACAACAGACCATCATTGTTAACGAGCCTGTTGAAAAGTGAAAGCTTTTCAATGGGCTCGTTTTACTTTGGTTCGATTCGTAGCCACTTGCCATCGGCAATCGATTTGTCTTGCCAGTCCTCAAAACCAATCCGGCGATACCATTCAAGCAGTCTTTCCTTGTCCATCCCCTCAGCGTCGTAAAACGGATCGGCCGTGATGAACACAGGAGCATCCTGATACGTGCGGAGAACGCACTGAATCATCGCCTCTCCGACTCCCTGGTTGCGATGCTCTGGGAACACGAGCAAGCTCCAGATGACGTATCCTGCCAGCGATTCGTCTCGAAGATCACGAACGTTGACTTGGCCGAGCACGATTCCATTGCGGCGGCAGAGCAGGCAGTCGTTTCGATCATAGGATGCAATTTCGTAATCAGACATTGCTCTCGGCGACCTACATTCTGAACTTGTCGCTTACCTCTGGAGGCGCTTCTTGATAGTCCAGAGGTTCCATTGAGCAACCTGCCCTGCCCTGACTGAGGGAACGCATGACGCCGGAGTAGCTGAGGAGTTCGGCGAGCGGCGCGTTAGAAACGATCTGGGTCGTCGCCAAGTGCGTGTCCGTGCTGACGATTTGAGCTCTTCTCATCGCAAGGTCACCAACGAAGTCGCCGTAGTATTCTTCTGGCGTTGTGATCGTGACTTTCATGACCGGTTCAAGCAAGATTGGATTGCATTCTTCGAGTGCTTCCTCGAACGCTTCGCCAGCTGCGATCGCAAACGCCATCGGAGTCGAAAGCTCATTCGCCTCAGCACCAACTAGTGTGACTCGAATTTTGGCCAGCGGAAAACTTCCGATGCAGCCGCCACTTTGGCCGCGAGCCTGAATTTCGTCTTTGACCGTTTGCACAAACTCAGGCGGCATGGAATCAGGAGGCAGTCGGTTTAGAACTTTCACTCCGGCTTCGACTTTGTCGTCCGGTTCCATCTTCAGTGTGACTTTGCCAAAGATCTGTTGGCCTTCGATCAGGCGATTGCATTCGCGAGTGACCGTTTTCTCAGTGCGAATCGATTCGCGATAGGAGACCCGAGGCTTGTGGACTTTCACTTTCAGATTGAAATCGCGCAGCAAACGATTCTTGATCACTTCCAAATGGAGCTCGCCCATTCCTGCGATTAGCGTTTGGCCTGTTTCTTCGTTTTCGGTCGCGCGGAACGTTGGATCCTGTCGCTTGAGTAATTCGAGGGTGTCGGCAAGCTTGTCGCGTTCAGCGGTTGAGTCCGGTTCGATCGCCATTTCGATGACGGTTTCCGGGAAATCGATGGACTCGAGCAAGATCGGCGCTTTCTGATCGCAGAGCGTATCGCCAGTCACGGCAAACCGTGGCCCAATGACACCGACGATTTCGCCGGGGCCGATTTTGTCCAGCTGTCCGTCGCGTTCTTTCCGTGTCGCGTGAAGCTGCCAGAGTTGTGCGACGTTTTCCTTCTTGTCTTTGCCGGGACAGTAAACTCGTGAATTGCCAGTCAGCTCGCCGGAGTAAATGCGAATCCAGTAAAGGTCTCCCGTTTTCGCCGGCAGGATTTTGAATACCAAGGCCGAAAATGGTTCTTTTGCGTCTGGCTTGCGGACTTCAGTCTTTTCCTCTTTGCGTGGATTGGTACCTTCAACCGGAGGGCGATCAAGTGGAGTTGGCAAATAGTATTTCACCGCGTCCAAAACGCCTTGGACTCCGATTCCGTGAAGTGCAGAGCCGCACACCACGGGCTGAATTTTGCGGGCAAGCGTGCCTTCGCGGAGCGCTTTTCGAATTAGCTCGTTGGGAATCTCTTCGCCACCCATCGCGAGTTCGGCGATCTCATCACTGACATCGTAGATCGCTTCGAGCATTTCTTCGCGAGCCAATTCGGCATCGTCGAGCAGCTCATCCGGGATTGGAGACTCCTTAATCGTTTTCCCTTCATCGGTGAACGTCGACATTCGCATTTTGATCAAGTCGATCGTTCCGCGGAATGGATCGTTGACGTGAGCGGGGCCTTGGCCGACCGGCATTTGGATTGGGACTGGATTCGCGCCAAGCCGATTTTTGATTTCGCCAAGCACGCGTCGGAAATCGGCCCCTTCGCGATCGAGCTTGTTGATGAATGCGAATCGCGGCACTTGGTATCGATCCGCTTGACGCCAAACGGTTTCGCTTTGCGCTTCGACGCCCTCTCGCGCGCTGAATACGACGACAGCGCCATCGAGTACTCGTAGGCTGCGTTCAACTTCGGCGGTGAAATCCACGTGGCCAGGCGTGTCGAGCAAGTTGACGTGAATGTCTTTCCAGTCAAACGTTACACAGGCTGAGTAGATCGTGATCCCACGATTTTGTTCTTCTGCATCATCGTCGGTCGTCGTGTTACCGCTATCGACTTTTCCGACGCGATGTTTGGCTCCGGAAAGAAATAGCATTCGTTCGGTGACCGTCGTTTTGCCGGCGTCGATGTGCGCAATGATGCCAATGTTTCTAAGGTTTTGAAGTTTCCGGGCCATGGTCGTACGGACTGCGATGTCCGTGGAGGGACTGTTCGAGTTTTAAAACGATCCAGCCCGAATTCGAACATTAGCAATCTTCTGTTCGAACGCAGGCTGAAAATGTTGTTGGGTGTCAACGCGCTGGCCACAGTATAGGCAATCGGTAAGATTTGTGTGTCAACTGCTGCGTCGGCGCATAAAAAAACCGCCGTGTCAGAGACAAGGCGGTCTTTGATTGGTTCGCAATGCTGGAAACGCGGGTGTGTTTACCAAGCAAAGTGAGCGAATGCTTTGTTCGCTTCTGCCATCCGGTGAGTGTTCTCACGGCGAGTCATCGCGACGCCTTCACGGTTGTACGCTGCGACAAGCTCATCAGCCAGTCGAAGGTGTGTCGGACGGCCTTTCTTTTCGCGAATGGCCATCAGCAACCAGCGAATCGCAAGCGACTGTTGGCGGTTGCGGTTAACTTGCATTGGAACCTGATAAGAAGCACCACCGACACGCTTTGAGCGAACTTCGATGAACGGCTTTACGTTCTCAACAGCTGTATTAAAGACTTCGATTGGCTCTTGGTCAGGAATACGTTTTTTGATTTCGTCCAACGCATCGTAGAAGACCTTTTGAGCAACGGTTTTCTTACCGTCCCACATGAGGCAGTTGATGAACTTGCTGGCCAGCAATGAATCGAACTTTGGATCCGGCTTCATCTGTGAGCGGCTTGATGTGATTCTTCCCATGGTATCGCGTTGTGTTTATTGAATGAGTTGTTGTTTGAAGTCAGTCGAGGAAAAAGCTTAAGACTTCTTGGCGCCGTAGCGGCTACGAGATTGCTTACGCTTGTCGACGCCCAAGGTATCCTGAGCACCGCGAACGACCTGATAGCGAACACCGGGAAGGTCACGGACGCGTCCGCCACGAACCAGAACGATGCTGTGTTCCTGCAGGTTGTGGCCTTCGCCCGGGATGTAAACCGTGACTTCTTTACCATTGGAAAGGCGTACACGCGTGATCTTCCGCAGAGCCGAGTTCGGCTTCTTTGGCGTCATCGTACGGACTTGGAGACAAACACCCTGCTTTTGCGGGCACTTTTCCAGAACCGGAGACTTGGTGAATTTGCGTTTTGCTTTTCGTCGCTTGCGAACAAGCTGATTGATGGTTGGCATCTTTAAGCTGTCTTCTTGCTAGTAAAAATGAAGTCAGGGGAGGTTGAGACGCCCGTGATTGGACGTAACGACCGCATGAGGTGACTTTATGCACCTTTCCCACAACACCGCTTACCGCGTGCCATGGAGAATCGCTAAATCTATTGAATTACAAGGTAGTGTCAATAGACAAAGTAAGGCGATAACCCGCAATTTATCGCCATTTCGCCTTTCCTTCGTTAGGTCAATTCTGCGACTGGACGCGGGAACTGGAATGTCACTGCTGAGAATATTCTTCGAGGATCCGTTGAAGGATTCTTTTCGTGGCGCCCTTTGCCGTTTTTGCGCGTTTTTCAAGCGTTTTGATCGCCGACGCGACCATCGCTTTCTGTTTGTCGTCCTTGCAGCTTTCCACAGCGGGAATGGAGCATTTGGCCTGATCAAGCAACCTGATCACGCGTTCGAACAGAGACCTATCGACTAAATCGGCCGAAATCGAGGAAAGCGGCGTTCCTTTCCAAAGGTCGTATTCCTCCTGAACGCTTGGCTCGTTCAGCCACTGATAATCTTTGGCCAAAACTGATGCGACCATCCAGTCAAACGAAGTGATGCCCTCGTGTTTCATCTGCCACCGAATTTGCTGGTTGGTCAAACCGCGATTATTGATTTCGCGTCTTTCCATTAATCCCAGCAAGCGGGCGACTTGCTTGGGTTGGTTCAGTTCGATCAAAAACTGATGGACAGCTGGCGTGTGTTCTGGCCAATACTGAAATCGGTCTTGGGCCGGGTTTGGCGTTCTGACGATGCATCTGTTGGTGGGCGGCCGCAACGGCAAGTTCAAAGTCTGGATTCTGATCGTAGGGCGACACGTGACCCGAGCCTTTTGGCTTAACTGCCTTCAGCGACTCCACGAGTGAGTCGCTGGTTTGATCCATCCCGACGATTGTGTCTTCGCAAACGTCGCACGAATCTAGGTGGTCGCTGATCTGGCATAGGATTTCTTCAGAAAGATTACCCAGAACAAAGCTTTTGAGTTCGTCTCGCGTGTAGCATCGCATCGTTTTTCTCCCGGAAAGAAGCCTTTGCTACTACAACGATTGGGCGCGACAGGAAAATTTAAAATACAAGCCCGAAGCGC
>CALLUY010000067.1 GCA_938010615.1 uncultured Pirellulaceae bacterium | reverse complement strand
ACGAGAATGTCCAGATCACCAACGGTTTCCTTTCCGCGACGATAGCTGCCAGCGAACTCAAGTTGCCCAACCGCTTCGCAGGGCAGCATATGCACGCGAATCTTCTCCGCGATTGCGTCAGCGCTGGCCCAGAGGATACGTTGGTTGGCTTCCACCGCGATCGCGATTCCGTCAAGGATCGCTTGTTCCGTTTTGGCTCCAAAACCGGAAAGTTGTTGAACTTGATTGGCTTCGCAAGCGGCTTTCAGTTGCTCCAATGTTTCGACGCCTAGTTCATTGAAAACGGCAGCAGCTTTCTTGGGGCCCATCTTTGGGACGTTGAGCAAATCAAGAACGGTGCGAGGAACGTCTTCTAACAGTTCCTCCATCTGCTGGAGTTTTCCCGTTTCGCAAAGCTCCACACATTTCTGTGCGACACTCTTGCCGATGCCATCGAGCTTCGTGAGATCATCGCCCGCAGCGATCTGACTCTGAATGGACTCGGTAAGATCGCGGATGACGCGAGCACCGTTTCGATAGGCTCGCAAGCGGAACGCATTGGCTCCAGTGAATTCTAGGAGGTCCGCTAGTTGGTCGAGCGTTTTCGCAATTTTCATGTTTTCCATACGGTGATTGTTGCAAGGGCCGAGATTGATCGCAAGGCTTCGACGTGACTTGGGTTCCAACACCACGTAAGCGCCGCTAAACTCAAATTTGACACAAATCAATGGAGGCGTCGGTGAAGCAAATTTATCTGGACTACAACGCGACGACACCAATCGATCCTTCGGTTGTCGAAGCCATGATGCCGTTTCTAACGACGCACTTTGGAAACCCGTCTAGCTCTCACAGTTTGGGACGAGGAGCGAAGGAATCGATTGAGGACGCGCGAGCGAAAGTTTCTGCGTTGATCGGTTGCGATCGCGACGAAGTCATTTTCACGGGAGGCGGAACGGAAGCCAGCAACATGGCAATCAAAGGAATCATGCTTGCGGGCGGTCAAGCCGGCGGGCACATGATCACGACAGCGATTGAGCATCCTGCGACGTTGGCACCCGCTCGATTTGTTGAGAAAATGGGATGCGAATTGACAATTGTCGGCTGTAACGACCAAGGAGTCGTCGAACCGCAAGCCATTGCGGACGCCATTCGACCCAACACGCGTTTGGTTAGCGTGATGCACGCTAACAATGAAATCGGAACGGTTCAACCGATTCGTGAAATCGCCGAAGTTTGCCATCAGCATTCGGTGATCGTCCACACCGATGCTTCTCAGTCTTTGGGGAAGTTGCCGGCGTTTGTGGATCAGCTTGATGTGGATCTGATGACCATTGCAGGTCACAAACTTTATGCCCCCAAAGGAATTGGTGTGCTGTTTGTTCGTGAGGGTCTTGATCTGGAACCGTTACTTCATGGTGCCGGACACGAAAATGGAATGCGTGCGGGAACAGAGAATACTCCGTACATCGTCGGGCTTGGCCAAGCCGCTTTTTTGGCTGCTTCGTTGCTGGATGAATCGGCCGGGATTAGTGAAGCATTGCGGGAGCGATTTTGGAAAACGATTTCGCAACATGTTCCAAGAGCTGTTGTTCATGGTTTTGAAGTCGACCGACTTCCAAACACGATCAGCATCGCATTCCCCGGAGTCTCCGCGTTTGAAATGCTAAAACGCGTTCCGGAAGTCTGTGCTTCGCTGGGATCGGCGTGTCACAGTTCGGGAGACCATAAATCGGGAACTTTGGGCGCGATGGGTGTTGCGCCTGCGTTGATGGAAGGCACGATCCGGTTCAGCTTTGGCCGAAAAACGACGGTGGAAGAAGTCGATCGTGCGGCGTCGCTGATGGTGGAAGCTTGGGAAGCGATGGTGTTGTAGGATGCGCGATTCAGGCCGGAGGTCGACACACGCCAATCGCAAAAACCTGTGTCGCCCTCTGGGCTAATGTCATGATGATCATTCAACCGCCTAAGTTTGGAAGTTGCACACGTTTTTATTCCGAAGGAATTTCAGCCATTAGCCGGAGGTCGAGCGTAGCGACCACCTCCGGAAAGCTTAAGGATGCAAGATTCGATCCTGAAGGGATCGCAGCAAACGCCAGCTGTGATCCCTTCGGGATCATGTTTGCTTCCGACCGAATCCGGTGATGGCGCTGCGCTTATCACCGGCTAATAGCTTGAATCCCTTCGGGATGGGCCAACGGCGCCGAAGGCACGGCAGGAGCCAAGCTTTGCACTACGGCAATTTTCCTGCCGTCCCTTCAGGACTCCCGATTAATTCATCAACGTTTCCATGGACTTACGTCCATGGCTAATACATGCCGTGCTTTCAGCACTAAACACTGCGACTTCAAAACTTGCGCTTCGGGTTGTGATTGGCAGTAAGCGCTTGCTTAACTCTTCGAGTGGGGAATCCTTGGCGCAATCGATGCAATTTCCTAGTTGCGCTTCGGGCTTGCATCTTTAAAACATCGTCTTTGAAGCAATCCGGCTTTCGTTCCACTGGAGCCCCATCATTGTGCAATTGATCCCTGAACCAATTCCAAGCAAGCCCACTTTGTGTCCTGATTGAATGAACTCCTTCTCGCAAGCGACGGCCAGCGCAGAGGGCAGGGCGGCGGAACCGGTGTTGCCGAGCCAAGAAAATGTTGCATAGTCGATGGCTGGATCGATCGAAAGCGACTCCAACATAAGCTTTCGATGAGCAGTGCCGACTTGATGGCAAACCGTGCGGTCAAGGTCCGCAACGTCCCAGCCAGCTGCGGCAAGAAACGGAGGCAGCGTCGCCAATCCCGTTTCGACGCCGGCCTTCATTAGGGCTTCGGAATCTGTCTCCATAAGCGGCGCCATCGAATCGCCGACTTGATCTTCGTGGCTCTGGCACAATTCATGATGCTGAGTATTTGCTTGAACAGCGGCCCCGACGATCCGATTCTTTGAGCGGCTGATCGATTCGTGCGTTAGCAGCGTGGCGCAACTGGCGGAACCGATCGTTAGGCTGGCAATCGCGTTTTTGATGCTCTTACGCGTAAGTTTCTGATCCTCGTTGAGTGTGCGAATCGTGGTTTCGACCAACTGTCGGCCGCCTTCGCTGCCAACAATCAAGGCCGCCTTAATCTGGCCCAGCTCAATCATGTTCGCGGCTTGAATCATCCCGGACAGAATCCCGAGGCACGCATTGGAGACATCGTAGATCATGCAATCGTTGGGCAAACCAACTTTATGATGGACTGAACAGGCCGTTGCCGGTTCGAGAAAATCTCTGCAGACGGAGCCGTGAATCAGGCAACCGATATCAGCCATATCAATATCGGCTGCTTCAATGGCGAGCTTGCAGCTTTCAACGCTAAGTTGTCCGGGCATGATTCCGCGAGCCCAAAACCGACGCTCTGAAATCCCCGTCATCAATTCAAGCCGACCTTCGGGAAGCTTCAACCGTTCGTAAAGCGGAGCAAGTTTCTGCTCGACATCTTCGGACGACCAGATCTCCTCTGGGAGCAAATAACCAATCGATTCAAGGCAAACGTGCTGATAACGCATAAGTTTCAACGAGTCTTCAAAGGGAATGTGCGTCGAATTATTCGTTATGACTGATACGACGGTGACGCAAGATGCCCGCTCCAAACAAAAGGGGAGGGCGAACGATTCAGCGGTCTAAATATCACTGCGTGAGCCAAAAATGCAACCTAGGTTTGGTGATATTCTCGCTGATAACCGCGCCGACCGTTTTCGACGGAGGCGATTCAGCTACTTACCGAGACACGGACATATCGATGATTCGAGCTGAATTGTTTTGCAAAGCCTACGGTGGGACGACCGCCGTCGACGACTTGAGTTTCTCTGTGAATTCAGGTGAAGTGCTGGGGCTTGTTGGACGCAACGGAGCCGGCAAAACGACGACACTCAAGTCGATCACAGGCATCATTCCAGTAAGCAGCGGGAAGCTTTGTGTAGACGACTTCGAAGTGACTGCCAATCCAATCGAAGTCAAACAACGCAGCGCCTATGTGCCTGACGACCCACAATTGTTTAATGACTTATCGGTAGAACAGCATCTTCTGTTTTCAGCTGGAGTGTACGGCATTTCAGATCCGCACCAGCAAATCGATCAACTGCTAGAAACATTCGAGCTAACGGACAAGCGACACACGGCTGCATCGGGTCTTTCTCGAGGCATGAAGCAGAAGCTGGCAATTAGTTGTGCGTTACTGCAACGACCGTCAGCATTGCTATTGGATGAACCAATGACGGGGTTGGACCCGCAGGGAATTCGCAATCTGAAAAAGACGATTCAGGAACAAGCGAAATCTGGAACTGCGATCATCATCAGCTCTCACTTGTTGGCGATGGTCGAAGATATCTGCTCCCACGTGATGATCCTTGAGACCGGAAAACGAAAGTTCTTTGGTCCAATTGGCGAACTCAAAAAGAAATTCGGCGGCGACAAGGCAAGCGAAGTCCAAACATTGGAAGAGATTTACTTTGCGACCATGGACATGATGCCTTCTGCTGAAACGACTAATGACGTCGCGGTACCAGGGAACTGATATGCACGGCAACGCACGACTCAATAAGCTGATGCACCCAGCATTGCTGCAGCTGCTAAAGTTTCAAGCTCGAGGAAAAATCCTCCGCATTGCGAACGCGTTTCGTTCACGTCGAAGACTTGCCTTGTCGATCCTGGCAATCGTGTTGGCTTGCGTATGGCTGGGGCAAACGATCGTGTCGGTGATGTTTCGTGAACCTGCTGACCCAACAAGCCTCAAAACATGGCTCTCTGTGAGCCTGTTGCTGTACAGCGTTTTCCATCTGATAAAAATTGGGTGCCGGAAACCGATTGAGCCATTCGAATGGACGTCGTCTGAAAAACAGAATCTGTTATCTGCTCCGTTGACTCGAACACAGCTGCTTTCCTATCGCTTTTTCAGCTACCTAGGCGCGACAGCCGCCAAGACGAGTTGTTTTACGATCGTGATGATTCCCGATCTTCCGAACCTCCTCGTGGGATTCGTCGGCATGTTTATCGGTCTGACGTTGGTGGACTTGATTCGCGTTCTATTGGAGTCAATCGCGTGGATGGCGGTTCAAACCGGCACTCGCCAATGGGCGAAGGTTCGAGCGATGATGCTGGTGCCAGCGTTTTCAATCCTTGCGTTCGCGTTCTTCCAAGCAGCGTACTCGCCCGACTTCGAGGCCGCGATTAGTTCACCAAACCCTCTCAAAATTCCACAGTTGTTTCTGGGAGTCGTTCACGAAGTCGTCAACCAACCGTTTATGGTTTGGATGATGGCACCATGGGTGGCCGTCGTTGATGTTATTCTGTCAAACGAATACGGCGTCAACTTTTTTTCGAAGCTAACAATTCTATTGTGTGCAGTGGGATGCCTTTTTAAACTCGTCTATTTCGTTGACCGGAAAAGCGATCGGTGGCTGAAGCAATCAACAACTACAGGATTTGATTCGGCCGTCGCGAACCGTAGCGATTCAAAAAAGTCACGATTCTCGTCGAAGCCGCCGGTCGGACTCGGCGGGGCCAAGGCGATTGTCTGGTATCAACTCTTGGGTGCCATTCACTACCGATCAACGCTGATTTTCGCGTTGGCGATTCCTACACTGTTGAGTTGCATGCCGTTGTTGTCCAAAGAGCTTGGGATGGCTTCCGCGTTAAGTGTGATTGGAAGCATGGTTTTCTACTCGTTCTTGTTGTTGCCGCCCGCGTTAATGTTGGACTTTCGCCGCGATGCCCGCAGGTTGGCGATCTGGAAAGCAGCTCCAATCCGATCGACTTCGTTGACGATCGGACATTTGGCAGTCCCAGTAATTCTGATGAGCATGTTTCAACTTTGCGTGCTATCGATTGCCGTCTTTGGGGCGGGACTTTCGTGGAAAATGCTGTTGGCGTGGCCGCTGCTGATGCCCATGAACGTTCTGATCATCGGGATGGAGAATGCTATTTTTCTGATGCATCCGTACCGTCGCAATCAAGAGGGAGTCGAAGTTTTTCTGCGGACCATCCTGACATTTACTGGCAAAGGGCTGCTGTTTGCTTTCGGGCTTATTCTGACTCTGCTGTGGGCGTGGCTATCAATAAAGATCAGCCAATCAATGCATGCCGATGCTGCTGGGCCAATCATTTTTGGTTCCGGGCTTTGGATGGCTCTGGTTGCCATGGCTTGGATATCGGTCAAATCTTGTTCCCGATTTTTCGATCGACTTGACGTGAGTCAGGATCTGCCGGCGGCTTAGCATTCGGACCGCGACGATGCGACCAATCAGACTGTTGCTGGCAATCTCCATGTCGTAATCCATACGGTTAACTTTGGAGTTGGCGCTGACCAATCGAGCATGCGGCAATTTCTGATCTGTCCAACGGCAAACAGTATCACGCGGAAAATGGTCGTCAGCTGATTTAGATTTTTCGGGAGATCGCCAACAGCAGCTCGACTCTCCGAGTCATGTTTTGCCGTCCCGTACGACTCGGAGAGTCGTGCTACTTTGGTTTTGAAATGTTCTTTAATTCGGTCTTGGAACAACAAAGCAGTAGTTGATCCTTGGGCTTATTGCGGACTGGTGATCTCAGCGTTGCCGATTGCAATGGTCGCCGCTTTGATCAGTTCTTCGACGACGACTGCGTCTTCCAGTCCCTCGGACGAAAGATTGACCGTAGTCTCACGCGGCAAAGCAGACATTGATTTGAGGTACGCTCGATCGTAGTACTTCAAAGAAATATCAGCCGCAGTTCGCAAGTCACCGGCTTCGATCGCGGTGATCGCATCATTCATGTTTTGACCGCCAAGCCGTTTCTGAATTCCACGCGTTGCTTCGATCAACCCTTCTCGGTCAAGGTCGCCGTATTCTTTAAGCAAGTTATCCAGTCGCCGAGCTTTGGGAACGTCCAGAAAAACGGCTGGTGCACGTCGGATCTGTTTCACGAACCGCGCTGGAACGGTGACCTGTCCAAGTCTGCTACCTTCGTCCTCAACCCAAATTCGTTTCTTCGGGTCGAGTTTTTCGAGTACTGCAAACAGTCGGTTTTCGAACTGTTCGGTTCGCGGCTGTTCGCCCAAACCGATGGCTCCAAAAGATGAGCCGCGATGATTTGCGAGGCCTTCCAGATCGACGACTTGTTCGCCACGATCCTGTAGCATTTTAAGGAATTCAGTTTTCCCAGCGCCAGTCAATCCACTGAGCACGATCATTTGATGGCGGAATCCGATTCTCCGATGGGCCAGCCTTCGATATGCCTTGTAGCCACCATGGAGCACGCGAACGTTCAGGCCAGCCGTGTCCATCAGCCACGCAAAAGATTGGCTTCTCATTCCACCACGCCAACAGTGAACGAAGATCGGAGCGTCAGCACAATCACTGTTCGCCAACAGCTTTTTGGCTTGCCTTACAAAGCCAACCATTTTCGGACCGATGAACTCGAGTCCTTTTTCAATCGCGTCATCGCGACCGGATTTGGCATACAGCGTCCCGACAGTAGCCCGCTGGTCATCGGTAAACAGAGCGATATTGGTTGCACCGGGAATGTGGCCAGCGGCATACTCAACCGGCGAACGCACATCGATGATGATCCCGCCTTGGGAATCACGATAGAAATCCTCCGCGAAAACTGTGTTCATAGAGGCTTCTGTGAAATGAGATGGTTTGAGGCTGCGACCTAACGAAGCCAAGCGATTCGAACGGCATCCATTGTGTCGATTATCTGCGTGGCCTCAAGTGGCTGGAACCCGTTGTAGTAGACAAAAGCTCCTGAAGCAGCACCAACGACCAAAGCAACCAGCATAATGATCGTTGGCATCAGCAGCGATTTTCCTTGCATGAAACCAAAGACAATGCAGTAAACACCTCCGGTCAGGATGCAAGCCAACCCGTGTCCGATTTTGGCTCGGAACGCAACATACGTCAGCCAGATTGTCATTCCGATCCACATGCAAGAGGAAGCAATGAAACTGATGCCGCCAGAGTTGTAGTAAAGAGAGATTACGTCCATCGAGAATACGACAACCAATCCAATCGCAACCAATACTGCTAGGATGATTCCCGCGACTCCGGCGATAACAAAAGAATCGCCACCGTCTCCAAAATCTTGGTCTTCACCGCCGATGGGCGTATCTTCAATCTCAGCCTCGGCCTTTTGCATGATTTTTTCGGCGTCGGTCAGCCCAGTGCCGACTTCGCCGTCTGCGTTTTCAGAAGTAGTACGCAGCCGCTTTCCGGTTTCCATGTTGAAACCGCACTCGACGCAAATCACAGCGCCTGGATTAATTGAAACGCCGCAGTCCGGACAAATCGGTCCTCCACTGCTGAATTCGCCAACGTTCGCTTCCTTGAGCAGCGCTTCCATCGGATCCATTGCTGGTGCAGGCGGAGCCTTTTTCGGAGGGGCAGCACGTTTGGCGGCCGGAATCTTCATTGGCTCTTTGCATTTTGGGCACTTAACCCGCTTCCCTGCCAACTCATCGCGTGCGTTGAAGGTTTGACTACAGCTGCCACATGTCGCTCGAATCGCCATCAATAATCCAAATCTCAAGCCAATGCGTGGATCGTACTTCGAAAGAAACACCCACGAAAAAATCTGTTCGTGATATTGTGAGCGCCAACAACGATCAGGCAACCGTTTTTGTCGCTCTGAACATCTTTACAGGGAAATCAAAGTTCAAACATGGGCAAAAAACCATCGAATCGCCACAACCGGACACTCAATGTGTGTGACAGCCACCCGTTTTGGGAGATCGAGCGCGTGAGGAAACTTGTGACAGATTGTCATTCGTAATTTCTGAAGCTGCGTCTCCTTGTTTGCAATTCCCCGCAAAACGCGACTACCAAAATATTTTTGATCGGCGAAACTGTTTGGCCCGAGACTTGCTTTCTAGCAGCCCAAGCTTGCCAAAAGGCAATTCTGGCAGGGACGGCGTGCAGATTTTCGGATCTGGCCGCCCGAACACCAATCAACTTAATCGACATTCTCCGGAGGATACGGACCGATGGCCACGACTGCCAAAAAGAAACCAGCCAAAAAGAAGAAGAAAACCAACCTTCAGCCATTGGGCGAGCGAATCGTCGTCGAGCGAGTTCTCACTCAAGACAAAACCTCTGGCGGCATCTTTCTGCCAGAGTCCGCCAAGGACAAGCAGTCTCGCGGGACCGTTGTCGCCGTTGGCGAAGGTCGCCTCCTGAACGATGGCTCTCGATCTCCGCTTCAAGTTAAGCCTGGCGATGATGTGCTGTTCACGTCTTACGGCCCAGAAGAGTTCAAAGATGGTGACAACGAATTCTTGCTGATGCGAGAAGACGATGTTCTCGCGATCCTTGGCTAAACACACGTTCGCAGCGGAACTCGTCAAGAGTTACGTTCATCTTCGCTTTCGGAAGTCTTGACGACTTCCGCTACCCAAAACAACAACCAAAACAAACAAGTTCATCAAGGAATATTTCCATGGCTAAAATGATTGCTTTCGAACAGGAAGCACGCGAAGCGATTCGCAAAGGCGTTTCGAAACTCGCTCGTGCCGTCAAAGTTACGCTCGGTCCAAAAGGTCGAAACGTAATCCTTCAAAAGAGCTTTGGCTCTCCGACGGTAACCAAGGACGGCGTTAGCGTCGCCAAGGAAATCGAACTTGAAGACGTCTACGAAAACATGGGCGCCCAGATGGTTCGCGAAGTCGCCAGCAAGACTAGCGACGTCGCCGGCGACGGAACCACCACCGCAACCGTGATGGCAGAAGCCATTTTCAACGAAGGCCTTAAAGCCGTCACTGCGGGTGTCAATCCAATTCAAATGAAGCAAGGCATCGAAGCTGCCGTCAGCGACATCTGTGACAAGCTCACCAGCATGTCGATCAAGATCAAGAACAAAAGCGAAATGGCGAACGTTGCTTCAATCGCTTCTAACAACGATTCGGAAATCGGAACGTTGTTGGCTGATGCAATGGAAAAAGTTGGCAAAGACGGCGTCATCACGGTCGACGAAGGCAAAAGCCTCGGGACGGAAGTCGAATGGGTCGAAGGAATGCAATTCGATCGCGGCTACCTTTCGCCTTACTTCGTCAACGAAACAAGCAGCATGGAATGTGTCTTCGAGGACGCATACATTCTCGTTTTCGAAAAGAAGATCTCAAACATCAAGGACCTTGTTCCACTTCTTGAGAAAGTCGTCCAGCAAGGAAAGCCACTGGTCATCATCGCAGAAGACGTTGACGGTGAAGCACTTGCAACACTCGTCATCAACCGCCTTCGTGGCTCTTTCAACTGCTGTGCCATCAAGGCTCCGGGTTACGGCGATCGCCGCAAGGCCATGATGGAAGACATCGCGATTCTCACTGGCGGACAGCCAATCTTCGAAGCACTCGGCATCAAGCTTGAGAGCCTTGGTCTTTCGGATCTTGGACGTGCGAAGAAAGTCATCATCTCGAAGGACAACACAACGGTCATTCAAGGTGGCGGCAAGACGGCTGATCGGATGGCTCGCATTGATCAGATTCGTCGCGAAATCGAAAACTGTTCTAGCGATTACGATCGTGAGAAGTTGGAAGAGCGTTTGGCGAAACTCGCTGGTGGCGTTGCCAAGGTTAACGTTGGTGCGGCGACGGAAAGCGAAATGAAAGAAAAGAAGGCTCGCGTTGAGGACGCTCTGCACGCGACTCGTGCCGCTGTCGAAGAGGGCATTCTGCCAGGTGGCGGCGTTGCTCTTCTTCGTGCCGCTGCCGGCGTCAAGCCTGGCGATTTGTCAGATGACGAGAAGACGGGATACAACATTGTTGTCCGTGCGTGTCGTGCTCCGTTGAGCATGATCGCCAGCAATGCTGGTCAGGACGGCGGAATCGTCTGCGAAAAAGTCGTCGAAGGCAAAGCGAACTTTGGCTACAACGCGTTGACGGACAAGTACGAAGATCTCGTCAAAGCGGGCGTTATCGATCCGGCCAAAGTCACCAAGACGGCGCTTTCGAACGCTGCCAGTGTTGCGACTTTGTTGCTTACCAGCGATGCTTTGATCGCCGACAAGCCTGAGAAGAAATCTGGTGGCCACGGTCATGACCACGACGACATGTATTAAGCCAACTTCCGACGGAAGGCTTTAACTAACAAACGCCGAGCAAGATTCGATCTTGCTCGGCGTTTTTTCATTTATGTCCGTCGCAAAGCCCAAAAAATTCCCCGATACCCCAATAATTCGTGGTTCGTCTTCTCGATGTCGCAAACGAACTATACTATATGAAGCTTGCGTTAAGCAAATTTTCCCGCCATTACATTACTGAGTCGGTGCGATCCATGGAAATGCAAAACCAACATCGTAGGGCTTTCACTTTAGTGGAGCTCTTGGTTGTCATCGCGATCATCGGAATTCTCATCGGCCTGCTGCTACCGGCCGTTCAGTCCGTTCGAGCGGCAGCCAGACGAACCCAATGCCAAAACAATCTTCGCCAAGTCGGTTTGGCCATTCTTAATTATGAATCCGGGCGGATGAAGTTCCCTCCTGGCCAAGAATGGACAGCCATCGTTGGTGATCCAGATCGCCTCGACTACAGCTGGATTTCTCGAATCTTGCCATTCATTGAGCAGGGAAATATCTACAGCGAAATCGATTTCAAAAAGCCGTATCTCCATTTTTCGAACGCCGATGCCGTCAGTTTCGTCGTTCCCTCGCTACTTTGTCCGAGCACCGCATTGCGGGATTCGTCACGTAACGGAAACGACGTGATCGTCGACTACCTTTCGACGGGCGTCACGCTAGGGTGCACTGACTACATGGGCATCGCAGGACCGTCATCGTCTGATGAAAATCCAACGACTGATCAGGAGTACGAGCGACAGCAAGGCATTCTGATCGGAACGAAAGGTCTCGACGGCGCCGATACGATGCTGCAGCCGCCACCGGTTCGAATGTCTTCGGTCACCGACGGCAGCAGCAATACGATGATGGTTACCGAATGCACAGGACGAGGAACCGAGAAAGAGGACGATGATCCAAACGGTGCATGGATCTCGGGCAAGAACATTACTCACATCACTGGCAAGGTCAACGGCAAAGACGCCAAGCGTTCGTGGAATGACGAGTTGATCTATTCGCAACACTACGGCGGCTGCAATGTCCTCCATGTCGATGGTTCAGTTCATTTCCTTTCCGCTGACACGAAGAAGAAAGTCATCCTTTCACTTTCATCCAGGAGCGGCGGAGAAGTGATTGACCAATGAGTAGTCTTCAAGCAAGTCGCTACGAGCTGAAATTTTTGATTTCTGAAGCAAAGGCGAAAGCGATTCAAAAAGAAGTTGCCGCGAGATTGAAACCGGACGCGTTTACTAAAGACGAATTCGGCTACCACATTCGCAGTCTTTATCTCGATTCGCGTCATCTCGACTGTTACCAGCAGACGAACGATGGCGTCAAAAATCGTTTTAAACTCCGCGTTCGATTTTATGACGACGCCGCTGATTCGCCTGTGTTCCTCGAAGTCAAGCGACGGGTTACGAATGTGATTCAAAAAAAACGAGCCGGTGTCTCTCGGGAATCTGCCTCCAAGCTCGTGCGCGGCGGAGCGGCAACGCCTGGCATGCTTCTGAAGAACAATGCGCAACAGCGAGACGCGTTGGTGACGTTCTGTCGGCTTCGAGATCAGCTTGCTGCTGTCGGACACATCTACGTCGACTATTTCCGTCAAGCATTCGAATGCGATTCGAATAACCAATATCGAGTTACGTTTGACCGCGACGTTTGCGGGAGCCCGCACGTCCCCGGAAGCGGTATCGCAATGCCACCACGGAAAAAGATGTCGCGGATTGACGGTGTGGTGCTCGAGCTGAAATTCGTCAACAAACCGGCTCGCTGGATGACGCAATTGACGAGGCGGTTTGGATTGCAATCCATTTCCGTACCGAAGTACGTAGAATGCGTTAACGTTCTTGGTTCACCTTCCCTGATGGGAGCCCATGTTTAATGGATGCGATTTTTGATTCTTTGATGAATTCGGGAGCATCGTTCTCCCGGATAGCACCCGCGACGATCCTGCTTTCGCTGCTGCTGTCTGCAATCGTCGGCCAGCTAATTGGCTGGATCTACATGTGGACTCACGTTTCACCTTCTTACTCGAAGTCGTTTTCCACTTCGCTGGTAACGCTTCCTGTTATTGTTGCACTCATGATGTTGCTGATGGCCGACAACACGGCAATCGCGTTTGGCTTGTTGGCAGTTTTCGCCGTCGTCCGATTTCGAAACGTACTCAAAGACACTCGAGACACAACGTTTGTTCTTTGGGCAATTGTCGAAGGATTGGGCATCGGCACCATGCATTTTTTCGAATCACTTTGCGGACTTGCGGTTGTTGGTTTGTTGGTCGTCTATCTTCGCGTCAGCGATTTCGGAGGTCGCAATCGGTACGACGCATTCCTTTCGTTGGATTACGAAGGTTCCAATATCGAGGAGCGTTTGGCGTCCGTCTTCGGTCGTCACACGATGCGTTGGAAGCGGCAATCGGAACAGAGTTTCGAAAACACGACTGCGTCGGCTTCGTTTCGAGTGCTGCTAAGAGATCCGTCGCGTTGCGAAGAGTTCCGAGAAGATTTACTGCGGCTCGATAGCGTGCAACAAATTTCGCTCTACGTGAACGCACAGAATTCCGAGTTATGACTCGCGTTAAACTCCATTGCAATTTTCCGCCATTGACTTGATCTTGCTTCACCGTCCATGAATTCATCTGACTCTGAAAATTCCACGATTCCGATTCCTTCGGCGCGTCGAATGTCGCTGGCAATTACCAGCTGGCTTCCCATCGCATTTTTCGTTTTCGCCAGCGCGATCTGTGTTTGGCTTGGTCAGGTTCAAAACACAGCGGTTACGTTGATCGGCGAAGTTGAGGTTGTTGAGGTTACGCTCAGCAGTCTCGATGAAGGTGTCGTTTCTCAGATTGTTCCCGGTCAACCCGAATCGAGAATCGCCTACGCGAGCGTCACGAAAGATCAATTGGTTGCTGTGCTGGACGATCGTTTTCTGGCCCAGCGCCTAAGTGAAGCCAACCAAAAATTGGTCTCGATCGCCAACGAGATCGAACAGGATGCTTCGCTGAAAGCCGAGAAGCCACTCGTTGAATCGCTCGGCGTAGAATCGGAAATTCTTCAGTTGATGTTCGAATTGAATCGAGTTGGAGATAACGAGCCCGATCAAAGGCAGGAACTTCTGTTTTCAATTGAAAAGAAGCGTGCGGATCTGGGGTTCGAATTCGCGAATGGCTCCAATGAATCAGCGAAGATGCCGTCGATCGCAGCCCGAATGCTTCGCCAACGCTGCGATTCGATTCGAACTGAATTCAAAGCTATTTCGATGAGCCTCGCACGTTTGGATTCTCGTACGCCAGTGGCTGGTCGCATCACCAAAACACACGTTCGCGCTGGTGACGCAGTGTCCTTGGGTCAGCCGTTGGTCACCGTCGTCCCGATTCAAGGGCGTCACGTTGTCGCCTATACGCATGAAAACACAAGCGTTGTTCCATTCGCGGGGATGCCGGTCACCGTTCGAACCAAGACGGTGCCGGTCAAAGAAATAGAAACGATCGTCGAATCAGTTGGTCCGGCTATCGAATCGATACCTTCTCGACAGCGCTCCGTAGCCCGCATCGAAGAATGGGGCCGTCCCATAAGGATTAAGCTTCCTTCGGCGATGGAAGTCGCTCCCGGAGCGTTGGTGGAAGTCGTTGTCGAAGCTGCGTCGCGTTAAAGAAGTTAACTCCGCCCATTACCGATTATGCATGGCCAGCGAAAGGATTTCGGACGACGGAAGCTTGTTCGGATTTTTCTCAGTTTCATGTCTCAAATCCGGCACTGTCCGTTTTGATGGGACCTACCCGAATAGCGGTTGAACAATTTCACCGCTGCCGTTGCATTGTACGGCATGAACGCTAACCAACAATTGAAAGATGAAGCAGCGAAGAAACGTGACGCTGCCATCAAGTCCGCAAAGCTCGAATACAACGAGACGGTTCAAAAAAGATCGCAGAGCTGGAAACACGCCTCAAAGGTGAAGCTAGGCCGCGACCAACGAGAACGACCAAGATCGCGGATATAATCTGGTCGATCCTGCCCGATGATAAAACTTTCACGCTCACGGACGTTATGGGCGCTCTTGAAGCTGCTGAACCAGAAAAGCGATGGGTTAAACACTCGGCTTACGTTCTGAACCGCTTCATGAAAGCGGGCGCAATCAAGGGGGTCAAGTACTCAGGACACATGCAACCGGCAGTGTTTGCGATGCCAGACCTGGACGTGGAATGCGAAAAGACAATGATTGAATGGGCCAAGGAGATTGAAGGATGGGAAACAATGCCAGCGGTGGAGCTAATGGTCAAGATGACTGAAGCTGGATACGAGATGGAGGTAGCTCCAAAGGATGCAGTGCGAAGCCTTGAACGTGAACTAGATCGTTAATTATCTAGGTCATTGTGATAGTCAAGTTCAGATTTAGAAAGCCAATAGCAAGCAAGCACTGCTGGAATTACAAGTACCTGTAGCCCTTTGTTTTCCTTGGTGTTCACTGAGTTAGTAGTGAAGTCAGAAAGTTCCCTAGAGATCATATAAGCCCTCAGGATGTTTTGCTTTTTACAGAACTCAAATAGACCCTTGAAGTCACTTCGAGAAATATTCCCTTGATATTTGACTTCAAATGGAACTGTCTTGTCTCCAATTTCCGCGACTACATCAACCTCGTGCTTTTTTGTTCTCCAGTATGAGAGCCTGATACTCTGGCGGTAGTATCTTGTGTAGAGGTGTTTGAAAAAAACAGTTTCAACGGTGTAGCCAAGTTTCTCAGAGTCCTCCAGTAGTTGCCTTCCTTTAAGAAGCATGCTTCCTGCTATGGCACCGTCAGCTAAATAGACCTTTGGCTTGCCTTTGAGGATTTGCTTTCCGTAACCATATGGATTCAGGCGATAGACTAGATTTGCAGACTCCAAGTACTGGATAAAATTATTGACGGTCGGCCTAGTCATCTGAAGATTTTCGCCGATCTTTGTAATATCCAGAATTCCGCCATCTTGAATGCACAGGTAGAGGAAAACTTTTTCCAAGTCGAGAATATTTCGAACGCCATAGATCGCTGCCATATCTCGCTTGAGAACTTTGTCTACGATGTCTTCCCGCAACAGCTTTTGAGCGATTTGAATATTCTTAACCATGGCTGTCTCTGGAAATCCGCCTCGTAACAAGTATTCATGGAAATGGGGGACAAGCGTTCTCGCGTCTTCCGCAACCTTCAATTTTTTCCCCTCACTCCACAAAAAAACATCAAGGAAAGATTCTGTGTCTGGAATATTTGGAAGATCAACTTTCTTGATCCTCAGGTATTCGTAAAACGAAAGTGTTGGAAGCTTGATCGTGTTCCATCGTCCGACACCGGATTCCGCACCCGCTTTGCTGATCGGCATTGCTGAACCCGTGGCAGCAATTCTCCGTTTCTTTTTGAAATCTACTTGGTGCTTAATCCAAGTTTCCCAGTCGTTTGTGTACTGAATTTCATCAAGAAATAGATATTCAACTTCGTCGTCCTTGGGATTCAATTCCTCCCAAAACTTAATGACGCCTTCTAAGCCGCAAAGCTTTAAGAGCGGATGGTCAAAAGTCACGTAGAGAATCTTCTCTGGGCTGACTCCAGATTCAATCAGCTTCCTGATTGCCTGCCTGAAAATAGTAGTCTTACCGACTTGCCTTGCGCCGGTCAGGATCACAGCCCGATGCGAGGGCGGGTTCTGTACCCATGTGATAACCTCGTTGTAGGCGACCCTTTTCCAGTCAGGCAGGTCAATTTCAGGAACCCCAGACCACCAAGGGTTGTATTCACGCAAAACTGCATATATCTCTTGCTTTGTTCCAATCATTTCTACATGGTACAAGACGGACATTTTTAAGTAAAGTATACTTTACTAAAAATGCACCATCTGCTATCATACACCATAAGAAAAGCCCAGCACTGTAATGCTGGGCTTAGGAAAGTAGTTTGCAAATGATTTTGCAGCGGGCCTTATAAACCTGTGAATCTCGACGGATTGGGTTCGACTACCCTACTTTCCGTTCAAAAAACCGGCTTGGCTGTAACCAGACCGGCAAGACCAACTTTCGCCAGTGATAGCCTGAGAAACATCATTCTAGCGAAAACAAGTTCAAGAAGTCCGGCAAGCACTCCAACGGAGCCTAGCGTTTCAAATGCAAGGATTGCGGCAAGCGATTCGTAGAAGAAAAGGCCAAGCCAATTGGCAACATGCGAGTTGACGTTGATAAGGCCATGATGGTCGTTGGTGCTTTGCTCGAAGGTATGAGCATTCGCGCTTGTGAGCGTCTGTTCGGAATGAACCGAGACACTATCGACCGTCTGATTCTTGAAGTTGGCGACCGATGCCAGACATTCATGGACGTTAACATCGTCAGCGTCCAATGCAAGACATCCAGATCGATGAAATTTGGAGCTCTGTTGGCATGAAGGCCAAGCAAGCCAAGAAGCAAGACGACCCAACGCAGGGCGATAGCTGGACATACGTTGCCGTGGATCGTGAGACCAAGCTCGCTCCAGCTCACTACGTTGGACAGCGAAGCCAACAGGATACTGAAAACTTCCTCATGCAGTTGCGACGTTCAACCAATGTTGATCGCCCGTTTCAAGTCAGCACGGACGGATGGGGTGCTTATCGCTACGGTGTTCCGTTTGCACTCGGTAGCAATTTTAACTTTGGCATGCTTGTCAAGCAGTAGGCATCGAATCAGGAAGTGACGCGATGCTCACCCGCGATGACAATAGCTGCCAAGAAGCAAGCTGTTTTCGGTACGCCAGACATGGATCAAGTTTGCACGAGCCATATCGAATCGCT
This sequence comes from uncultured Pirellulaceae bacterium, assembly GCA_938010615.1. Classification (GTDB taxonomy): domain Bacteria; phylum Planctomycetota; class Planctomycetia; order Pirellulales; family Pirellulaceae; genus Mariniblastus. Next base: position 10,966 of record CALLUY010000067.1, on the reverse strand, counting down.
CAATCAGAAACTGCGATTGAATTTGAAGCGGTTCACTCGTTTGACTCGGGCCCACAGCAAGAGCCTCATGCATCATGTAGCCATGCAGGCGATTTATTTCGCTCACCACAACTTCTGCAAGCCTCATAGCTCATTGGAAAAGCAGACTCCAACAATGGCGGCAGGGATCACAAGTGAGCCACCAAATATGCTAGACTTGTCGACTTAATGTAGTGTCAAATTGGAGAGTTCTTGGCGTTTGTGGTTGGAGTTTTTGTGGAAGTGATTGGTGAAATCGTAATTCTAAAAGCGAAGGAGTTGATTATGGATACATTCAAAAGACTTTTTGAAATGTTGGTAATGGTGGCTGGAGCGTGTGTGGTGATGCTTGGTGCTAGGCTTCGATTCCAAAGAAACACAATTGCATTCAGATGTTCGCTCATACAACTGGCATAACACCGCGAGGGGGTTCGATTCCCCCGTCGCCACTTTTTTTTGTTAGGTCCCATCAAAACGGACATTGCCTCAAATCATGAGAATGACATGTAACCGTTGGCGTGCAGAAAGTTGCCACGACCGAAGCCAGGCGAAACTCCGTCCTCGACTCGCCACGTTCCAGTGGAGAAAACGTTGGAGTCGTTCGGGTCAAACAACTGATCTCCGATTTCCACAAAATTGATGCGAAGGTTTCGGTCGATCGTCGCACCGGAAATCGGATCGGTGAAAATCAAATCATTCGTGAATACAATCCGAACTTGATCAGCGCTAATAATGCCGTCGGCGGTGTAAGTGAAGACTCGTTCCGCAGCGCCAGCTCGGGCTGAAAGGCCGTAGTTTTGGACCGTTTGTCCGTCGATCTGCAACTCAAAATCAACCGCGTCACCAAAACCTTTTGCAGAAATGACGATATCGGTCATCGCGGCCGTTCCGGAGTACTGAAAGTATCCGTTGGCATGTAGCACGTTTCCGCGACCAGTCCCGGGGACAATTTCGCCTCCCAACCACGTGCCTGTTGAAAGGACATTCGAATCAGATCCGTTGTAAGAGAATCCATCGACAGTGATTGAGTGAACAATCAAGTTGCGATCAATCGTTCCATCAGAAAACGGATTGGGTAAAATCGCATCGTTGGTAAACGCAACTCGAATTCGTTCAGGGTCGATATTTCCTTGAGCTCGATAGACGAAAGTATTTCGAGCCGCGTTACGCGAAAGAAGCGAATACTCTCTAACAGTCTCCCCGTCGATTTGAAGTTCAAAATCAGCCACATCGCCTTGAACTTGAGCATCAATTTCGATCAACGTTGTGTCGGCCACTCCGTCAAAGCCTTCTTGCGAGTATTGAAAGTAACCGTTGCCGTTTAGCGTCTCGCCACATCCAAATCCATCTTGAATTCCGTCTTGCGGTGTCCAGGTGCCTGTCGAAAACGTTGCTGCATTCTCAGTTTGATAAATGTTCCCATCGATTTCTATACGGTCGATCGTGATATTCCGATCGACACCGTTGGCTGGATCGTAAGCATCGTTTAGAAATTTGAATCGCAGTTCGCCAGGATCGACTGTGGTCCCAATATCGAATTGAAATTCTTGAAATCCATCTGTCGGAAATGAATTGATGATGACTGCGGGCCGGCCTCGAAACTCGATCTCAAGCGACTCATCGCCCATCGATCCTTGAGCAAAAACTGAAACGGTAGAAAGCATTTGCCTCTGTTCAAGCGTATCAACCTGGAGAATTTCTGTGTTGGAGTGGAAGTGTTCGCGGTGCGTCGAAAAAAGCGTTCTTAAGAAGTTCATCATGAGCCAACGGTCGATGGGGAATCAGGAGAGGATTTAACAGATCCCAAAGCAACCTATCCCCTCTGCGTTTCAAGCTTCACTGACTTCGTCACTAGGCTGTTGAGCCAAAACTTCCCTGTAAATTGGGACGAAACTTGGAACGACTGAGAAATGGTTTGCGGACAAAAGCAGCAAAACTCAATTGGATTTCTCGAAGAGCATGGTCGTTAGGAGTAAATTTCCTTTGCCCTATCGACCACTATTGAGAAAAGTACACGTAGATGACAACAACCATGACTACGAGTGCACCTCCGACAAAAGGAGCTGGTTTCCATGGCGTCAGGTCAACTGCTCCTGAATCCTTTTGCTGGTAAGGAATCTCTCGTTCCATGCCGCAGAACTTACCCAACGCGAGTTGCAGCAAAACCAAAAGTACAAGGACGGCACCCATGTAGTGGAATCCGGATCCGAAAATATCAACCACCCAACCCTTGGACGCCTCCATCGCAGCAACTCCTTCGCTGGCAGGAATGGCTGGGCTTGCTCCCGTGAAAAATGTGCCCAGCGACATTAAAACCAATCCAACCGCGATCGAGATCAACGCCGACGTTCCGTTGACTCGTTTGTTAAACATCGCCAACAGCATGATCGCACAGAGCGGAGTAAAATAGACGCCATTGAGATTCTGAAAGAAATCAAACACGCCCTGTTTCCCATGAAAAATGTTTGGAGCCGCGATCACGGCGAACACCGCCACCACGAAACTACAAATCTGCCCGACGCGAACAACACGCTGTGTTGGTGCGTTGCGGTCGAGGTATTTTTTGTAGACGTCGAGGGAAAATAATGTGGCACTGGAATTCAAAACGGAGTTAAAAGTTGACAGAATCGATCCGACGATAACCGCGGCGAAAAATCCCAACAGCCATTCAGGCAGAACACGACTGACCAAAGCACCGTAGGCGCGATTTGCATCGATACCATTTTCAGCAGTCATCGCTTTGACCATTTCAGGGTCTTCGGCGCCCAACGTCAGATAGGCGGCAGTGATGCCTGGTAAAATCAAAATTAGCGGTGCAAAGACTTTGAAAAACGCGGCAAGCAAAACACCCTTTTGTCCTTCTGCAAGGTTCTTGGCACCGAAGGTTCGCTGAATGATCTGTTGGTTCATGCACCAGTACGTGAAGTTCAACATCAAGACGCCCGTGAACAACGTCGGCCAATGCGTTTCTTCGCTTGCGATGCCCATGGATTGAAATGCGTCGGGGTCATGTGCTTCAATTTTCGCAAACGCTTCGGAGAATCCGCCTTCTCCGGCAACGACTTTCAGTGAGAAGTAAGTGATCAGCAAACCACCGATCAGTAGTCCGGCACCGTTGAGCGTGTCGGAGATCGCGACTGCTTTGAGCCCGCCCCAAATCGCGTAGGCTCCACCAACGATTGCGATAAAGATGATGACGGCCCATATCGTTTGGATTTCGGACAGTCCCAACATCTCCTCGAGGCCGAGCATGCTGTTGAGTCCGGTTGCTCCAAGGTAAAGAACAAACGGTAACAAGATCAGCATGTAGGCGACAATGAAAATGAACGCCGTGACGGATCGCACCGCCGGATCGTATCGCTCTTCCAAGAACTGCGGAATCGTCGCAATGCCGGATTTTAGGTATCGAGGCAAAAAGAACAGTGCCAAAATCACCAGAGAAATTCCGGCAACGGTTTCCCAACACATCAAGGATAAACCATCTTTAAATGAACCACCGTTCAATCCGATCAACTGTTCAGTCGAAAGGTTGGTCAGCAGGAGAGATCCTGCGATAAAGACTGCTGTCAGGCTGCGGCCAGCAAGAAAGAAACCTTCATCGGTGTTCACGTTCGTATCACGGGTTAGTCGCCATGTCATGAAGGCGACGAGGCTAGTAAAGAACACGAACGAGATAGCGGTCAAAATCATGGCAAGTCACTAGGAGGTGGTTACTTTTTGATGAAAGTAACCAACAGAATAGCACCGCAACGACAGAGTTGCCATCATGCCTCAACGGTCAGTCAGTTCTCTTTTCGCTATCCGACCGCTTTGCAGCTTCAAACTTGTCCCAGCTTCGGTTGCTTACTACCGACAGAATTGTCCACGTGAGGGATCCAACGAGTGCGCACACGGCTCCAGAAACGGCCAAGATAATTGCCGAACCAAGAAAGAAAATGAAGGGCCCGTCTTCGCAGTACAGCTCTCCTTGCACTATCTCGCCTTTTATTAATACCGTTGTGGTGATTTCTTTCAATATCAGCAATGCAGGCACCAAGAAGCCGACAACTGCCCCTGAATACCAAGGGCGATATTTTTTCACCGAGCAATAGCAACCAGCGAACAAGCACAGCGTTAAGACTGACCCTACGATAACCACGACAGACTTCGTGGTCGCAACGGCAATCAATAGGGAAACTGTGACGATGCCCCAGATAATTCCCGCAAGTGAAATTTGGTTCGACTCATTCATTCAGCATCCCACGAAGACAAATCCTTTTTTGCGATGTCTGTAACCAACGCGAACACAGCACCTAGTGCCGCTCCAAACATCGCGCCAAGCCCGCCAAGGAACACGATGCAAAACATCGCCATTGGAAAATTCATCTCAGTTTCACGATAGACGCCGGGCTCGGGGGGAAGCCACAACTCGCCGATAAAAAACAAACCAAGCATTCCGGGACCGGCAAATCCAAGCAACGCTCCGCAAATTTCTGGCATGATTCTTCTCTTGATGCAGAAACAAGAAATCAAAAAGAAGACACCAAAAAAGCAAAGGATAGAAATGTCCGATAGAGAAAACGTGATCTGGCACAGCATTGAAATAAGTGCCATCAGCAACAAAGCGTCACCCATATCAAATTGGCTTCGTTGCTTCATCGTCTAAATCTGTCAAACAGTTTCAAATGGCAGGTTAAAATCTGCCCCGCTGCCAGTATAGCTTAACGAAACTACTGTCGCGAAAGCACGGCCGATTGCAACTCTTTCAACGCACGTAGCCACAGCATTCGGACCGCCGACTCACTGCGCCCCAACGATTCAGCGATCTCGCCATGAGATAACCCTTGCAAATTTCGCAACACGATGACTTGTCGATAGTCTTCGGGCAATGACTCCAAAACTTCGGCAATGATGGCTTGCTGTTCACGATTGTCGGCATGAACACTGGGCGTATTTGTTTCGGCAGCCAACATTCGTTCAAGCATCACCGAAGACCGATCCAGCGAATGCTGTAGCGAAAGCTCTCGACCCGGATCACGCTTTTCCGTCCCAACGTATTTCCGTGCCTCACGCGAGATGACTCGTCCGAGTATCGTTTTGAGCCACGCGATTCGTTCTCCGCTGTTTTGACCGCGAAACTGGGATTCACCTTTCCAAGCTTCCAATAGCGTCTGTTGAACGACGTCAGACGCATCAAACTTTCGATCCCATCGGGGATCCAACTGCAACCGCGCCATCAGTCTCAACCACGCATGGTACTGCGAAAGATAGTTTGAATTTCCGGCGTCTGGATCCAAGCTCATGCGACTACAGCCTTCGATCGGCGAAAGAAATACTTGAATGGCATTTGCAGCACGCTAAAGGATCGATTGAAGAGCCAAGTGCAACACAAGCCGAAGCCGACAAGCCAAACACCCGTCGACAGCAGCATCAACGTTTCAGGATTCCATAGATCGTAGGATCCGCCTTCAGGAAGCTTTGCGCCTTCAAGTAGAATTTGCAACGTGGCAGGGACCAAACAGGCAGCCAACATAATCGCCAACAGAAAAATCAACCGCTTCCACTGCGAGTTCCGAATCCTGGTTAAACAGACGGCCAGAAAAACAAAAATTGGAGCACACATTAACGCAACGAGGAACGTCCCCAGCGAACTCGATACTCCATATAAATTCGCCGTCAGTGTGCCATGTTCATTCGGTATCCGCAGCGCAAGATAAGGCACAACAAACAGCAGCGGCAACAGCAGTAACGATCTCAGTGTCCATTGCCGTCGCTGAATCATTCGCCGCAAGAAAAGGATCGGGAACAAAATCACCCCCAGAAAGATCGGAACCTCTTGCGTCATAAACGAAACAATTCGCTCGCTCGGAGTTCCAAGATAAGATTCGTCATTCCATGGAAGTGGCTCGACAAGTCGTGGGTCGAAGCCGTTCTGAGAAGCTACTGCCAAATCCTGCTCTAACCTTATTGGCATCGACAATGGATCGCCGCGAAACTCAGCTGCCGTCGCAACATTACAAACCATGACGCCGGTCGAACCAAGAAAGAGAGTCCTTGGCGGGTGGTCGAATCCACTGGGTTCCGACGGATGCTCCTCCGACAGAATGGAAACGAATGTTTTGTCGCGAGGACAGACCAAATCCCATTTGACTTCAAGGCTGCCAAGCTCGACTAGCTTAATCCGTGAGTTCTCGACTTGCTCCGTTTCGACTGCGAGGAACCTACTTCCTGCCTCGTAACGGATCTTTTCGACACCTGCGATCGCTTGCCGTCGTAGCTCCGTCCCACTCATAAGATCAACAGCAACAATGCCATCTCCCGATTGAAAAACCGCATCGGTAGATCCGTCCTTATTGACGTCCGCAACAATCAGTTGGTCGAGACTGGAGCTGAATGTCTTGGCAGCGAAATCACGAATCGTAACACGATTGACCAATGTCGCTTCGGAATGGCTACCATCGATCACGCAAACGTCCAACTCACCTTGGTCATTCATGACGCAGAATCCGGCGAAGGTTTTGTCGCCCGAATGAACTGGAAAAGGAAAGCCACCGCATCGCATCTTTTCGCCAATGAAGTAACTAAAGTGACCGACGCGATCATCTGATGTCCACGATGAAATTCGCTTTCCGTCATCAAGTCCAATGAAATCGACAGCGAGCGGCTGTATATTGCCTGCGACGTATTCGTTGCCAAAAACCGTCACCAGCATGGCCTTCGAATCTGCAGTGGCCAAGATCAATTCGCCTCGCCACAGCGGGATCGCGTTTGTATGCTTAAGCTTCCGCGGTTCAAGCTCCCAGATTCGCTGCCCAGTATTTCCGTTGATCGCAGCCGTTGAAAAGCCTCCACCGGGAAAGAAAACAGGACAGACAATGTCCAGCGTTTTATCGTTATTGACGTCGACAATTCGGAAATCGAAATCCTTGACATTAAACTGCGGCAACGACATCCCAACATCCGCAGGGGACAACATTTCCGTCCATTGTTTATCGCCCGAAACACCATCAACGCACGTCACCTCAAAGCGGGCAGTGCTGTTTCCAGCGTTCGCTCGATAAAAAACGAGCAGATCACTGGTCCCGTCCTGATTCATGTCTTCGCATGCGAAGCGAGGATTCATGCCAAAGCTGGTGGATTCGAATTCGGCACTCCAAATTGATTGACCGGTCTTTCCAGACACGAGTTTCAATTCATTCGTCGAGAAGTTCAAGCCAATATTCAACCGTGCAACGACGCACTCGCAAACTCCATCGTTATCAAAGTCTCCAGCGACCATGTGGACGGTTCCGCTAGACGCTTCAAATTCAATTTCACTGAACGTGTCCCCAGTTGCCCCCGACACGACGCTCCTATCGCGGTTGTAGTTCTCGTTCACCAAGTCGCGAACGCCATCGCCATCAATGTCGTCGACCGGAACAAACCGACCACCGTTGAGGAGAAAGCTACGACTGCCAGCCGTTTTCAACGAAACTAGTTGTGCCGAACGGTGAAGTTCGGTTTTGGAACGTGGCTTAATTAGAAACAGGTCTTTGTGACCGTCTCCATCACCGTCGAGCAGCATTGGGTGCTCCAATTGACTGCCAACCTTCGCCAACTTCCCATCGATAACAGACATCACGGCCGTACTTCGTCGCTTCGGTTGATTCGCCCCAACATCTTTTGACGCTACGACAAGCCAATGGCCACGGTCGTCGGCGTCTCCAAGGAAAAACGGCGACTGAAGATCCAGCCCTGTGCCCGTGCCGTTTTCGAACACAGGAACCTCTGCGCTGACTGTTTTGATTCGTTGGCCAGTGGCACCGCCAAGCACATCGACGAAAATCCAAGTCTTCGAATCCAACATCGGACTCACAGCATAGACGTCTTGCTTGTCGTCACCGTCCGCGTCGGGGCCGACTAACACGTTTTGAATCTGCAAGTCCTGACATCGAATCTTGGCGGTCTGATTCGGATCCCAAAGTGGTTTTCCAGATTTGACATCAAGAGCCTGCATTGATCCGAGAGAGCAAATGTTGCGGTGATTCGCCACCTCCAATTCGTTGTCGTCAGAGATCAGAATTTCCGGATCTGAGTCTCCCGTCACATCGACAATCAGCGGCCAGTCTGGTGCGACGCCTAGCCAACCTGGATCGCAATTGGCGTCGTAACTCCACAATTGTTCACCGGTATCAACGGAGTGAAGTGCAAACCGGGTGACCGGCGCGACTTTCTTATTCGGGTCAGTAAATGTAACGGCGTCGCAAATTAGCAATCCAATATTGTCGCCAGATTTGGATTGCACTAACTGCGGTTGGAGTGCTGGGAAAAAACCCAACTCGACTGGCTTCCCACCGTTGAGCGAGCCTGCATCGCCAGTTGCTGACTTAATCGAAATCAGTCGATCGCCACATGACAGAAGGAATTCTCTGGCCTGTCCGGTGTCCGAGGTTTCCGAAATGGGAATCATGGCCCATGGCTTAATTTCACCGACTACATTTCCTCGAAACGCTCTTCCTTTGCGAAACTTCCATCGATTGTCAGCCAGACGCATGTGTCGATGAAACGAATTGTGTCTGTATGAGAACATGCCCATTTCAGGCGCGTTGAATTTGGTTTTGTCGAACCACTCTTGTGGTAAATCCATGTTCCAAATTTGTTGACCTGTCTTTCCGGAAACAGTGTCGACCCAGCGAAACTTATCTTGCCTTCCGTCGCAGCTAAATACTCCTGCGAAATCTGCAATTCCATCATCATCAATGTCGCCAATGGAAACCGGAGGCTGAAGTGTCACGGCAGGACGACGTCGCAGTCCTTTGTAGCCCGCCGGCAACTTGGGCAATGAGCGATAATGCCAAATCACAGCTCCAGTGGATCCATCAAGCACAAAGACCATCGTGCTTGTAGCGAAAGAAATCATCACATCGTTGACGCCGTCATCATTGACGTCTGGAACCCGTTCGACAACTTTGGGGATGCGATAATCGCTATAGCTGTAGACTCTATTGATTCGGTTGAACGTGCTCTGCCACGAAAACGGCTCCAATGAATTTCGCGGTAACTTATTCCGATCTTGCTTGGCGACCTGCTCCTCTTCGGGAGTCAATTTATTTGCAGCTTCGGTCAATGTTTCTGCTTTAGCAGTCCACAGTTTCTCACCCGTTTGACCATCGATTCGCGCAATCCCTTCTTCAGAAAAGAAAACCAAATCGTCACTGTCATTTTCGTGAAGGACAACCGGAAAGCCTTCGACCGTTCGCTCTGGGAATACACCTTCATCAGAAAGAACGGTTTTGATTTGCGTATTTTGGTAGGCAGAAACTGAGACTTTTTGGTTTTCGCCGAGCTTTCCTCCGGACCACATTTGCAAAGTGTATTCGCCTTCATTGATCGGCATGCTCTGCTGCGTCGGGATCGTGAAGGTTGGCGTCGTTTCGCCATCTGATCCAATCAGTCGACCAACGATCGGACCTTCGTCAGAATCGATCTTGATGAAACCGGTGATCGAGTTGTTCCAACTGATCCAAAACGCGGTTGCAACACCCAAAAACGTCAACACTCCCATCGCAGCCGTCGTTGCCCATGACACAGCCTTTTTGTTTTGCTGTGTCCAGCGACTTACTCGCTCCAACGAGCTCGGCCGACGAGCCTTGATTGACCGCCCTTCGGCGAAGGCCTCCAAATCATCCGCAAGCTGCTCCGCGGTTTCGTATCGAGAGCGAGGTTCTCTTTCGAGACATTTCATCAGAATCGTTTCGAGGTCTGCCGACACGTCCGGCAAAACTTCTTTCAATTGCGGTGGCTCTTCTGACAAGACCTGTGCTAGGACTGAATGTGGAGTTTCGGCAAGGAACACACATCGACCTGTCAGCAACTCAAAAAGCGTCGCACCGAGGGAGTAGATGTCCGTTCGAAAGTCGATCGGATGTCGCGAAGGAGCAGCCTGTTCCGGGCTCATGTAGTTCGGTGTGCCAAGCACCGCACCGGTCATGCTCATGCGAAGATCATCATAACGACGGGCCAAACCGAAATCCGTTAGCCAAATGTGATCGCCGTCCTTGAGCAAGTTCGATGGTTTGACGTCGCGGTGAATGACATCTTTATGATGCGCGTGAGCCAATGCTCTGGCAACTTGAGCGCCCCATCGGGCAATTGAGACCGGATCACGATCGGCATCCGGTTCAGCACTCCATTGGGAAAGACTTGGACCGTCGATCAACTGCATCGCTAAGTAATGCGAGCTGTCTTGTTCTCCGGTGGAGTAGATCGGAACAATGTGAGGATGTCGCAGCGTTGCGACGAGTTCGGCTTCGCGTTCAAAACGCTTGGACGCTTGTTGGCTGGCGACCGCATAACGCAAAACTTTCAGTGCGACGGCGCGTTTGAGAGAAAGTTGATTGGCCCGATAAACCGTGCCCATCGCTCCTTGTCCGATCGGGGCGACAATCTCGAAGTCACCCAGCTGCTGGGGAACCAATTCTTTCCCAATACCCAAGCCAGTGACCATCTCGAGTCCATCAAGATACTCGACCAGTGAATCTTTTAGATCGGCGTGTTTGGCAAGCAATTCCTGCCGACTACAGGCTCGGCCGTGCTGGAGGTCTTCGACGTATTGATCCAAAATCTCCGCGACGCGAGGACTCTGAATATGAGCCTGCGTTTCATTTTGCGTTTGAGATTTGCGTGCTTTGTCACTCATGTTGCTCCAGTTTAGTCGATTGAGCCATTGGAAGTGGAGGTTCCTCTATCCAATAGTGCCGCTGCTGACTGAAGCGCAACGCGGAATTTAGAGCATTTTTAGATTTGATTTGCCAATCACAACCCGACGCGTGAGTGTTGAAGTTGCACGCATTTTTATTCCGAAGGAATTTCAGCCATTAGCCGGAGGTCGAGCGTAGCGACCACCTCCGGAACCCTAGGAATGCACGATTCGATCCTGAAGGGATCGCAGCAAACGCCCGCTGTGATCCCTTCGGGATCATGTTTGCTT
>CALLUY010000066.1 GCA_938010615.1 uncultured Pirellulaceae bacterium | reverse complement strand
CCAGCCGCAGCATATTCTGGAAAACTGCGGCTGGAAGCCGCAACCACGATGTTGAAAGAGCTGCGGCTGGAAGCCGCAACCACGAAGACGCTCAGTCAACGATTGGCTGACTGCTGCGAAGGAACGCGAACAGGTCGCGTGGGAGAAAGTTATTCAATGCGAAAGATCGACACGAACAAAGTCGTGGGAGCGGACCGATCCCGGCACTAACCGACTGCTGAAGCCCTCAATCGTCCCAAAGGGCATTTCAAAACCCGAATCGCCGATAGTAGCCCGACTCTCCGAGTCGTGTTTTGCCGTTCCAAACGACTCGGAGAGTCGTGCTACTTTGCTTTCGCAACTACTGCTCGTCTCGTCCTTTGGTCCACGGATTGATCGGGCCGATGACGCAAAGTTGTCATGACCTCACAGCGTGCGTCTAGAAGTCGCCGCTGAGAATTCGGTTCATGTCCGGGACAACCATTTCAGCGAACTCGGTGCGGAAGCAACCCAAGTGAGGGCGACCTTCGAGTGCCGATGCTTTTCCAGGCAAAGCGCCGGGAACTTTCATCGTTTGAATCTGTGGCTGCGTGTAGAAGCCGACAAAGCGGTTGCCTGTCGTGCGGGCGATCACGAGCCGCCGATTGCTGTCCGAAGTATCTTCGTCGGAACCGAATCCAAATACTTTTCCAAGGCTTACGATCGGAACTGGAACTTGACGCCAAAGGACGAAGCCGTGAAAGTACTCCGACGCGGCGATCGTGTTGACTTGCTGATGAGTCGTGATGACTTCCGCGATTGCGGTCAACGGCAAGCAGAAAATGTGCTCGACGTCTCGACGTGAAACATCTGCAGGAATGAAAGCCAAGAGTTGACCTGTCTTTCGGGCTCCGTTGGCGGTTGCTCGCTTTGCTGTTGCTGCGGCAGCTGCGATCGCATTGGAGGCAGCTTTAGGAAGTGGGTTTGGTTTGTCGGCTGATGCACCAGGTACGCTATGACCAAGTGCCACCATTGGATCGAACACGAGGCGGATGCACTCGTTCGGATTGCTCGAGCTCGGATCGATATTCGCCATAGAACGAATCAAGTTGATGTCGTCTTGGCTGTGAGCGATCCCGGGCATCGGATGAACGTGTGCGGGCTTGATCGTTGTTGGACGAGAAACGCTGTCCGCGCAGATCATGCTGATGTTACCTTCGTGCTCAATCGCGATCAAAGCGTTGGCGCGGGGCTCTTCTTCGAAGGTTGACGACAGTTTTTGGCTAACCAGTTCGGCGAGCGACACAACAGGAAATTCACCCTTTGCCGTGATGACCGTGTTGTGGTCCGTCAAAATATGTTGTCGAGAAAGTTGGAAAACTCCCGACAACACATCCGTCTTCATAACCAATTCCAGGCCGCCAACTCGAACGCGAACGAACTGGTTGGCTACGTTGTTGGCTAGAGATTCTTGCGTGAAAATTTCAGTTGTTGTAGTCGGGGTAGTCGTTGACATTTTAGTCTCTGGGATTGAGGCGATTGCAATGCAAGCACTCTACTGGTGTGTGTTCTTGGTGTTGTTTAGGCACCGACAAGTTCGCGATGTTCCGCAACCATTCTTTCGACTAGGCTCATCAGCCCTTCATCGTTGAATGGCTTGACGACATGCTCGTCAGCTCCGGCTTCCCGAGCCAGTCTGCGGTGCTTCTCTGCGGCACGAGACGTAACCATGACGACCGGCGTGGTGAGGAATTCAGCTTGGCTGCGGATTCTGCTTACCAGTTCCAATCCGTCCATACGCGGCATTTCCATGTCGCAAAGGAAGATATCTGGAGGGGTATCTGCGGCAGCAAGTTTCTCGAGTGCGTCGACTCCATCTTTCGCGTCGATGACGTCCCAGCCGAATGACCGCAGCAGGTTGGTTGTTACACGACGAACTGAGAGAGAGTCGTCGACTACCATAACCGTCTTGCGACGAACTTTCGGAGTGAGGTCTTGACGTCGACGCATCTGGTTGGAGTCTCTTTTCGCGACCTGTTCCTGACCACAAAGGTCAGCAGGATCGAGAATCGGAATCACGGTACCATCACCACTGACGGTTGCTCCGAGGTAGCCGGGCACGTTTCGTAGGTGATCGCCAAGCGTCTTGACCACGATGTCCTGACCGCCATCGATACCGTCGATCGTGATGGCAACTTCGTCGTCACCGGTACGAATCAGAAGAACCGCTTTGGCGACTTCGAACGTTTCCATATCGGCACGGACTTCCATGTGGTTCGCAAGATCCTTTAGAAGCAACATGCGATCGCCAAGGTTGATCATTGGATGGGCACCGGCTTTGGTGACCGTGCTCGGGTCCAATCGCAGAATCTGCTGAACCGATTGCATCGGGATCGCAAACTGATGTCCGCTTGAGTTGACCATCAAAGCGTTGGCTACGGCAAGCGTTGTCGGAAGGTGAATCGTGAACGTCGATCCTTGTCCCGCGATACTTTCTACTTGAATCGTTCCCTTAAGTCGCTGAACGGCTTCGCGGACAACGTCCATTCCAACGCCACGGCCAGAAACATCCGTCAGGGAATCTGCGGTGCTGAAGCCAGGCATGAAAATCAGGGAGTGAATTTCTTCTGTAGAAAGCGTCTTATCTTCGGCAATCAAACCACGTTCGATTGCTTTGCGTTTGATTTTTCCGGCGTCGAGGCCACGCCCATCGTCGATAACGCGAATCGTAACCTGCGTGCCTTGGTTCAGGGCTTCAATCCGAAGCTGTGACTCTTCTGGTTTACCGTTTGCAGCACGAAGTTCTGGAGTTTCGACACCGTGGTCCATCGCGTTGCGGATCAAGTGCAACAGCGGATCGGTGATCTCTTCGAGTACTGTTTTGTCCAGTTCCGTATTTTCGCCGGTGATCGAAAGTTTGATCTTTTTGCCGAGCTTGTTCGAAACGGTACGAACCGTACGCTCGAGACGATTGCTGATGTTGTCGACGGGAACCATGCGAACGTGCATCAAGCTCGACTGGGCGTCGCGGTTGAATCGCTGCTGACGGTTTACGAGTGAGTCGAAGTCGCCGTGAAGGTTTCGAAGCTCAGAAGAGATAACTCCGATGTCATTCGTGGCTTCCGAAAGCGATCGAGCCAGCAAGTGCAAATCGCTGTAGCGGTCGAATTCGAGAGAGTCGAGGCCTTCAGTTGCTTCGCCGCCGAGTGCTGCTTTGATTCGGTTGACGCCCATGCCTCCTCGTTCTTGACGAGTTCCAGCATGAAGTGCTTCAACGCTAGATCGAGTTTCGAAATCGGCGGCGACGTTGCGCAGACGATTCAATGAGGCGTTCATCTCTTCAATACGCTCGGCAAAGTCCGTCAAACGTTGACTGAAAGAAGAACGGTTCACGATCATCTCACCGACCAACGCGACGAGTGAATCGAGGCGATCAAGTGGTACTCTGAGGTATTGAGTTGACTGACTTGAACCGGATTTTTGCTTCTGCTTCTTGTCGTCAGAAGATTCCTTCGAATTGGCTTCTTCTAAACTGGTTTCGACTTCGACAGACTCTTCGACAGGAACGTTCTCAGCTTGCGGTTCAGCAGACTTTGGCATTTCTGTCTCGAAGCGACCATAGATGTCGGTCAAAACGGTTGCCGTTTCGTCGATGTTGAAATCGCCCTGACTGAGCACGACAAGGCTTTCAGCGGAGTCGGAAAGAAGTTTGACTTGATCTGCTGATGGAGTCTGAGCGTTGTCCGAAAGAGCATCGAGAAGATTTTCGATACGATAAGCAAGACGATGCATGCCCATCATGCCGACGGCGCCAGCGGCACCTTTGAGCGTGTGGGAACTGCGGCGAATGTCTGCCATCGCTGCGGTGTCTGCATTGTTTTTGTTCAAACGACCGAGTCCGTCGCTGATCGCTGCGAGGTGCTCATCTGATTCTTCGGCGAAGATCTCTGCGAGTTCGACGCTGATTTTCGAACCAGTTTGCAGTTCTTCTTTGACCTCGATGAGGAGATGCTGTGCGAGCTGCGAATGAGATGCCTGAGTTTCAGATGCTGGAGTTTCAGATTCTGGTGAAGGCGCGGCTGTTTCGGCTGGAGTTGCTTCTTCTGTCGCAGACTCTTGAGGCGAATCGCCCAAGGCAGCCATGGCGGCTTCGTATTGGCCGTAGATTGTGATCAGCGACTTTGCGGTTTCGTCGAAGTTGACGTCCGTGGTCGTGATATCTTCGATTTGGTCAGCCGTTACCAGCAGCAGTTGCAACTGTGTTTCGTTTGGACCGAGATCGTGATCAGCAAGCCAGTCGAGCAAGTCTTCCATGCGGTGCGAAAGTCGTGTGATGGCTTCGAAGCCAACTGCACCGGCAGCACCTTTCAGTGTGTGAGAAGATCGACGAACGTCACCCAAGGCAGGTTTGTCGTTGGGATCGATTCGCAGACGATCGAGACCATCATAAATCGTTCGCATGTGCTCTTCGGCTTCTTCGCCAAAAATTTCAACGAGTTCTTCCGGCATGTTTCCGCCTGCGCGAAGCTGACGGAGCACTTCATTGATGTCGATGTTACTGTTTGAGGAGGACATGACTTTTCCTTAAATCGGCACGCGGATTAGATTCAATCCACAGTGAATGTTTCAATGGTTCGATAGAGACGAGTCTGGGGGTGTCTCGGTGTCTCGGCCGGCAATAAAAGATCGCCCGAACGACACCGACAAACTGATGTTTGTCGGTGCTGGTTCGGTAATCTCTTCCGAAAGCTTACTGAGCGACTGTCGCTCCGCTTTCAGTTGAAGTAGTAGTAGAAGAATTCATGGTTGATGAAATCTCATTGATCTCGTTCATGACTTTCTTCTCAGTTGGGCTAGTATCCTCAAGAGAGAATCGAGAAACTGAGTCACCAAGCTGGTTGGCCAAAGTAGCCAGAGCAGATACTTGCTCGGTCGCAGAACGTGATTTTTCAGCCGACTGTTTTGTAGTCGTTGAAATTTCGTTCATTGTCGAAGCAATCTGCGTCGCCGCTTCTGCCTGCTCGAGAGCCGAGTCAGAAACCTGCTTAATCGAAGTTTCCAGTTGCTGGGATACTTCGTTAATGTCGGCCAGAGTTTGACCAGCCTGCGTCGCAAGCTGAGAACCCTCGACCACCTCGCGTGTCGCTTCTTCCATGTCCGCGATCGCTTCCGATGTACCCGTCTGAATCGCTTTGATCAGAGACGAGATCTGCTTTGTCGCATCAGTAGAACGCTCAGCGAGACGCTCGACCTCTTCAGCAACAACAGCGAAACCTTGACCGGCGTCACCGGCCATAGAAGCCTGAATCGAAGCGTTAAGAGCCAGAATCGACGTTCGGTCAGCAATGTCAGAAATCAGCTGAACGATCTCGCCAACTTCCTGGGATGATTCACCCAGTCGCTTAATACGCTTAGAAGTGGTTTGCACCTGCTCACGGATACGATCCATACCCTCGACCGTATCGGTTACAGCCTGGTAACCTTTGTTCGCCGTTTCACGGGCTTGCTGGGCTACGAGTACCGACTCTTCCGTCTTCTTGGCTACGTTTTGGAACTGGTCAGTAATTTCAAGTACTTTACCTGACGTCGTTTCAATCTGCTGAGCCTGCTGATCGTTCTCTTCCGACAGCTTAGTAGACTGGTCGGCGATCTCGTCAGCAGAGCTTGTTACCATGTACGTCGCGTTCTGTACCTGCTGTACAATCAAACGCAGTTGTTCCGTCATGTGGTTGACCGTACCGGCGATCGTGCCCGTAATGTCTTCTTTCACATCGGCGTTTACCGCAAGGTTACCACCAGCGATTTGCTCCATCTCACCGATGAGCTCTTCAATCGAAGCTTGTACACCCTGTCGCTTCTCGTCAGATTCAATCAGAGACAGAGTCGTATCACTCATAGCGTTCAGAGCGTTGGCAACATCTCCAAGTTCGTCGTTCGTAATCTTGTCAGCACGAGCGTCGAACATACCCATACCAATGTTACTAAGCATGTCCGTAATAGAAGCCGCTTGCTGAGAGATACCACGAGCAACAAACCAAATCATCAAAGATCCAAGAAGCGTGGCACCGAGGATCCAGACAAGACCAGACTGTGCGATGTTAAGGAACGTCAATGGACGACGTACTTCTTCTTCGTCAATCTCCGACATCAGAGCCCAAGTAATTGGCTCTGCACGTCCTGGAACACCTTCGTAAATGGTTACAGGTGACCAAGCCGAAAGTACCGGAAGACCACGATAGTCAGCGATTACTTCTTTACCAGAGTTGCCTTTGAAGGCTTCCTGTACAGCTTTGGTGTCAATCACGTAGTCAGGGTTCATCATCGTGTCAGGTGTGAAACGAGAATCGTTTCGCAGGAGATTATCCGATCCAACAGCGTATGTTTCACCAGATTCACCCATACCAGTACGCTCTCCCATGATCGCCGCAATTTTATCAATAGGCATCTGGAAGATGGCAACGCCGATTTTCTTGTCGCCGTCGAAAATCGGAGTCGAAATGAAACTGGCCGCATCGTTGTACGAAGGAACATATTCTTCGTAGTCTACGAGGAATACTTCGTCAGCTGATTTCGCTTCCGCAGCGAGCTTGAAAGCCCGACCGAAGTTGGTTGTTGAGTAAGGACCTGTCGACAGTGAAGTCGTGAAGTCCAATTCTTTGAAAACCGAGTAGACGATGTCGCCAGACTCAAGATCGCAAAGGAAAATATCGTAGTAACCGAACTGCTTCAGGTAGCTTCGAACCATCGGGTGGTACTTGGCGTGCAGTTGGCTGTAAGTAGTGCCGTCTTCTGCAGAAACGAGACCCTCTTTCGAGCCCAGAGGATTCGGGTTGGCACTAATGTATTGGTACTGAAGGAAAATTGAATCATCGTCCAGTGGCTGCATCTGTGCGTCGGTTGGAGGTGTCGCTCCATCGTTACGCTTGCCGTACTCAGCACCGAACTTTGATGTGTAGTAATCGCGAAGGTGTGACTTCATTCCAACGAGATCTTCTGCAGTAACGCCAGCTTCTTCGCGAGCAGTTTTCTCTGCTTCCGGGAACGCCTTCATGGCGTCGACAATAGCGACGTCTTGAGAGAACGTACGAACCTGACTGTCAATAAAGGAGAAATAGTCCTTTACCTGGTTGGTCTTAATCGTCTTGATCGCTTCCAACTGGTCGAACGATTTCGCGAAAATACCTTCCGAAGTCGACGAATACATCGAAATCGCAACGGCGAACATCGGTACGAGACCGATAACAACGAGGAGGGCGATCAGCTTACGCGTGATCGTCTTTCCAAAGAACTTGAACAGACCGAAGTCTGAAAGCTTGCTTTTACTGGACATGAGAGATTACCTGAGGGAGTTTTTACTGTGTGGTTTGGTATGGTGTTGAAATCAATTTTCCGACAAGGAAAATCGTCAGTGAACTACGACCGAGGTCGCAGTTCAAAATTCCTTGTAGGGTCTACTCGAGTACGAATGCTGATAGTTCATTGCATCCGAGTAGTCGATCAGGGTCGATCAAAACGGTCGTCGCCTGGTCTGTGACTGCGAGACTGTCTGCGAAGACGGCCAAGCGGTCTGATAGTCCTTCGAGAGGTCCTTGCTCGCCCAAGAGGTTTCGAATACCTAGTACTCGATCAACAACCAGTGCGGTGCGAGCATCGTGAACTTCGCTTTGGACGACGATGATTTTTTCGCCAACAGTACGTCGTTGGTCAGCCAATCCAAGCAGTTCCCGGAAGTCGGTAACGGAAAGGATTTGGCCTCGAAGGTTCGTGACGCCGCGTAGCCAATTTGGAGTTCTTGGCAACGAGGTGACTTTTCCACAACGATCAATTTCCAGAACGCCGTCGAGCGGCATTCCGTACTGCTGGTCGCCGACTTCGAAAACGACATAACGCGGACCGAGGTCCACAATCACGTCTTCTTCGTCGTCAAGTTCGCCGAGGGAATCAATCCCGTTTTCGGCGGCAGGACTGCCTTCAATGGCAGAGCTGATTTCTTCAAGTAGATTGTTTAGATTCGCATCAGGAGCCGGAGCGTTCTGGTCCGCAGCATCTGCTGTAGGTTGTTGCGGGGTCGCCGTGAGCTCGAGTTCTTCATCTTCTTCCAACCAATCCATTGCGTCGTCGCCGAATGCAGCGAGCAGCGCTTTTTGAACGTCCGCCTTGAGCGGGTCATCAGATTGGGGGAAGTTTGTTGTTTCCGACATTTTGCTGATCCGTTAGTTGCTTGTATTTAGAGAGGGGGAATTCGGTGACATCATTTTGGCAACCGATTCAATCAATTCGTCGGCGTTGACTGGTTTGGAGAGGTAGCCGTCGGCGCCTTGTCGTTGGCCCCAGATGCGATCCTTCTCCTGATCTTTGGCGGTCAACATCATTACTTTGATCGCCAAATCGGGATCTGCTTTGATGTTGCGACAAACTTGGTAGCCGTTCTTCTTGGGAAGCACGATGTCCAGGACAACCAGTTCCGGATGATGCTCCCGAACCAGTTCGAGTGCAGCTTCGCCATCTTCGGCTGAAATCACTTCGTATCCTTGACTCTCAAGAATTTCGGTGATCTGCCGACGCGTGGTTGGGCTGTCTTCGACAACTAGAATTTTTTGGGATATAGACATCGTTGGTTCGTTTACCAGTTAGCTTTGAATTCTTCAACAAAAATTGCGATGCTTTGCTCAACGGTGTTGCCAGCGTCCGATTCAGATCCAACGATCGCGACAGCTTCCCGAAGCACTGATACGCAGCTTTCCAGTAGTGCGTCTCCGAGCAACAGGTAAGTTTCCTTGATGCTCTCGTCGCTCATGGCGGCTTTGCCAAGCAGGTTGCGAATGGCAAATCCCCACGACCGCGTGTTGAGAACTTCTTTGTGCGCCAAACTTGCGTAGCTCGCTTTCTCAACAGCATCCATCGCTCGCTGGTGACTTTCATCAACAAGGAATTCGTCAGAGAATTCAAGCAAAGCGGATAGCAATTTGTCAGTGTTTTCACCGGCTTGCTCGACATGGTCGCTGCGGCTTTTGGCACTGGATATTTGCATTTCCAACTGTGAAATCAAGTTGATGCATCCCATCTCGACTTCCGCGTTCGCGACGGTGCGTACGTTGGAAGAAGACGCGCTCGATGGCGACTCTTTTTCGGTAGTGGAATTAGTGTTTGGCTGGCTCATGATTTTCTCGTTATCGGTTCGATTGCCGTTTTTCGAAACGTTTCAAAAAGGTTGTTAGTTGCTGTAAACGCCAGTGTGTTGGCGAACTTTTTCAACAAGATCGTTGGACTCGAAAGGCTTGGTGATGTAGTCACCGCAGCCGAACATTTTTCCGCGAAGCTTGTCAAAGACTCCATCTTTTCCAGAAAGCATCACAACTGGAATGTGCTTCGTTCGCTCATGCTTCTTGACGAAACGGCAAAGCTTGTAGCCGTCGAGTCGTGGCATGTTGACGTCTGAAAGGATGATGTCCGGTAGCTGCTCTGCAAGAACCTGAAGCGCTTCCAGGCCATCGGCAGCCGTAATGACTTCGAAGCCTTCACGCGTGAGCGTCATCGTGACCAGTTTGAGGATCGTTGGGCTGTCGTCGACGGCAAGTACAAGTGGCTTGCTGTTTTCACCTGTCGCAGTCTCAGTCGGTGTCGCTGGTGCAACGTCTGCAACGATTTCGCGAACGTCGTCAGACAGCTCGCTGATGGTTTCCTGGATTTCAGCTTCAATAACTTCTGATTCGCCGGCGTCTGCAGTGACGGCGGCTGTTGTTGTAGCGGCTGTTGCTGCCGTTGCGGCTGCGATTGCTGCCTTCGCGATAAGCGTTGATTTGTCTTCAACACTGTCTGCTTCAGGGGCTTGAGCTTCGGCAGCTTCTTCTTCAAGACGCTGCGCTTCAGCAGCTTCTTCTTCAAGACGCTGCGCTTCAGCAGCTTCTTCTTCAAGACGCTGTGCTTCAGCAGCTTCTTCTTCAAGACGCTGTGCTTCGGCAGCTTCTTCTTCAAGACGCTGTGCTTCAGCAGCTTCTTCTTCGAGACGCTGTGCTTCGGCAGCTTCTTCTTCAAGACGCTGAGCTTCGGCAGCTTCTTCTTCACGACGCTGTGCTTCAGCAGCTTCTTCTTCGCTACTGGCAGTCGAGTCTTCTGCTCGGACTTCTGCGATTTGATGGGCCAAGTCGCTCATTCCTTCGATCCAATTCAAGCCGCTTTGGGCTAACTGGTTGCCGGGATCGAGATCCAAAACTTGCAGCAACGATTCCAGCTTCTCATCGAATGAATTGGCAGCCCAAGCTTGAATCAGCAGAGTTTCAACAGTTGGGTCAGCACTATCGAGCAGTTGGACGTTTCCGCCAGCGAGCATTGCGTGGGCGGCTTCAGTGAGTTGCGTTGAGTTTTGGGCATTCATAATGTTTTGGTGTGTGAGATGTGTGGCAGTTTTTAGGGGCTCATTCTTGGGGCTCATCGAGAGACGCGATCGTCGCGCGACTCATCTATAAAAGATGAATCAGCGCGATTCCTCGCTACTCGATCGATAAACCAGGGTTAGTCAAAGAGCTTTTGCGAGCCATTGGCAAAGCCTCAGGCTCGCTCGAGTCTTACTTCTGCTGGTACTGGTCGATTCCTTCTTCTTTCCATACAGAAAGAGTCTTTGAATCTGCCTCAGCGATCTTCACGCCAATGGCGTTGACCGGGTGATCAAATTTCTTTTGGATTTCGATCCAATTTTTTCGTACGTTTTCTGGAATAGGCATTTTTAGTTCCTTGGGTCAGAGAGATTTACACTGTGTAGGACCCGAAAAACTCGGGCCCAAGCGAATATAGGTTTCGTTAAAAGGACAGGTTGGGTAAAAATCTCTGGTTGAGTCAGCCGTTCAGGCAGACCCTGCAAAACTGCTGTGAATATCGATTAAATCGTCATAAGTGGCCCCGTCCGGTTGGACTGGTCCAACGACAGCGATGGAAAGGTGTTTCATGCCGTTGAGCAAAACTTCAAAGGCCAGTTTCTGGAGGTCTTCGATCGTTACCGAGTCGATGTCTTCGAGGATCTTCTCGTCATCGATTCGCGTGTTGAGATGAAACTCTTGGGTCGCGATTCGAGAGACTCGATTTGAAATCATGTCCGTTGCCAATCTGCTTTGGCTGCGAACTTGCATCTTGGACTTCCAAAGTTCCTCTTCATCGATGGGAGATTCCCACATGGCGAGCGACATCAGTTGCATCAACACCAGCGTCACTCCCTGAATCAGTTGGTCCGCAGACGTTGCTCCGGAAATGATCAACGCTCCTCCTCGGCGGTAAGAGAGAACGCTCGACTGGACGCTGTAAACCAAGCCGTGTGTTTCACGAAGAGTTTGGTAGAGACGAGAGCTCATGCCGCCTCCGATCAGATTGTTCATGACGTGCAGCGTGTAGCGGTTTTCGTCAGCGAACGGAGGCGTTGGAATCGCGACTGAAAAACTGCACTGAGCCGTTGGCATTGTGTGGATGGAAACGCCACCTTTGATTTCCGGCGGAGTGTTGGAACGCGGAGTCGACTGACCGCGAAGCGTCCAGAAAGCATCTTGAACTTGCTCGACAACTTCCTCGTGTTCGATGCCGCCGGCAGCAGCGACAATCAGTCGGTCGGGTGTGTACTGGCGAGAAACGAACTGGATGACATCCGATCGATTCAGTCCTCGAACGTCTTCAATGCTGCCAATGACCGAGTTGCTCAACGTGTCGTCGGGCCAGAGGTTCTGCTTGGTTAGATCCAGCAGGATGCTGTCCGAAGAGTCTTGATAGCCAATGATTTCTTGGCAAATGACGTCTTTTTCGCGTTCCAAGCACTCCTCGGGATATTTGCTTGCGACGAGAATGTCGCCCATCAAGTCGAATGCGTAGCTCACGTATTCTTTTAGTACGTGCGAGTAGAAGCAGGTGTAGTCCGGTGCGGTGAAAGCGCCGAAACATCCTCCGGCGGCATCGATCAGCAGTGCCAAATCACGGCTTGATCGAAGGGGTGTGCCCAGAAAGGCCGCATGCTCACATAGATGTGCCAACCCAATCTTTCCGGGGACTTCATCCTGAGGACCGGCATCAACGATTACGGAAATTCCCGCGCTGACGCAGTTGTCAACTTGCTCAGTAACGACGCGCACGCCGTTATCGAGTCTCGTCCAGTTGGTTTTTGGGGTTGTTAGCATGGCCTCGTGCCAATCTGCATGGTGAATCGGTGCCAGAAATGGTCCGAAAACTGGCGTTGGGCCATGTGGATCGAAGGGGTTCCAATTTCTGGTCAGGGAAACGTAGCTCTTCATTAGTGCTGGGCATTTTGGGCAGGAGAAAATGCCTCAGAAATCAGAAAGCTGGAACCGACATTGCGACCTGTGACGGTTGGGGGATGCAATTACGCAAGATAGGCTTCAATAGAATCTCCTTTGGGGGGGTGCAACTTTCGAGTTGACAGAGGACCCTGTACGAACGCTTTGCCTAAAAATTGCAATGGTCTGCGGTATATAAATAGGCTGTGCGGGCAAGCGTGGCGGAAGTTGAGTTCGGGGCGTTTGGACATTTGACGATTCCTTTTCGAATTTTCTAAATTCACCGTTGACGGTCTCCGAAAACATCCTTAAATTCTCCGGCTTTCCCAGTGATATCTCTCTGGGCCACATTTTCTGTGCCTTCTGGTTGCTGTTGCGGTAAAACGCGGCATTCCGGTGACCTCGCAGCTACCAATGCCTGCGGACGAAGTACAGGCTGACTTTTCGAAGTTGGCGGAATGTGTGTCGGGGATTCGGGAATTTTTTGTTGATCAGAGTTGTCTTCGGACCACCTGTTTTTGGAGAGACGCCGCGTGGCTGGTAATCACGAAGTAATTCGCATTCGAATGGAAGCGTACGATCACTCGATCTTGGATCAGAGTGCTCAGGATATTGTGGATACTGCCAAACGAACTCATTCCGAAGTTCACGGGCCGATTCCACTTCCGACTCGGATCGAACGATACACAGTCCTGTCGGGGCCTTTCGTTAATAAGAAGGCTCGGCATCAATTTGAGATCCGGACGCACAAGCGTCTGATCGATATTGTTCAGGCAACTGCGAAGACGATCGAGGCTTTGAATAAGCTTAGTCTTCCAGCGGGTGTTTCGATCAAAATCAAAGCATCGACAAAATAGATAGTGTTGGCTGCGAGTGCAGTTGGCTTTACGGAAACAAAACGCTTCGGCGATTTATAGATATGAATGGAAGTCGCAGGGATAAGGGTTTCGCGGTTAGCTAGATCGGTTTTCGCATCGGTTTAAAAGGCTTTGAAATTGCTTCCTTGACGGCAGTCACTGAAACACAAGGCGATTAGTCATGGCAAAAGGCATACTCGGCCGTAAGGTCGGGATGACCCAGGTGTTCGATTCCGAAACCGGGGTTGTTACACCGGTAACGGTTATCGAGGCGGGTCCTTGCAAGGTTTTGCAAGTTCGTACTCCAGAAAAAGATGGCTACTCTGCAATCCAGTTGGGTTTCGGTGAAAAGGCTCGTCCTAAAAAGGATCAGCGTTCTCGACAGAGTCAGGCTTCGCGTGCTGAGCGAGGTCATGTTGCAGACATTAAGAGTAAGCGGTCGCAGAGGCTTGCTGCTGCTGGAACGCTTCGCGAAAAAGCGAATTGCGAACCGGCCAAGTTTATCCGCGAGATTCGTGGTGCTTCTGAGGTTGAAGTCGGTGCTGACGTGAAGGTTGATGTGTTGGCGGAAGTGCCTCGCGTTGACGTGAGCGGAATCAGTAAGGGTCGCGGTACTGCTGGTGTTATGAAGCGTCACAACTTCTCTGGTCAGCGTGCGACTCACGGCGTTAAGAAGTGTCACCGTCACGCCGGTGGTACTGGAATGAGTGCCTATCCAAGCCGAACTTTCAAAGGCAAGCGGATGGCTGGTCGCTACGGCAATGCACAGATTACGGTTCGCAATCTGAATCTGGTTAGTGTCGACGAAGAAAACAATTTGTTGCTGGTTGAGGGTGCTGTCCCCGGGCCAAATGGTGGTTTCGTGGTGATTCGCGAAACGAACATGAAGAAGTAGTTGTTGCGGTTTGGTTCAGCAATTTTGAAATAGTTATTTAGGTTTTAGTCATGGCGAGTTTGCCAGTATTTGATTCCGCCGGCAAAGAGGTCGGCAAGTACGAGATTAGCCCGGAAGATATTTCGGCGACGATCAACAAGCAATTGTTGCACGATGTCGTTGTGATGTATCAGGCTAGTGCTCGTCAGGGAACGCATAAAACAAAAAGTCGTGCTGAAGTTGCCGGAACCGGTAAGAAGATGTATCGGCAAAAGGGTACGGGTAATGCTCGTGCCGGTAGTCGTCGGAGTAACATTCGTCGCGGTGGTGGTCACGCTTTCGCTCGTCGGAATCGCGACTACTCGTATCGGTTGCCTCGTAAGGCAGTTCGTGCCGCCACGCGAATGGCGATCGCGGGAAAGATTCGTGACGAGCAGGTTGCTGTGATCGATAAGCTTGCGATGGAGGCTCCGAAGACGAGTGCGATTGCTGGGATGATCAAGGCGATGGGCCTTTGCGATACGACAACTTTGATTGCGACTGCTGATGTTTCTTCAGCGGTTCATCGGAGTGCTCGAAACATTCAGGGCGTTTCGGTTTTGCCAGTTTGCGATTTGAATGCACTGGAAATTCTGAAGCCTCGCAAGGTTTTGTTTACTCGTGAGGCGTTGGATCAATTGAAGAACGGCGTGCCTGCCAAGGCTCAGCCTGAAACATCAGGCGAAGAAGCTTAGGAATAGAAAATGGGACTCAAAATCAAAAAGCCAGCTCCACGTAAGGGGCCGAAGTTGGAGCCGCATCAAGTGATCATCAAGCCGATGGTTACTGAGAAAGGTGTTTACCAGTCGAACGAACTGAATCAGTACACGTTCAAGGTAAACGTTTTGGCGACAAAGACTGAGATCAAAGCGGCAGTTGAAGAGCTGTTTAAGGTTAAGGTTGAGAAGGTTGCGACTCAGACGCGGAAGGGTAAGCCTCGGCGATACCGTTTCACTTGGGGTCGCACGAAGGCTTGGAAGAAGGCAATCGTGAAGCTCGACGCTGAGCATCGAATTGACTTCTTCTAGAGAAACGTGGTTTCGGCTTCCAGCCGAAGCTTAAGCAGATTCTGCGGCTGGAAGCCGCAGCCATGAACAACTAACCCGGACCTTCCGGAGTACACAATGGGAATTAGAAAATACAAACCAACTTCGCCTGGGCGTCGTGACGCGAGCGTTTGCGATTTCAAGGAGCTGACGAAAGGTGCCAAGCCTGAGAAGTCACTTCTTCGTCCGCTGAAGAAGCACGCTGGTCGAAACAACCAGGGCAAGATCACGGTTCGCCATCGCGGCGGTGGTCACAAGCGAATGTATCGCGTTATCGATTTCAAGCGAAGTAAGGACGGAGTTTCGTCTTTCGTTGATTCGATCCAGTACGATCCAAACCGCAGTGCTCGTATTGCGTTGCTGAAGTATGCCGATGGCGAGAAGCGTTACATCATTTGGCCTGAAGGGCTGAAGAAGGGTGCCACGGTTGAAAGTGGTCCTGATGTTCCGCCAACGGTTGGCAACTGCTTGCCATTGAAGAACATTCCTTTGGCGACAGTGATTCACAATGTTGAGATGCGACCTGGTCAGGGTGCAATCCTGTGCCGAAGTGCTGGCTCAAGTGCCACGCTGATGGCTCGTGAGGCAAACTGGGCTCAGATCTCATTGCCAAGCGGCGAAATTCGTCGTATTCCTGCTGCTTGTCGTGCAACGATTGGGCGCGTTGGAAATTCAGAACATAGTTCGGTTCGTCTTGGTAAGGCTGGCCGAAGTCGATGGTTGGGCCGTCGCCCGACTGTTCGCGGTACCGCGATGAACCCAATCGATCACCCGCACGGTGGTGGTGAGGGTCGTACCAAAGGTGGACGTCATCCAGTGAGCCCATCTGGTAAGCCTGCAAAGGGTGGCCGCACTCGCCAGTTGGCGAAGGCTTCCAATGCAGCCATCGTTCGTCGTCGTAAGTCAAAGCGTTACGGTCAGCTGAAAGTTAAATAAGTCCTATGAGCAGATCACAGAAAAAAGGTCCATACGTTGACGAGAAGCTTTATGCCAAAGTGCAGAAGGCGGAGGCAGCGGGATCAAAAGAGCCAATCAAAACATGGGCTCGGGCGTGCACAGTGGTGCCTGAGTTTATCGGCTACACATTTATGGTTCACAACGGCCGTCAGCATATGAAGGTTTACGTGACTGAGGACATGATTGGTCACAAGTTGGGTGAGTTTGCTGCGACGCGAACTTTCCGTGGCCACAGTGGCAGTAAAAAGAAATAAGTGATGATCTGATTTGCGTTGCGGCAGT
Source organism: uncultured Pirellulaceae bacterium (assembly GCA_938010615.1). Lineage (GTDB taxonomy): Bacteria > Planctomycetota > Planctomycetia > Pirellulales > Pirellulaceae > Mariniblastus. The sequence goes on along the minus strand of CALLUY010000066.1, from coordinate 9,928 downwards.
TTTGTCGAATAGGCGGTCAGGCCAAACAGAGAACAAGTCATGGCATTTGAATCAAAATTACGATACGCGAAAATCAGTGCTCGCAAAGTGCGACCGCTGGCAACACTGGTTCGCGGCCAGTTCGTCGATGAAGCTCTTGATCTTCTGAAGTACCAGCCTCATCGCGGTGCCCGGATGCTTGAGAAAGTCATCAAGGCGGCGTTGGCTAATGCTCAGGATCCTGAGCAGAACCCGGGGCGAATCGTTGATGAGCACCGTTTGATTGTGTCGGAAGCCTGCATTGATGGCGGTCCGATGTTCAAGCGTGTTCGTCCTGGAGCGAGAGGGATGGCAAGAATGATCCTCAAGCGACAGGCTCACATCCGAATCAAGTTAGAAGAAGTTTAACTTTCGAAATGGTCAGCTTCTGACAAGAAGCTTGATCGCAAAGAACGAGAACACTATGGGTCAAAAAGTTAATCCTGTTGCTTTCCGCGTCGGCGTTATGGAGACGTGGAAGAGCCGTTGGTACGCATCGAAAGGTGAGTTCGCTGAGTTTCTTCTTGAAGACAAGAAGATTCGCGACTTCATCAAGAAGCACCCGACGCAAAACTACAAAGCTGCGGGAATCGACAAGATTGAAATCGAGCGAACGCGTGACGAAGTGAAGGTCACTCTGTTTGTTGCTCGTCCGGGTTTGATCATCGGTAAAAAAGGTCAGGAAGTCGAACGGCTTCAAAACGAAGTACAAAACCTTGTCGGTCGCCGAATCAATCTGAAGATTGAGGAAGTAACGCGACCTGACATGCAGGCACAACTGGTCGCTGAGAAGATTGCTGAGCAACTTTCTCGACGAGCAAGTTTTCGTCGCACCATGAAACGTGCAGCGGAAGAGTCGATGGATGCGGGTGCAAAGGGCATCAAGATCCAGTTGGCTGGAAGATTGGGCGGGGCAGAAATGGCTCGTCGCGAAAAACACATTAGCGGATCCATTCCTCTGAGTACGCTGCGGGCGAAAATCAATTACGGTTTCACCGAAGCATTGACGGCTCAGGGCCACATTGGCGTTCAGGTTTGGGTTAACCAGGGTAACTACGGAGACGAAGACAATGGCTCAGATGCCAAAACGGGTCAAGCATCGAAAAGTCCAAAGAGGTCATATAAAAGGTAACGCCACTCGAGGCAACAAAGTTGTCTTTGGTGACTATGGCCTTCAAGCGCTTGATCCCGGTTGGTTGAAAGCGCAGACCATTGAAGCTGGACGTATCGCTGCTCAACAATATATTCGAGGCGAAGGTAAACTCTACATTCGCGTCTTCCCGCACCGGTCGATTACGTCGACTCCGTTGGAAACGCGTATGGGTAAAGGTAAGGGTGAACCTGAGTATTGGGTTGCCACTATCAAGCCTGGCACGATCCTTTACGAAATCGGTGGCGTGGGTGAACAACAGGCAAAGATTTGCTTTGCTCGTTTGGCTCACAAGATGCCGTTCAAGGTTCGTATGGTTAAGCGGCTACCTATGTAAACGTGGTTGTGGCTTCCAGCCGCAATCAATTTTCAGACACTAAGATCACGACCAAAATTCAAGAGACAAATCATGGTCAGCATGAACGACATTCGAGACATGGACGAAGAGCAAATGGAAGCCACTCTTAAGGAGTGCTACCAGCAGCTGTTTCGTTTGAAGGTTAAGGCACAGACAGATCGTCTGGACCAGCCTTCTGAGTTGTCGCGAAACCGAAAATTGGTTGCGAGAATTAAGACGGTTCAGTCAGAGCGACGTAACGCTGCGACTGCTGCTGAAAAAACAACTGCTGCAGAAGCGTAAGCCAATAACCGCACAGAGAAACACCGGAATCAGGTAAGAGAATGCCAAAACGAGAAATGATCGGTCGCGTCAAAAGCGACAAGATGTCAAAGACGCGGGTCGTGGAAATTCCACGAACCGTTAAGCACCCGAAGTACGGAAAGTTCCTTCGTGAGCGTACGACCTGCTACGTGCATGATGAGAACAATGAATCAAACGAAGGTGACACGGTTCAGATTGTTGAATCGGCGCCGACATCGAAGAAGAAGCGATGGCAGTTGGTCAAAGTGATCGAGAAGAGCCGCGAGGTTGACGTTGTCGCCATGCGTGCTGCTCGAAAGCAAAAGGAAGATGAAACACAGAGTGCCGAAGGCGCATCGTAGGTCAGTCTGTTTTAGGCTGACAACTAACACTTCGTTAGAACACAAGACACGAAAATGATTCAACAAGAAACAAGACTACAAGTAGCTGACAACACGGGCGCCCGTGAGATCATGTGCATCAAGGTGCTCGGTGGTTCGCGTCGTCGCGTTGCTGGGCTCGGCGATGTGATCGTTTGTAGCGTCAAGAGCGTGATTCCTGGTAGTGACGTGAAGAAGAAATCAATCGTCAAAGCCGTGATCGTTCGCACCAAGAAAGAGACACGTCGTGAAGACGGATCGTACATCCGATTCGATTCGAACGCTGCTGTCTTGATCGATCAAGATAAAAACCCACGTGGCACTCGTATCTTCGGTGCGGTTGCTCGCGAGCTTCGTGAGAAGAACTTCATGAAGATCGTTAGTCTTGCCAACGAAGTGATTTAATCACGAGTTCAGACCAACGAAGTGATTTAATCACGAGTTCAGGCCAACGAAGTTATTTAGAACAATACAACTTAATCCACTGAAATGTTTTGGTCTATTTGCGACCTTAATCACCAGGGAAACTAAAAAAGATGATTCCGCGACTTAAACAAAAATACAACGACGAAATTCGTCCGGCTCTGCCTGAAAAGGTTGGACGCAAGAATGTCCTTTCTTTGCCAAGCATGGAGAAGGTCGTCATTAACATGGGCGTCGGCGAAGCCACTCAGGACAAGAAACACCTGGCGGATGCGGTTGAGGCTCTTGGATTGATCGCCGGTCAAAAGCCGGTCATCACAAAGGCTCGCAAATCGATCGCCAACTTTCGCCTCCGTGAAGGTCAGTCGATTGGTTGCAAGGTAACCCTTCGTGGCGATCGCATGTACGAATTCATGGATCGACTGTTCTCGTTTGTTTTACCTCGTGTTCGTGACTTTCGCGGCGTGAGTTTCAAGGCATTCGATGGTCGTGGAAACTACAGTTTGGGTTTGAATGAGTATGGGGTTTTTCCTGAACTCAACCCGGACAAATTTACCCGTAGTCAAGGAATGAACATTGTGTTCGTGACTTCGGCTGAAACTGATGACGAAGGACGGGAACTGTTGCGTCAGTTCGGGATGCCTTTCAAGGAGCAGGCGGCTAAAGATTAGTCCGCTGTTGCTTCGGCAAAAACACTCAGAAATTTTTAATAGGTTGTCTTGTGGCACGTAAATCGAAAATCGCAAAAGCGAATCGAAAACCCAAATACCCCGTTCGTCAGGAGCGGCGCTGCAAACTTTGCGGTCGTCCTCGAGCGGTCTACCGCAAATTCGGTATCTGTCGTATCTGTTTCCGGAGCCTTGCCGAAAAGGGCATGATTCCGGGCGTCCGCAAAGCAAGTTGGTAATAAGGAACAATCATTATGATGACTGACCCCATCGCCGACATGCTAACGCGCATTCGTAATGCAGTAAGTGTTGAGCGGCCCTCAGTTGAGATGCCAATCTCAAAAGCAAAAGTTGGTGTTGCAGAAGTTCTCAAGCGAGAAGGTTTCATTTGGGACTGGAAAGCTGAAGAAGCACAGCCTGTTGGCTCTTTGCATATCGACCTGAAGTACGGTAACGCCGGCGAGAAAGTGATTCGCAAAGTTAAGCGAGTCAGCAAGCCTGGTTGCCGTGTTTATTCGAAATCAAAAGATCTCCGTCCAATTTTGGATGGAATGGGCATCGCGATCCTCAGTACTTCCCAGGGAATGATGAGCGACCGTGAAGCACGTCAACAAAAGGTTGGCGGCGAAGTGCTCTGTGAGATTTGGTAATCGTGCTCAAAAGTATCAGCTTGAGCAGATCCAGAGAAAACGAAACAAACAAGAACGCGTCGAAAGTAAATCATGTCACGAATTGGTAACAAACCGGTCCCGATCATCGATGGTGTCAAGGTCGCCGTCGCCGGTAGCCAGTTGAACGTCGAAGGGCCCGTTGGCAAGCTCAGCATTGAGCTTCGTCCGGAAGTCGATGTTGCAATCAATGAAGAGTCAAAAGAAGCGGTTGTCACTCGCAAGAAAGACGATCGGATTTCCCGGGCGATGCACGGTTTGACTCGAGCTCTGATCAACAACATGGTGATCGGCTGCAAAGAAGGTTACGAGAAGAATCTTGAGCTTCAGGGTGTTGGTTATGTTTGCAATATCAGCGGCAAGACTTTGTCTTTGCGTGTTGGGCTTGCGAATGAACTGAAGAAGGAAATTCCTGAAGGCCTTGATGTTACTTGTCCGGACCAGACGCACATCAAAGTTAAAGGGCCAGACAAACAAAAGGTTGGCCAGTTCGCTGCGGAAGTTAGAGCACTTCGGAAACCTGAACCTTACAAAGGTAAAGGCATCCGATACGTTGGAGAATACGTGAAGATCAAGCCTGGTAAGGCAGCCAAGCAGTAGTCGGTAATCAAGTCCGCAGACCGTAACAAGTCGGCAGACCAAGCTGACTTTAGTCGGTACACAAAAGAACATTTTTTTCGGCGTCATCATTTGACCAAGTATTCCTTGGCAACATGATGCAGAGAACAAGCGAGACGATCCGGTGAAACACCAAAAAGCAATTAACAAGACACGTTGGCGACGAACCAACCGGGTGCGTAAAACCATCCGCGGTACGGCAGATCGTCCACGGTTGTCGGTACACCGAACGAATAAGCATATCTATTGTCAGTTGATCGATGATGATCTTGGCAAGACGCTTTGCTCGGCCAGCACGCGCGATCGCGATCTGGCTGCAAAAATCGGCAACGGTGGAAACTGTGAAGCAGCCAAAGTAATCGGTGAGGCCATGGCGGCCAAAGTCGTTGCGGCGGGTGTGAAGACAGTCAAGTTTGATCGTGGTCCATACAAGTTTCATGGTCGCATCGCAGAATTGGCACAAGCCGTTCGTGCTGGTGGCGTAGAATTTTAAACATTGAGGCGATGCTAAGGCATTGAGATATCGTGGCGAAAAAGCAACGAGATGATAGAAAAGAAAAGAACCCGGGCATCATTGAGCGCACGGTAAAGATCAAGCGCTGTGCTGCTGTTGTTAAAGGTGGTCGTCGTTTCAGCTTTGCTGCGATGGTTGTCTGTGGTGACGGTAAAGGCAAAGTTGGCTGGGGCTACGGCAAGGCCAACGAAGTTCAGCCTTCGGTTGAGAAAGCCAACAAGCAAGCCATGCGATCGATGGTCAAGATTCCAATGGTCGACGGCGCGATCCCGCATCGTGTCAAAGGCCATTACGGTGCTGCCAGAGTTGTGCTTCTTCCAGCAGGTCCCGGTACCGGTATCATCGCTGGTTCGGCCGTTCGTGCTGTTTGCGAAGCCGCTGGCGTAAAGAACATCCTCACCAAGAGCTTCGGAAGCAACAATCCGGTCACACTGGTGAAAGCAACGATTGACGCTCTGCAAAGCGTCCGCACAAAAGAAGACGTTGCACGTCTTCGAGGAGTAGAACTGTGAGAATTGACGAAGTAAACGTAGGCATCACGAAGTACAAGAAGCGTAAGCGTCTTGGCCGTGGTATCGGTTCAGGCCTCGGTAAGACTTCCGGTCGCGGTCACAAAGGACAGCGTTCACGAGCTGGTCATTCGCAGCATCCAACCTTCCAAGGTGGTGCCATGCCGATGATTCGTCGCGTTGCCAAGCGTGGTTTCAACAATAAGTTTGCTCAACGAATCGGTGAAGTCAATTTGGCGGATCTCGAAAAGAACTTCGACGCCGGTGCGGAAGTCACTCCGGCCTCGTTGAAAGAGCGTGCTCTTGCGAACTACCGCTACGACGAATTGAAAGTTTTGGGCAAAGGCGAGCTGACGAAAAAGCTCACCGTTTCGGCTCATCGCTTCAGCAAGTCGGCCAAGGAAGCCATCGAGAAGGCTGGCGGAACTTGTGTCGTGCTTGAAACGGCGAAAGCTGTTGTGAAAAACAAGATGGGTTCTGCCAAGAAGGCGTAGGCTCATTATCAGAGATCAATTTCGCTCCGTGTTCGCCGTTTTGGCATGAATCCGGAGCGAATTTTTTTGTACGTTGTTGCCCCAAATTACAACGCGAACAAAAGCTACCAGGATCGCTCCCTATATGGCTGCTTCTGTGAACGTTTTTGTTGAACAATCGGGCTTCCAAACTTGCGATAACCCCCCAATTCATATTGAAGGATCCTTCTAAAACGTGGACAATTGTCGACGTTTGATGAATCCATTTTCTTTCGCAATCGGACATTTTTTTCGATCGCGAAATACAAGGCAAAATCATGCTTGAAAAGCTTCGAATTATCTTTACCATCCCCGACCTTCGTCAGAAAGTCCTTTTGACGATTGCGTTGTTGGCTGTCTATCGAATCGGTTGGCAGATTCCGCTACCGATCATTGACCAAGCCCAGATTTCGGAATTTGCCAAAAGTATGGCAAGCGGATCGATGGGACAGTTCCTCGAGAAGGTATCTGTTTTCAGTGCCAGCCAATTGACGCAAGCGACGATCTTCGGTCTCGGGATCATGCCATATATTTCCGCGTCCATTATCCTCCAGCTGCTCGGGACGGTTTACAAACCGCTCGAAGACCTGAAAAAGGAAGGAGAAGCTGGGCGTAAGAAGATCACTGAGTACACGCGTTATCTGACGTTGGTACTTTGCTTGCTGCAAAGTGCGTTGTATCTAAAGTTCATGCTGATGAGAGGAGACCCCGACCTGATCTCCGAAACCTTCCAGGCCTCATCTGGAGGTGAAGGCACGCTGCCTTGGATTTGGCAGATGAACGCGGTGTTGATCATGACCGGCGGAAGTATTTTCCTGATGTGGCTTGGTGAGCAGATCGACGAATACGGAATCGGTAACGGAATCAGTTTGCTGATCATGGCCGGTATCGTGGCTCAAATGCCGGGTGCTCTATTCGGACTGATTGGCAACGCGACGATGCGATTGGAAGGTTTGAACTACGGCGGCAAAGTTGGTCTCGAGAAGATCATTCTGTTGATCATCATCTTCGTCACGGTGGTAGCGGGCGTGGTGTTTATCACGCTGGCCCAGCGGCGTATTCCAACCCAGAGTGCGAAACATGTTCGCGGTCGCAAGGTCTATGGCGGAAGTCGTCAATACATGCCGCTGCGAATCAATCAGGCCGGCGTCATGCCGATCATTTTCGCTCAGTCTTTGCTGATGTTGCCGCCCGTCGCTTTGAGTGCTCTCGGGGGATCGATGGGGACGGGTTCTGTTTCTCGGTTCATTACCAACATCGGAAACGCCCTCGGTGATTACACGTCAATGTTGTACGTACTCGTTTACGTCGCGATGATCTACTTCTTCTGTTACTTCTGGACAGCGATTACTTTCAATCCGAAAGAGATCTCTGACAATCTGAAGGACAGCGGAACATTCATTCCAGGCTATCGTCCAGGCCGCCGAACTGAGGACTACCTTGAGAAAGTGCTCGAGCGAATCACTTACGTGGGTGCCGGATTCCTGTCTCTGATCGCGATCGTTCCGACGATCATCACGCAAACGCTCAGCGTCGACTACATGGTTGCCAGCTTCTACGGAGGCACCGGTCTTTTGATTGCGGTTAGCGTCGCGTTTGACTTGGTTCAGAAGATCGACAGTCACCTAGTGATGCGAAACTTCTCTGGCTTGCTCGAAGAGTAGTTAGTTAGTACTCAGCGAATTGAAAACTGAAATGCGAAAGGCACTGGTTCTCCAGTGCCTTTTTTTTGTTTCATCGTGCCGCGTGCCGTCGAGACAAACACTAAAAAGAAAAGGAAATGTACGCCTTTGGGTGAGCAACTTTAAGCTGCGGAAGCTGCGGAGCAAACTGTTTCGGTAATCGCAACCGTTCCAGCGGCGGCAATTTAAAGACAACTGAGATGTCGTTCACCTTGAGAGCGTCTGTCACATCGAGCTTATCCAGCATCGTACAGCCATCGATCCCTCGCAGCGATTCCAGGTTTTTACAGTATTCGACGATCAGGCTTTTCAGGGACGCTGATTGCGACAATCCATCAATTCGGTGCAGATGTTGGCAACCAGAGATGTCGAGATGCTCAAGGCCCGCCGTCCCCATCAACCCGTCGAGGTTTTCGATTCCACAGTCGTAAAGTCGAATTTTACCGATTCGGGTGTTCCCCTTAAGGGCGCTCAGATCTTTCAGGTTGGGGCATTCAAAAACCTCAAGGTCAATCACTGGCGATGACTTTAAGAAGTCTAGGTTTTCCAAATCGTCAGCCCCGGATATCTGAAGCGATTCCAAAGACTGCAGCTGACCGACCTTTAAAAGCGCTGTTGGCTCTGGGCTACTCAAACTGACATTCAAAAGTCCTGGATTGCGTTCGACAATTTCTGCAAGACCAGCGACAAGAATCGGTGAACCATCTTCGGACAACTCAGAGTGGAGCTTCAGAGTTTTCAAAGAACCTGACGCAAGGCCGCTTGCGTCGGCAAGCTCCCAGCATTCAATGTCCAGCACTTCAAGAACTGAATTGTCGGCGAGAAAATCGAGATCATTCAGTTTGCAATGACACAAGTTCAATTCTACCAATCCGGTCAGACCATGTACCGGCGATAGGTCTGACAATTCATAGGAACAGATATGCAATAGTCGTAGGGCAGGGCAATTGACGACGGCGCTGATGTCGCTGACTTGGGAGTCACCCGCGCGAAACTCTTTCAACTGCGGTAGTTCGCTTAACCCATCAAAGGATTTTAAATCGAATGAATCCAGCACCAGCGATTTCAATTTGGGCATCTCGTGAACGCCCTTAAGATCCAGAAACACGCCGTCGAGTTCGACTTTTTCCAGCTGCGGATGTCCTCCGATGTCGGTCAGGTTTTTGAGTGAGTATCCAAATGCAACATCCAACTCCTTTAGCGACGTCAGAGACTCGATACCGGCAAGAGATTCAAGGTTCTCCAATCCTACCAATCTGACTTTTTCCAAAGCCGGAAACTGCGACAAAATCTGAAAGTCCTTCCACGGTAGATTTCCCTTCAAATAGACCTCTTTCAGCGAGGGCAGGCCAGTTAGCGTTCCATCATCAATCGCCTCAGAAGTAACATACAGGTATTCAAGATTTGGCATGTCGGCAATGCCGCGATAGCTTTTGAATGACTCGCAATCATCAATCATTAATTCCTTTAATGAGCGATGGCCAGCAAGTTCATTCAGCCGCTGCAGGTGCTTTAGTTCGCTAATGCCGATGCTTTCAAGCAGTGGTAACTCGGCAAGGACACTCAAGTCGACCTCCTGATCGCAACCAGCAAGTTGGAGATCGCGAAGTTGCTTGAAAGCGCTCAAGTGTTTGATCGCCGCGGGGTCGAATTCTCTTATTTGAACTTCTTCGACGCGCGCAAAAACTCGTTGACCCCACAGACTTCGGATCCATGCTGGCCCCGGAGCAACACTGTCTGGATCATCACCGTAGCTGAACTCGAACTCCTTACAAAGTTGTTCGATGGCAGAAATGGCTCTGTCTTCTCGTCGACTCAGTTCAGCCTTATAGCCAATCCAGCCCAGCACACCAGCAAACAGCAACGTCAGAAGTAAGACGAACTTGATGCCGAACTGAATTCTTTTGCCAGCCATGTTTCTGAAGAAATGGACCTAATTCGACGGCACTTTCGAAAATTTCGTGCCGTGGCCAATGTTCGCATGTTTGGCCGGCTTACTTGCCGTTCCACTCTTTTGCAGTGATGACACCGTCTTTATTTTTGTCCTTGTCGTAGAAGTCTTTGACGGTATCAACAGTCCATTCCTTCGCAAACTCTGACATCTCAATTTGGCCGTTGCGATTAACATCTTTGGAGGTCAACTGAG
>CALLUY010000065.1 GCA_938010615.1 uncultured Pirellulaceae bacterium | reverse complement strand
ATGTTCGGCAAGCGCAATCACAAGCCAGAGGCTTATGCCACCTACCAAAGCAACCACGTGCTGGAATCGTGAGCGAGAATCGAACTGCATGCCCTCTGTGTTCTCTGTGCCTCTGTGTTTTAAAACTCATCCATGCAAAGTTTTGAAACACGGAGGCACGGAGGACACAGAGATCAAAGCAAATGTTGATTCATGACTCCTTGAACCAGATTGCCATCTTAGTCAGTACATGCAAGTCCTCAGCGAACTCCGCATCTCCGCGTTTCAACAATTGCATGTTCGGCAAGCGCGACGGCTGGAAGCCGTCACTACGAAGAAATGCAGTCACAAGCCAGAGGCTTATGCCACCTACCAACGCAACCACGTGCTGGAATCGTGAAGCCACTCGGGCATTGAGGCGAGCTCTTCTTCGTTTGGTGGGCCGGTCAAACGTTTGACGCCGTCGGCAGTGATCGCGAGCGTGTGTTCGAAGTGGGCGCTAGGTTTTGCGTCGCCAGTGACGATCGTCCAGCCGTCGTCTTCCTCGAGAATCTCTTTCACCCCCGCGTTGACCATCGGCTCGACTGCCAACACCAAACCGGGACGCAATTCGAAATCTTCGTTAGCCATCAATGACGGAGACAGATAGTTCGGCACCTGAGGAGGCTCGTGAAGATTCTTGCCGATGCCATGTCCAACCATCTCTTCGACAACAGAAAATCCGCCAGCGTGGACGAAGTCTTCCATCTCTTTGGCGACTTCGGACCATTTCTTACAACGGCCCATCGCATCGATCGCGAGATCCAAAGTCTGCTGAGTGACTTCGAGCAACTTTTTTGCTTCGTCATCGATTTCGCCAATCGCATGCGTTACCGCAGCGTCGCCACACCAACCGTTGACTCGGCAACCCGTATCGACGGCGATGATGTCTCCATCGACAAGCTCGCGATCCGACGGAATGCCGTGGACGACTTCATCATTGATCGATGCACAAATTTCGGCAGGGAAGGGCGGTCGCTCATCCGTTCCGCCGTAGTTCAGAAACAGCGGCGTCGCTTCATGACGAGCGAACACGTCGATGTAGACCTGATTGATTTCGGCAGTTGTTACGCCAGCCTTAATCATCCGCGCCGCGGACTGGTGGGCTTCCCAGACCACAAGCCCCGCCGCTCGCATCTTTGAAATTTCGCGTTTGGAGCGTAGGACGTAACGGTACATGGGGGTTGGTTTTCGGTTTACGGTTTTCGGTGTGCGGTTTTATAAAGTGTGAAGTTGGAAGTGTGGATTGATTTCTCGGTGGGAACCACCGAGCTACGCTGTACCGAAAACCGCACACCGTAAACCGAAAACCTACTTCTTCTTCTTTGGCTTGTAGATCTCAGTCGCCGTTCCGTAGAACACTTCGGCACTGTTCATCATCGTTTCGCTCAACGTCGGGTGAGCATGAATGGTTTCGGCGATGTCGCGAACGACGCAGCCCATCTCAATCGCCAGAGCCGCTTCGGCGATCAACTCACCAGCGCCTGGGCCGACGATGCCGCAGCCGATTACTTGCTCGCTTTCAGGATCGACCAACCACTTCGTCATGCCTTCGGTTCGGCCCAATGCCTGAGCACGACCGCTGGCAGCCCAAGGGTATTTTACGACTTCGTGGGGAACATTCTGAGCCTTCGCTTCGTCAACGGTCAGACCCGTCCAAGCAATTTCTGGATCGGTGAAGACGACAGCCGGAATCGTGCGACGATCAAATGTCGTCGCGTGGCCGAGGATCACTTCAACCGCGTGGCGACCCTCGTGGTTTGCTTTGTGAGCCAGCATCGGTTCGCCAGCAGCGTCGCCGATCACGAAAATGTTTGGCTCGTCCGTTCGAAGCGAAGCATCATGGGCAACGAAACCAAGTTTGTCCGTTTGTACGGCTGTGTTTTCGAGGCCAAGGTCCTTGGTGTTGGGCCAACGTCCAACCGAAACGAGCACGCGGTCGTAGGACTCGGTGCCGAACTTCTTTGGACCTTCGAAGGTCACTTGAACCTTGTCACCTTCGACTGACAATGAGCCGACTTTCGATTCGAGGAAAATACGATCTTCGAAAAGCACCTTCAAATGCTTCGCCAGCGGGCGAACCAAATCGCGATCGGCTCCCATCAGCAAGCCGTCTTGCAGCTCCACGACGCTGACTTGAGTTCCGAGATTTGCGTAGACGGTTCCCATTTCCAAGCCAATATAGCCGCCGCCGATGATCAGCATCGTTTCGGGAATGTCGACAAGATTCAAAGCGCCCGTCGAATCCATAACTCGATCGGACTCATGTCGAAACGCGCCCGGCATCGCGGGCGTACTGCCGGTGGCGATGATGGCGTGTTCGAAAGTGATTTGGCGGCCTTCAGGAATCGATGCATCGTCGCCTTCAAGCTCAACGGTTGTTGCGTTAACGAATTTGGCGCGAGCTTTAATGACGGTGACGTTGCGTTGCTTTGCGAGTCCGTCGAGTCCACCGGTCAGTGTGTCGATGACGCGATTTTTGCGATCACGAAGTTTATCCAGCTCGATTTGCGGCGTTCCGAAGCTCACACCCCAATCGTGTTCCAGCTCAGCCGTTTCAGAAAGAACGCGAGCGACATGCAACAATGCCTTCGACGGAATGCATCCGCGAATCAGACACGTTCCGCCGAGCCGACCTTCGGATTCGACCAGTACGACGTTCATGCCTTCGTCAGCTGCGAGGAAAGCTGCTGCGTAGCCACCGGGACCACCACCGATTACGACCAGTTGAGTTTGCATTTTGGATTCCTGAAAGGTTTGAAGCGGATGCGTTCCGCCTTACAAAATTATAACCCGAAGCGTAAGCGAGGTGCAGGATCGTGCGACTCGAATAAGCTACGGGTTATTGTTTAACTGCAATCCGCAGGCGACTGAGATTGTTTAACGGCAATACCGTTCAATGAAGCCAAAGTCTCGGTGGCATAGGCCTCTGGCCTGTGTTCTGCATGTCCACAAGCCAGAGGCTTATGCCACCTCCTCAACTGCAACGACCCTACTGAATCACCTTCATTGAACGGT
>CALLUY010000064.1 GCA_938010615.1 uncultured Pirellulaceae bacterium | reverse complement strand
CCAAAGAAAAGCCATCTACTCAATACACTGAAATGCCGACTATCATTCGCGACAAAACTCTCGGACAATTCAACTATAAATTCGAACCCGAAACACCCAAGTTATTTTTCACATGATCCTTAGGTGCATTCCGGATTGATTGTCGAACTGAAAACGCAAGTAGTCAGTTCGCGAAAATACCGTGCCTACCGGCTTTTCTGCGTCGGTACTAACGTTGTCGAACGAATCCGTTAACCGAATTAGCACATCTCCCGTCTCCCAAGCGTCGGAGTTGGCAATTGCGGCACCAATGATGCTACAAGCGTCGACTGCCTGTTCCGTCGGAACCGGAATATCTTGGGCTGGTAAAAAAGCAATAAGACCGCAAAGAATAAAGGCGGCCAACAAACATGTTCTTGTCATCATTGCAGTTCGTTCGAGTGCCTTTGGATAGAAAACTCCCGCGATGGAATGCCATCGCGGGCCACAAAATTCGCTAGAGTTACTTTATATCCTCTTCCTCAACTGGTACCGGTTCGATGCCTCCAGGATTGCCAGAGTCGTCTTCGTCAGGACAGACTTCTCCACTGGCTTTCTCGCCATCGACTTTCGTTTTCGGCGTGCCTCGACTACCGTCGCTAGGTGGCGTGCATTGCCACCCTTCATCACCAAGGTTGTCACAAGTGCATTCTCGAGCATAAACACACGTCACTTTTATCTTCGTGGTATCGTCAAGCCCAGCCCTGTCGAAATCAAAAACCTCTTCAACCTCATTAATTTCTCGATCTTCCTCGACATAGTCATACGTTGGAGTGTCGTCGCATTTTCGTTTTTTTACGATAGGATCAACACCGGGTTTGCTCACAACCTTCAAAGAACAACCGCCTTCGCAGAACGATTCGTCGTGGTCATCACCACATTTGGGTGGATCCTTGACGTCTACCCAGCATCCATCATCTTCAACCGTCACCCCAGGAACAGGCTTGGGCTTGGGGGTGCCCTGTCCGTAAGTCTCTTCCTGTAAAGGGATCACGAACATGGCGAGTAAAAAAGCGATACTTAGGACAATTCTCATTGGAATACCCCACTCAAGGAAAATTCGCAGAGCGTAACAATTATCTCCGCGCTAATTTGGATGGAACTTCAAAATCTCGTTGGTTAGCTTTGAAAAGCCAGACTGCGGTTGCATCGGTGTCGAACAAATGGAAGGCTTCAGCAGAGCAAGTTGCACGAATTCGCACGACGCGACTACCAATACGCTTGACTTCCAAGTCAACTTCCTCCCCCGAGACCATGAGTTTTGCGGAGAAATCAATCTTCCGCTTTGGAGCCGTCTTGTTCGTGCTGTTTGCAACCCGCTTGACCCTTGAAATTCGGCTCGATTCCGTGTCACGTTGTTCATTTTCGGGAAAATACGTTGAGTCGAGTTGGACGAAGACTTTCGCAACGAGATCATCACTGTCATCATTCAAATCATCTTTGAAGTCCAGCAGCCTCGGGCTCACAACAATCGGTGGGTTGGCGAACAGGGTGAGTTCTTTGATGACTCGTTTCTTTGTCGTCTTGTCCGCAATAGAAATTTCACCAAATCGAAATTCGTTACCAACCATCGATTCATGAGCATAAATTACGACTCTGCCTGCTTCATAAGTTGGAGTCTTTTGAGGAACTCTCGTATTTACATTTTTAGATGCGGAATTCTTCCTTTCTCCACTTTCTTTTTCCTTGTCCAACGAGACAGTAAATCCATCCAATTGCTCTGACAACGTAATTTTCAAGTTGTCGAGCTTCAGTGGGGAAGTTACCCCGACCGGAATGTGCCATCTAAACAACCCTCCATCGACCCGCTTGGCGATTCCACAGTGACCGACGTGGAAGTTGCCCTTTAACAATGCTTCCAGCTTCAGGTCAACAATGGGTGAGTTTTGAAAGTACATTGTTGCAGAAACGGTGGCTTTCTCATTCTGACTCGAACTTGGAACTTTCCAAACAAGCTCACCAGTTATTTCACCGTTACCGGGTACTTCACTGGAATCAAACGTTAGGGAGCCGCACTGGCATGACGTTTTGATTTTGTCAAACTTAACCTTGTTCTTGGTTGGATTCGTAAGTTTGATCTTGACATTACATCTACTGCCTGCGTCAAGAGGTTGAAGGCGAAATCGTGCTGTGTAAGCTCCGCCGTTTGACTGCAATGAAGCTTCTGCAGAAATGCTTTTCTCTACCACATTGGCAGTGTTGTTCTTTATGACCTGCGCACACGCGATATTAAAACTCGCAGACAACAGGATAAACACCATCAGCAATGGTGAGAACATTCGGATCGCAAGAAAAAAACGAATACTCATCAAACACCCATGACAAGAAATCTAAGAGATTCCGCCAACGTAACAGTTCAATCGCAAGAAGCAAGCGAATAAGTTTCGGTCCATCGCGGATTCCTGTGGGTGTCGCGATTTTCCCGAAATACTCTGGCTTCCAATTTCAGAGGCGAACACCGCTTTCTCCTCTGAAAACAGCATCAGTTTTCGTTTTGCGCCGGAAATCAAAGTCCAAGTTATCCACAAGAACCCGAGAGACCAGAAAAAGCGAACGGTTTTGTCTGGCGTAACTGCGCAAACCGCCT
The DNA here is from genome assembly GCA_938010615.1 of uncultured Pirellulaceae bacterium. Lineage (GTDB taxonomy): Bacteria > Planctomycetota > Planctomycetia > Pirellulales > Pirellulaceae > Mariniblastus. The sequence goes on along the minus strand of CALLUY010000064.1, from coordinate 27,374 downwards.
CAGGAACTTTGAGCTTGGGCGGCTTTGGCTCGTTTTTGTTGGGCAAGATGGAAAATGTCACAATGCTGTAACGGCTTGCTCATCGTTTCAAGAAGCTCATTCCAGACATCATCGTCCGCGTAGAATGAATTCCATTCGGGAAACAACGTCACGAACTCCTCGTTTTTCAACCAAGGCTTGGATGTGTACAGTAGCGCCCTCAAATCGTCGGCTCGCCGAATGACTTCTGGAACGGATTCATCATGAGCGACATCGAAATCGAACCATGTCGCCGAAAGATGACCTTCGAATTCATGGATCATGACATTGGTTGACGAAGCATCACCGTGGCTTTGGTCGAAACGCAGATGGAAATCGAAAAGTGATCGCATCGCTGTGGAGACCGCTGCCAGTTTCTCTTCGGCGGAATCCTCGTTGGCAAGATATTCAGAAAGTGGAACGCCATCGAGTCGATCGATGAGCAACCCTGCATGGGTCGATTTCGCATTGGTGAGCTGTTGTTCACGATCATGCCAGTCGGACTTGGACAACACGAACACCGGCGCTCTCCGGCAACGCAGAATGAGATTGCCGGGAATCCTCAGGAGTTCTGAAAACCAGACTCGACGTTTTACAATTGTGGAGGTTTCAGCTGTAACGCGGTTGATCGAAGTCCGCGACGCAAGTTCGGATAGTATCAAGCTTGGAAGCGCCACCGCGGCGGTGAAAATTAGCGAGAGAGTTCCGGGTTTTTTGTTTTGATCAGACATGACGTTGGCTTCTCTCTTGGACGCAATATCGTTCCATGAAGCCAAAGTCTCGGTGGCATAGGCCTCTGGCCTGTGTTCTGCATGTCCACAAGCCAGAGGCTTATGCCACCTCCCCAACTGCAACGACCCTACTGAATCACCTTCATTGAACGGTATTGCGACTAGAAAGGCCGACTAGACAGGCCGAGAAATCGGACTCGCGATTGCGGTGTCGATCTGAGACTGCGTCAGCCTCGTGGAACTACCGCTTTCGGAAAGCAGATTATCGTCGCCCGCCACGTGCGAAAGACCAAGGTTGTGGCCGATTTCATGAGCCGCAACGCGAGCGATGACGGCCCGCCCGTTGGCAAAGTCAACCAAGTTGTCGCCGACGTGCATCGCGATCCCGCTATTGCCAACAAAGGCGAGCCCACTGGCTACGTTGTCACCGAGGTTACTGAATCCCGGCACGGTTTCGACGAAGTAAAAGTCGATTACTCGACGATCAGGATTTCCAAGTCCGGAATTGTCACCGCTGGTAACGATCCGATTCAGATCCGATCCCGGACGTGTTCCTCCGTTTCCAATGTTGATGAATGTGTCGTTGACGCGTTTGGCTGGGAGAAATTCAACATCGATGTCCGCTTGGGCAAAAATCACGTCGATTTGTCTCTTGATGTCCAGCTCCTGTTGAGCGTTGCCAAAAAATTCTGCCGTGTTGGTCCCGTTGGAATTTGAGGCAACGATTGGCTGAATCGTAATCACCTCACTAGCCTGCGGCGGATTTAAAATTTCATCCCTCGATCGAACACCGTCAGCAAATGCAAATTCCTCGACACTGATGACCAGATCGCGCAATCCAAAGTTCGGGCCGCGCAAATCGTTGATGATCAGGTCCGCACCGGAGGCCGTTACTTCATACGCTGACAGGTTGCCGGAGAAGTTGGCTCGATCGGTTCCTGCTCCACCTATAATTCGGTCATTGCCTTGCGCGCCTTGAAGAACGTCATTGCCATCGTTTCCGCCAACAACGTCGTCGCCGGAACCACCAGAAACTGCGTCATTGCCGCCTTGAGCAAAGATCCTGTCGTTGCCGGCGCCACCAAGGATCACATCGTTTCCACCGCCTCCGAAAATGTTGTCCGCGCCTGTTCCTCCGGTGATGGTGTCAGTGCCATTGTTGCCGACCAGCAAATTCGTTCCGCCGCTGTCAGTGATGGTGTCGGCATCATTGCCACCATAGATGGTGTCATCTCCTGCTCCGCCTTCGATCGTGTTCGTCCCGGCCACGCCAAGGACTCGATCGTTTCCGGCGCCTGCATCAATTAAGTCGTTTCCGTTTCCACCGACAATGACATCGTCTCCGCCGTTGCCGCGAATTGTGTCATTGTCGCCATTGCCAACCAAGCGGTCATTGCCGGACCCGCCAATCAATGTGTCATTGCCGACTTGGCCATAAGCAGTACTGTCAATCGAAGTCTGATTCTGAAAGAAATCGTTTCCGCGAAGACCGACGAAGAAGATCGAGTTCACATCGGCGACATTGAATGTACGACTGCCAAATCCCTGCTGAGTTACCGTGATCGTGCTGCCCGACTGAGTTACTTGAGCAACATCATTTGCGTCAGTGCCACCGATTAAAACCTGTCCGGTGGAGGCAGTGAACTCGATACCGGCGAGAAGTCGACGCGATTCGAGGTCTTGATAGCTCAGACCAGTGAGCTGTTTTCTCGACGGCCGAACGGAGGATGGAGGAGAGTGTTTTGAGGAATTCAACTTCCTGATTACGCGTTGAGCAACTTTTGAAAGCAATTGGTACATGTGCAACGTCTCTTTTCTTGGAGCCATGAATGTAGAACATGCAATCGTAGTTCGATCGCCTTGGAGGAAGCACATCGCAGAGACGTGGAAGTACGAGCCATCGCTGAAATCGAAAGGAAATCAACTGCCGCCGCTGGTGGTCGGCATCTATGAACTATACGAGTCACCTGATTCTTGTCAAAAGCAGAAGTTCCGTTGTGTCAGCTAACCAACATTTCGCGTCTCAAGCGAAGTGTACGCGGCATTCTGGTACGACAACGAATCCGGAATTTTGTATCCTCATAGTGATATTTAGTGAGTGTTACTATCAACTAAATAACGAAAAAAGCCCGAACGTTTTTACGTTCGGGCCAAGTATCAGACAGGATATGAGTCTTGCGAAAGTTCGGTCTATTGAACTGTTGCACCTTCATGGATGGTGTACGCATCCGGATAGTCGTGACGAATCAGCTTTTGAGTCTTTTCGTCGACGTCAGTCGCGATCATGTTTTCTGCATCCCATTCGACTTTCTTGCCAGCCATCAGCGAGAGGTTGCCGAGCAAAATGCTTTCGGTCAATTTTCCTGAGTAGCCTGGGAAGTTCGAGATAGGATCGGCTCCACCGTGGATCGCTTCGCCAAGTTCTTCAACGTGACCGGGCGAGACAGTGAACTCGATGTCTTTGAACTTCGCAAACGGACTGTCGCCGCCGTCGTCTTCCTTTGGACGTGTGATTTTTGCTTGGCGAATGAACTCGCCATTCTGGATAACGCCTGTGTGGCGAGGCTCTCCGCCGTAGTCGCCTGGCGAATAGAACTTTCCATTTTCGCCAACGATCAAAGCCGCACTGGTGTAGTGCTTGGACTTGCCGTCTTTTTGAATGCGTGGCAAATCAGCAAGTAGCTCCGCTTCGGGGCGAGCACCGCCGTCGTACCAAACCATTTTGACGGGGCCGCGATCGTTGCTGGCCGGGAACTGGAAGGTGATCTGCGACTTCGCTGGGAAGCATACGCCATCGTGTTTGTCATGGACAGCTTCGACGGATGTTGGATTGAACAGATCGTAAGCCATGAAGGACATGTTGAGCGTGTGGCACGCCATGTCGCCAAGTGCTCCCGTTCCGAACTTCCAGAATCCACGCCATTTGAACGGATGGATCTCAGGGCTGTAGTCTTCAGCTGCTGCAGGGCCAAGCCAATTCTCCCAATGGACTTTTGCTTTGCGCTCGTTCCACTCTTTTTCTTCTCCAGCTCCAGGAGCCGTTTTGACTTTCAAGCCAAAGCTCTGCGGCCAAACGGGACGGTTCGTCCAAACATGAATCTCTTTCGGAGCACCAACGATGCCCGCGCGGCAAAGAGCAGCCGATTCGCGCAGGTTGCTGAGCGCTGTTCCTTGGTTGCCCATCTGACTCTTGACGCCGCTTGCTTTGGCGATGTCGCTCATCATGCGAGCTTCTTCGATCGAGTGAGTCAGCGGTTTCTGACAGTAAACGTGCTTGCCCATACGCATCGCCCGGATCGCGATGACCGCGTGGGTGTGGTCAGGCGTGCTCACGGAAACAGCGTCGATGCTGTCGCCCATTTCGTCGAACAGCTTGCGATAGTCGGTGTACTTTTTCGCGTCGGGGAACTCGATCGTTTTCTTGTTTAGTGTGTCTTCGTCGATGTCACAAATGGCGACGACTTTTCCGATGCCCGCCATGTTCGTTGAGTCACTGCCGCCTTTGCCGCCAACGCCGATGCACGCAAAACGAATTTCTTCCAGAGCCGATCTGCCAGGATTGGCGAGCTGACCGGGACGCAGCCCTGCACTGCTCCAGAAACCGACCATGCCAGCGGCGGCTGACATTTGCATGAACGAACGTCGATCCTGTCCTCGTTTTTTCGAATTCTTCTTTTTTGAACGGCTCATGGGGATCCTGTTATGGGTGAAAGGTGACTTGTGTCTGTCTTGGGCTGGTAGCAAACCTGACCGGTCTATTTGTCGTATTTTTTTCGTAGTCTTTCAACCACACTTTGAATCTCGGTACGTTCCTTGGTCGATTCGATGATCTCGATCGCGCGGTTTTCGACCAGTCGAGCAGTTCGTTGCTTGCCGGATTCTCGCATCAGCATCGATTTGTGAAGCAGTGCTTCAGCTCGCAAGTCAGCTGGCATGTCGGTGTCGTCAGCAAACGTATCGAGAACCTGAAGTGAATTCGCTTCCTTGCCGGCGGCATAGAGCGAATCCGCTTTTCCGCTGACGACTTCGGCCAGAACGTCTGGAGTGTTCTTTGCGGCAGCGATCGCAAGATCGAAAGCTTCCACGGCTTGGTCGAATTTCTCGACCGAGTCCAAAAGTTCGCCTTTGCAGGCCAGCAAGTAAACACCGGCCCGCCCTTTGGTTCGACCTTCGGCAATCGCGGCGTCAAGAACTTTCATCGCTTCATCACGCCGCTTCGAGCCGACCATCAAGTAGATCTTTTTGACAATCAAGCGTTCGACGGTGGCATCGCCGAGTCCTTCCATCGCAATCATTTCGTCCAGCAAAGCATCGACTTTTTTTGCAGGGTTATCCAACTTTCGAACAAGGTTAAGCTTGATCTGCATGATCTCGATACGTTGTTTGGTCGTAAACTTCACCGAGCCAAGAATTTCGTCGATCATCTGAATTGCTCGCTCAGGCGAATCGAGTCGAGCCACCATCATGACGTCCGTAAGAATCGACTTGCGGAGTTCGGTATCTTTGGCCTCGTTCCATTTCGTTCGCAAGCCCAAGTCGTCGTCTTCGTCGAGCTTAACGATTTCTTCGATGATCTCCGCGTAATAGACGTCGCTGATTTCACGGGGCATGGCGGTAAGTGCTTCGTCCAGAAGCTTCGCACGATCATCGCCTTGAGCCTTTGCGGCAGCGGTCATCTTTTCATCGCGAGTAATCCGAATCTGACGACTCTCCTCGAGCATTCCCAAAAAGTTTTCGGCGCCTCCTTCTTCGTAGCCCGCGAACGCATAAGGTTTGAGTTCAGGGTCGACCAGTACGATCGTTGGAAATGAGTCGACGCCAAACTTACTTGACCATTCTTCGTTCTTCTTTTTGACTTCGTCTCGCAGCGGAGAGTTCTTCAAAAAATCAAACTTGACGAATACGAAATGCCCCTCTGCTTCAGCGTAAAAATCCTCGTCTGCGAAAACTTCCTGTTCCAGCTTCTTACACGGAGGACACCAGTCGCTTCCGGTGAACAATAACAGGATGTCCTTCTTGTCTTTTTTCGCCGCGGCGATTGACTCTTTCGGGTTGTCCGACCACTGACTCTCTTCCGCCGCTACCCAATGGTTCGTAAAGAAAAACGAGATGGACAGCAGAGCGAGAAAAGATAAACGTGAAGCCATAGGGTCTGCCTGATAAATGTTCGAAAGGCCGAAAAACGAACCATTAGGAAATTTGTTCTTGTTAAGGGGAGGAATCCCCTCGTCCTATTCTATCAAACCAAATCGTTGGATGAGAGTGACGCAAATTCCAGTTTGTTAGGGGTTTTATATGTTTCCCAGATCGTGCGAAGGTGACTATCGCTCTCGCTGCCGTTTCTGCTGATCTCCAAAAATGTCCTGTCAACCGGTCTGCGGCTTGAAAATCGACGCATAAACCTTAGAATTAATCGATTATAGCTGTCGCAAATGGTTCCTCGCTGCAAATTATTTGCTAGTTGCGATAGATGACGTTGGATGGGCATGCCAAAGCGAAATTGAATCGAGGAAGTGAACGAAGATGTTGGTTTTAAGTAGAAAAGTCGGTGAGCGAATCTGGATCGGAGAAGATATCTCCGTGACGGTTGTTCGCGTGTCTGGCGGTGGTGTTCGCTTGGGGATTGAGGCCCCACACGAATTGCCAGTTGTCCGAGAAGAACTAAAGCAGCGGCTTGCGGAAATGAATCCCGACGCCGAAATTGATTCAACTGTCAGCGATACGCTCGGCGGTTAAGATCTCCGCCTCCGATGCTATTCGGTAATATGCACCATCGCCTTGAGCACCTGAGCTGCCGGATCAAGAAATGACGGGAAGTCGTCGGAGAGACTTTCCATCGTCGAACGATGTGTGATCCACGGGTCAGTCACAATCTGACCGCTTTCCATCAATCGCATGACTTCTCCGAAGTCAGCCGGCATCGCGTTGCGACTGCTCATTAATGTCATCTCTCGTCGATGCATCGTCGGATGGTGAATGACGATCTCGCCTGATGAAACGCCAACAAAGCAAAGCGTTCCGCCGAAGGCCACGAAGTTTACCGCTGAAGCCATGCTGCCGGGATGTCCTGTTGCATCAAAGACGACATCGAAAAAGTCTCCATTTGAAATTGACTCGATTTCTTTGGCGTGACTGCCGTCTGGTTTTACGGTGACCGTTTTTTCGATGCCCATCTTCTCGCGACAGAACTCCAATCGATCTTCGTTGATGTCCATCATCACGATCTTACAACCACGAGCTCGAACGAATTCAACACAGGTCAATCCAATTGGCCCGGCGCCGATGATCAAAACGGTATCGTCAGGTTTTGGATTGGCGCGATTGGTCGCGTGGCATCCGATGGCCAAAGTTTCCACTAAAGCCAATTGCTCATAGGCAAGCGAATTGTTGACGTGCATCTTGTGAGCGGGCATGTTGATGCGTTCGCACATGCCGCCGTTAGAGTGAATGCCGATCACCGACATGTCGTTGCAGCAGTTCGGTTTCCCTTTGCGGCTGGAGTAGCTTTGGGGGTTGTACATGTAGGGTTCGATGCTGACACGATCTCCAACAGCAACGTTGGTCACGCCGGGCCCTAGTTCCACGATTTCTCCGCCCAGTTCATGTCCAGGAATACGTGGGAACTGAAAGAATGGGAACTTGCCAAGCCACGCTGAGGTGTCGGTGCCGCAAATGCCAACCCGATGAATCGCTACTTGAACTTCTCCTTCGCCGGGAGCCGAAGGCGGATCGCATTCGATTACGCTGATGGTTTTTTCTGCATCAAATGAGATAGCTTTCAAGGGATCGCCTCTAGATTTTCATCGCGTCAGGATCAGGAAGACGGTCATTGTCGTTCGGTTTTCCGTTTTGGCAATGGCTTCCTCGATTTGCAAAGTCAGCTTGCTTTGTTGTGGGCAACTAAATATGCCGATTCGTTGCGGTTGAGCGACATCACCGCTGGATTTTTTAGTCGATCATTCGATCATGATGCCTTGATATGTAAGTGCGATCTGAGACAAGAAAGAATTCGATGCGTTTGATTGAGAAGTTTTCGTTTGGTGTTGGCGATCGTTTCACACGCCAGGCAGCTGCACAGCTTGCGGCCTTGATGAAGATCAACGAACACGGATTCGATGTTGTCCCTGTTTGGAATAAGTCCAATCGTGAGCATCTGACCATTGGAACCGAACCGCAGAGCATTCGAGATGCTGCGGATGCGGCCTGCAAAAAGCTAGGCTACTCGGGTTCGCATTACGTAGACGCCGATCACATCAACCTTTCGACGGTCGATCGATTCCTACCTTGTAGTGATTTCTTTACGCTCGACGTCGCGGACGCCATTGGTTCGGCTTGTACGGAAGAAGAAATTGCCTCATTCATTGGTGCCAATGAAAAACTGATCGGAACGCATCAGATCGAAGGAATTCCAGATTCTGTCGTCATCACACGCGAGAGCATGGAAGCTGCGGCGAAGCAGTTTTTGAAAGCGGTTCTTTCGGCTGCCGAAATCTATCGATACATCAAATCGAAAAAGGGTGACGAAGAATTTATCACCGAGGTTTCGATGGATGAAACTGATTCGCCGCAAACGCCTGTTGAGCTACTGATAATCCTTGCGGCGTTGGCTCAACATGAAGTTCCATTGCAGACGGTGGCTCCAAAGTTTACGGGTCGCTTTAACAAAGGCGTGGATTACGTTGGCGACGTTGAAAAGTTTGAACGAGAATTTTCTGATGATCTCGCGGTGATTGCTTTTGCGGTCAAAGAGTTTGGCTTGCCAGCGAACCTGAAGCTCAGCGTGCATTCGGGCAGCGACAAGTTCTCGATCTACGCTCCGATTCGTCGTTGCCTCGAAAAAACGGGAGCAGGTTTGCACATCAAAACCGCCGGCACGACATGGCTCGAAGAGATCATCGGACTCGCCGAAGCCGGTGGCGATGGGCTTGAGTTGGCGAAAGATGTGTATGCAAAAGCCTTCGAGAAACGGGCTGCTCTTTGTGAACCGTATGCGACCGTGATTGATATCGACGAATCGAAATTGCCTTCTCCAGAAGAAGTAAGTGGTTGGTCCTCAGACAAGTTTGTGGCAACAGTTCGTCACATTCCAAGCGATCCGAATTTCAATTCGTCGGTTCGTCAGTTGTTGCATGTTGGCTACAAGATTGCAGCGTTGGCTGGCGATGAGTATTTGAATATGCTCAGCAAGTATGAAGAGGAAGTTTCGCGCAACGTGACTTTGAATCTTTATGAACGACATTTGAAACCGCTGTTTTTGGGCGAAAGTGCTTAGTCGTAGCACGTTGGTCTCCAACGTAGAATTTAGCAAACGTGGAAATGGATCAAACGGCGGAGGACCGCCGTTCCACGTTGCTTTATAATGCCAACATGAAGATCGCTACTTATAACGTCAACGGAATGCGTTCCGCAATCAAAGATGGAGTGCTCGATTGGATCGTGGATAACGATCTGGACATCGTTTGCGTTCAGGAAACGAAAACGCAACCCAATTCGTTACCGGTTTTGTTGCTCGACAGTATTGGCTACAAGCACTATTGGCATCCTGCGCAGCGCAAAGGTTACAGCGGCGTTGCGACGTTCTCAAAAGTGGAACCAACGAAAGTCTATAGTGGCTTGGGGTTGGACGACTACGATGTCGAAGGCCGCGTAATTCGAACTGATTTCGATGACCTAACGATCTTCAATTGCTACTTTCCCAATGGCGGTTCCGGTGCTGAACGTCAAGCTTACAAGATGCGGTTCTTGGATGATTTTCAACAGTGCGTCGAACGTTTGCTTGAAGATCGCCCTAACATCATCGTGGTCGGCGACTACAACATCGCCCATCAGAAGATCGACATCTTCAATGCCGATCGCAACAATGGAAACTCAGGATTCATGCCGGAAGAGCGAGATTGGTTCTCGCGTTGGTTGAACTGTGGTTTTGTCGATGCTTTTCGACACACGCACCCTGATGAGGTCAGCTATACGTGGTGGCGAACGACGCAGTATGCTCGTAAGTCAAACAAGGGTTGGCGTTTGGACTATCAGTGCGTGAGTGACGCGTTGGTGCATCGCATTAAAACGGTTGCTCACGATCACAGTGCGTTTCATTCGGACCATTGCCCTGTGATCCTCGAGTTGGGTGAATAGGCCAACCGACCGAGGGTTGGTGAAGCAATGGTTTGTGACGTGGGAGTCGGGGCGTTATCATCGACAGGTAAATTGCTGCCCCCATTGAGACATGCTCCGATGAAAACCTTAGCCCAAGTTCTATTGATTGTATTTGTCGCCGCTGTTGCCGTCTTCACGCCGGGAAGCGGATTGCGGGCCGACGTTCGGTTGCCAGGATTCTTCAGTGACCACATGGTGCTTCAACAACAGATGGAAATCAAAGTCTGGGGCTGGACGGATCCTGACGACGAAGTCACTGTTTCAATTGGCGACAACTCTGCCAAAGCGACCGCTGATGCATCTGGGAAATGGCAAGTCGAATTGCCTGCGATGAAGGCGAGTAAAACCCCTGTGAGCCTTGTCGTAAAAGGAGGCCACAACGAACTTAAACTCAACGACATTTTGATTGGTGAAGTTTGGCTTTGCTCCGGGCAGTCAAATATGGAATGGACGGTTGCAAATTCGTTGAACAGCAAAGAAGAAATTGCGGCGGCAAACCATCCGTTGATTCGACACGTTAAAATACCGCGCCGACCTTCGCCCAATCCGATTGATGATCTCGAATCAACATGGGAGGTCTGTTCTCCTGAGACTGCCGGAAAATTTACCGCGTGCGGATACTTCATGGCTCGCAAATTGGCGGCAGAACTAGACGTTCCTGTTGGCTTGATCAATTCGTCTTGGGGAGGAACCCGAGTCGAACCCTGGACGCCGCCAGTCGGTTTTCAAAAAGTGGAAGCCCTGAAAGAGATTCACCAATCGGTTGTCGGGCGCACTCCAGGCAGTGCAACTTATGATGCGGAGCTTAAGAAATACATCGTCAGCAGTGAGCAGTGGTTGGTGATGGCGAACTTGGCGGTTGGTACATCAAAGCCAATTTCCAATCCGCCATTGTATCCCGAGTCGTTGAAGCCGTTCACGAAGCACCAAGAACCAACGATGCTATACAACGGAATGATTCACGGAATGGTTGGGTTTCCGATCCGAGGCGCAATTTGGTATCAGGGCGAATCCAATCACACCGAAGGGATGTTGTACTACGAAAAGAAGAAAGCTCTGATCAATGGTTGGCGAGAGCTCTGGGGCCAAGGCGATTTTCCGTTTTACTTTGTGCAGATTGCTCCATTTCAATATGGAAATGAAGATCCTGCGATTCTTGCCAAATTCTGGGAAGCGCAAGCGAAGGTAACGACGTTGCCGAACGTCGAAATGGTGGTGATCAATGACATCGCCACGTTGCGTGACATACACCCGCCAAACAAGCAAGACGTAGGGTTGCGATTGGCAAATTTGGCTTTGAAATTTGACTACGGAAAAGACGTCGTGGCTCGCAGTCCCGAGTTCGAAACACTGGAATTGGGAGGGTCGTTTTTGAAGGTCAATTTCAAGAACCCGGGCGGCGGTCTAAAGACGAGAGATGGAGCAGCACCAAGCCATTTCGAAATCATTGGCAAGGGGTCGAATGGATTTCAGAAAGCAACGGCCACAATCGAAGGCACGTCGACGGTTGTTTTGAAATCAGAAAGAGTCGCCAATCCGACTGCATTCAGGTTTGCTTGGGATAAGCTTGCCGAGCCAAACCTGAGTGGAGGAACCGGATTGCCGGTTGGGGCTTGTCGCGGTGGTGAAGTTCCGGACTTCCTCGATTTGATTCCGGTCGGGGAATACGATTTGGTCTACGAACTGAATCTGGCAAAGCTTGCTGGCAAGATCAACTACGACCGAGATGAGAGTGACTCGATCGAGTCTTTTGACCGAATCGGATATTTGTTGGAATTGCAGTCGAGTGAGTACGGGGATCAGAAAGTCTTCGTCACGATGGATGCGTTCACTGACGACGTGGAGAAAATTGGCATTCCTACTCTGGAGTCCAAATCGTTGTTCCAGCAAAAGATCGGCGGAATGGAAGTCTTTACCAACTCCGATCGAATCTCTGGAGGAAAAATTGGCGAAGGAAACATTGAGTTTTGGTCGCACGACTATGGTGGCAACAATGCAGCTAACATTCCGGGCGCCAATGCAAAATACGACTTTGGGGACCAGTACGCTACCAAGGAGTATGCTGGTTACGGGAGCATGCAAGTGCACAACTTCAAAGCCAAGCAAACTGTTTTCGCGATTAATCACTGGAAGAATGGCAGCGATGCCGACATCGGAATTGGCAATTACGATGGAGAGAATCCTGACTGGACGTTTTCGGCAAGCGGTAAGAAGTACTCCGCGAAAACGCTAAAGGTATACGTTCGTAAAAAGTGAACCGTTTGAGCTGGCCGCAGTGCTCGCACTTTTCTAAACCTTGCGGAGCGTGAAGCAGCCGACTTCAGGCGGGCAGTTGATGCGAATGCACTCGTCTCCCGAAAGTCCGCGGCTGACGTGCATAATCGATTGATCGATCTCGAAAGTTCCAGACGCATAAAGGACACCGTACTTGCTTGGCGCGACGATCGGGCCAACGATGGGCAAAGCGATCTGACCGCCATGGTTGTGGCCAGCGAAAATTAGATCGAAGTTGAATGGACGCGCCCATTCGATTTGGTCAGGCGTGTGTGTCAAAAGAATCTGCAGCCCGCTGTCAGGCAATGAATCAGGTGCGAGAGTTTCTGCACCGGTATGCCACGGCAATTCGTTTCCTGTCAGAAAAACTTTAGTCCCTTCGATATCGATCGAAACGCGTTGGCCACCAATCCATTTCATTCCAGCCGACTCAAGTCGTTGTAACAAAAGTTTCTGATCAGCGATTCTCAAATCGTGGTTTCCGCGAATCAGAAACGTGCCGTACCTCGATTCAAGTTGCCCGAAAACAGGGTCAATCCAGTCAAGGCAATCAAGCTCATCCAACAAGTCGCCAGTAATGAAAATCAAATCTGGCTTGAAGCGATTTGCTTCTTCGACGACTCGTCCAAAGTAGGCCAGCTCTAGTTGCCCCGTGAGATGAAAATCAGAAAGCTGACAGATCTTGAGCCCGTCGAGCTCTGACGGTAGATCGTTGACTCCCAGTTCCATCGATTCGATCGCGATCAGATGAGCTTGATTGAAGGGGATTTTTTTGAGGATCATTCCAAGCGAAGTTTGGTAGATGTTCCTGCCCAGTTCGTGCTGGACGTTTACCAACGTGCGTCGGTTCGAAATGATTGCTTCGGGGGGAGATTGAAACTTTCGCCACGACCATCTGGCGGCAAAGAATACTCCCAGTCCGAGCATCAAGAAAAGATAGATCCATTCAAGCTTATTGTTCGAGGCGATATCCCAGAGCGAAATGGTTTGTTGTCCAATGACTCTTCCGGCAAACCAGAACAGCGGCAGCAGGACAGCCGCGATGATGAGTTTTTCACACCGTTTTCGAACTTTGCGAGGCCAGTTCGTGGCGTGTGTTCGATTGTAGACAACGCACCACGAACCCAAATGCCCGATGAATGCAATTGCCCAGAGAATCAAGTTCATCATTTCAAGAACTGCTTTGAAAGGCCGGAAAACTGGTTCGAATCATAGCCTATTGCTGCCATATTCGCGCTGCCATATTGACGGCACGACATCGACGTACCCTAAATTCTTCAAATGAGTTATCTTGCCGTAAGACGTGAGGTGAATGCGAAGGAATGTTGTGAAGAATGTAGCTCAATATTTGCTGGTGCAGATCGTGATTAGCATCATCCTAATCATGCCAATCGAAATGTGCGCGAAGCTCTGCCGATTTTTGTCTTGGTTGGTAGCGGACAAAATTGGCTTTCGTCGAAAAGTCATTCGCGAAAATATTCTTGGTGTCTATCCGGATGCTTCCGATGAACGCATTGAATATTTGACTGGCGAGATGTGGTACCACTTGTTTCTGATGGCTTGTGAGATCGCACATGCCCCTCGAAAAATTCACGACTCAAATTGGCGGCAGCACGTTTTCATTCGCGACAAAGTTCGCATGACCGAATACCTGATTGACTATCGTCCCTTGATCGCCGTGTCGGGGCATTTCGGAAACTTCGAAATGGCGGGATACGTTACCGGCCTATTGGGGATGCCAAGCTACACCGTTGCGAGAAAGCTGGACAATGAATATCTGGATCGTTTTCTCAATGGCTTCCGTGAACAGAACGGCCAATTCATTTTGCCCAAAGACGGCAGCGCACCTGCGGTTCAGAAAGTTCTTGAATCAGGAGGCATTCTGACGATCCTTGGCGACCAACATGCGGGAACAAAAGGTTGCTGGATCGATTTTCTGGGGCGGCCCGCAGCATGCCACAAAGCGATCGCCTTGTTTACGCTTTCAGGTAACGCTCCGATGATGGTTAGCTACTGCAAGCACACTGATAAACCACTTCACTTTGAAATTGGATGCACCGGCGTTGCCGATCCATTGAAGCTCGATAGCTCGCTAAAGGACGTCAAAGCGTTGACTCAGTGGTACAACGACCGAATGGGTGATGCGATCTACGATCAGCCGGAACAATTTTGGTGGGTGCATCGTCGCTGGAAGGAAAAGCCGGTTCGCATGACCAAGAAAAAGAAGCAGATGCAGGACTCGGCTGCGGCGTAATGCTGGCGTTTTCCGATGGTGGGCTGGCAGCTTCAACGCTCCGATTGCTATCACCACTGAGCCAGCCTTTCTGTCTTCAATTTCAAGATAGCGAAGTTTGGCAGGCTTTGCTGATTCTTCGGGTTGGCTAATTCTTGTCGGATGACTTTTCTGCCTGTGTCGATTTTTGTGTTAGCGTCAACAATGCCGGTGGTCCGATGCTCAGAGAGACGTTCCATTTGTTTGGTTGAGCTCATACTATGACTGCTGCAAAAATCGCTACCGCACTCGTTCTTGTTTCAATGATTGGGCAATGCCACGCCCAAGAGAATTCGATTCTTCAACCGTTTAACCAAGGCTCTGTTGTCGTTGCGACGCAGACCAACGCTCGGAGCAACTACGCATTGCTTCAGCCAATCGGCAAGCAGTCTCAGACACAGAACAACGTAGTTCGCCGTCAGCTTGGCGGCATGTTGAAGCCGATCGCCAGTGAATCCGCGGCATCGAATGATGTCCTCGTGTTGCCTCATTCTTTCAAGCGGGGCATTTTTGATCGGCATCAGTTTATGATTCGCAACGATGGAACTAGAATTCTCAAACGCGGAAAGGTGTCGTTGACGGCTCCCGTTGGTAGCATTATCCAGCAGGTGATTCCCAAGCCGGATTCAGTTAATGGACTCAACATTGAGCTTGCGATCGGAGAGCTTGCACCGGGCGAACACGAAATTGTAGAAGTCGCGATCAAGTATCCTCGTGACGAACTGGCTCACTTCGACACGAAGATCGTTTCTCGAGATTGGGTTGGTTCACCTTCGAACGCAAGTTCTGTAGTTGCATCGAACGGGTCAGGAATGCTCTCACCGCGAGCGACTGGTATGCTCAAGCCAAAGGTGCCTGCGATGACCGTTTCAACGACAACGAATCAAGTCGCGCGGTCGTCTCCAATTAGTTCAGGAGTCGTCGTGCCCGCCCAAGAACGGCCAGTCGACGTCTCCAAAATGCTCGCCCCTTCGACGCCAGTGGAAGCTCAGCCCGCTACTCTGCCGGAGGAAGTTCAGCCGCTTGAAGTTGAGGTTCAGCCAAGCGATCAGGTTGCCGTCAGTGTTCAAGAGGAATCAGTTGCAGAAGTTCCGCCACCGGAACCCGAAAATTGGGTGGCGTCTATTGAAGCTTCGCTTCACGGCCCAAGTTCTGCAGCGGTCGGAGAGGAGATTGAATTTTCAATCGAGGTGGAAAATCGGTCTGCGGAAAATTGCGAAAGCGTGATCATACAGCTATCGGTACCGGAGGATATGAAGGTCACGGTTTTGGATCGTGCTGCATGGTACGACGGCGAAACCAGAAAAGTGTCTTGGGAAATTGCGGAACTGGGACCAGGTCAAACCGAATCCATTCGCTACAAGGCTTTGGTGAAGACTGGATGTTCGGTTGAGCAAGTGGTCGTTTCGGGTGCTAATGGAAGATTCCAATGCAAGTCGACCATTCAAACGACTGCAAACTAGTGCCGCGTTGCTTCTCAAATTCAGGATTGCGTGTCAAAGTAGTACGTCTCTCCGAGACGTGGGAAATCGCCTCCGAGAGACGAGCTACGAATGAGCTACGAACGGGCTGATCGCGCGTCCTACGATTCAACCGCGCAGAAAAATAGCCGACTACGAACCGTAGTCGGCTTTGTTGAAAGTGGGGCTACTACTGCCCGCCACCCATGCCCATGCCGCCGAACGGATCATCGTTCTTCTTCTTTTTTCGACGGCGACCTCCGTAGGATGCCTTGTCGTCTGGCTTGAGCATCGCTTCAAGGTAGCGACCGCGATCGTCGAGGTCATTGCGAAGCTGAATGTTTCCTTTCGAATCCATCACCAAAGCCTCACCAGGATAGAAGTAAGGAATCGGAGAGCTCTTTTTTGTTTTCAATTCTTCTCCGTCAGACACATCAAGAACAACCGAGCCGGTGCGAACTTTCACACCAGTGACCTTGTGAACCTGCCACGTGACAGGGTGCAGGACGTGAGCCGCCTGATCGAAATCAAGAAGCTCACCCGCTTTAACCTCTTTCAGGAACGGAATTTTTACACCCGAAAGCGAGCCACGCTGAATATATTTTCCCGTCGCAACAGTCATCGAAGGCTCACCGTCCATCACGGTGCCATCACCAACTTTGACTCGACGCACTTCAACAGGTTCGCCAGCGTAGAAGAAAAACGGGGACGCATTAACCGTTACTTCAACGGTCTCAGACCATTGGGTCGGACGAGCGTAACGAAGATACTCATGATCCTTCGGTACCTTAATTTCGACATACTCTTCGCCGCGAATCTCGCTGACATAGTAAATCGTCTCGCCATCTTCACCTTCTTCTTCTCGAGCTCGACTTAGTCGCTCTCGAGCGTCTGGGTGAATCATGTTAGAAGCAATCGCTGTCTTCTTGGCGTACTTGGCATCTTCGAGAGCTTTTCTCTCAGCTTCCTTTTCTTCATCGGTTTGCCTTTTCTTGCTACCAGTGCCACCCATGCCCATGCCGCCTGGACCCATGCCCATGCCGCCGCCCATGCCCATGCCGCCACCCATGCCCATGCCGCCCATGCCCATGCCGCCACCTTCGCCGCCTGCGATTTCACTTTTGAGTGCAGGGTCTTCATTGTTAGGGTCGCGAATCCAAACGCGAACACGGTATTGATAGGTCTTAGATGACCGGACACCATAGATGTCAAAGAAGCGAAGTACTTTGCTGGGCTTCGCAGGAGCTTCACGAATGTCGATTTCCGAATAGTCGGTGTAGTCGGCAGCAGAACGACCACCCGTCGCAGAGCCCATGCCCATGCCACCCGGTCCCATGCCCATTCCTCCCATGCCACCTGGCCCCATGTCCATGCCGCCCATGCCGCCTGGACCCATGCCGCCTGGCCCCATGCCCATTCCCATGCCACCGGCGCTGCTGCCGATTGCTTTCTTGCGGCGACCTGAACCAAAGTCCAAACCGGTTTCGTCGTCATCGGCTCCGACATCGAACTCCTCACCGGCTTCCTTCTCCTCTTCAACTTCTGGAACTTTGAATACACGCAGCGATGCGTCCTGGTGCATTGCAATTTTCTTGTAGTCAATATCTGCGAAAGGAGGGATCGGCATGGTCAGGATGCCATCATACTCTTCGGCCGAAACGATCTCGGGAGCCGTATCAACACCCTGGGGGAAGTAATCTGCCTGTTTTGCGAGAAGGTTTGAAATGTCTTCCCATTTTCCCGGCGTACCGTCGTCACCGACTAAACGCCGTTCGACCTGAACGAAATCATATCGAGGTGTGTCGCGGTCTGGATGATATCCAAAGCTCGACTTGTACATTGATTTGAAGTTTTTCCACATCTTCTCGTGCTCAACAACACCTGTCACGGCAACACCGTTCATGTTGTAGGCCATCACGTTAGACGTCGAATAAGCATCGCGAACCCCTGGCTTTTTGTAGCGGGATGCATTGGACAAGTAAGTACCGGTACCTTCTGCAATAGGGAATTCGTCCTTCTTTTTCTTCTTGCGTTTTTTCTTTTTGTTTCCGCCCATGCCACCCATGCCAGGGCCCATTCCCATGCCCATTCCCATTCCTTCGTCATCATCCTCGTCTCCTCCGGGTCCCATTCCACCAGGCCCCATTCCACCTGGTCCATTTCCCATTCCACCTGGACCCATGCCCATGCCCATTCCCATGCCACCCATACCGGCTGAGTCATCATCACGTTCTTCTAGAACTGGCTGAACGAATTCGTATTTGTTTGGCGGCAACGGATCGACAGCTCGATTTTTTGGCTGTACCAACGTGACTGCCAAGAAGTCGTTCGCTTCCAGCTTGATTGGGCTGATCAGAGGTGCATCGCGTCGAAGTGCATCACGCTTAACTGGATAGCTCGAGGGGCCAACCAGGAATGCCCCTGGTGCCACTGGAGAAACCTTGGCGATGCGATCCATGACTTGGTCGTCACCTTCTCGAACGCCTGCAATTTTCGTCCACGCGTCATCTTCGTTAATGTATCGGTTAGCCGCTTTGGCTTGATCGACCATCTTCGACGGCGTCAATTTGTCGTAAGTAGGCGTTGCGTATCCAAACCAAAAGAACAATCCGAGCAGCACAATGCTGAGTCCCAGAATGAGCTTTTCGCTGTGGTAGAGAAAAAATGTCTTGATGGATGCTGAATCCAAAGATGGCTTTTTCATGATCGTAACCGAAACTGAAAGTTTAAAGTTGGTGTGTAGCTAAAAGCAAATAAGTAGTAGGCGAGGTGAACAATACGCGTTCACTGGTTGATGTTGGAGTCGACGCCTGTGTCGGTTGGCTGAGCCGATCCATCGTTGGCACCCGGAGGCGCCGCAGGAGGAGCGGGAGATCCAACAGCTGCATCATTAGTTGCTGGCTTGTCAGGCTGTGCCAGTGGGGCTACGTCTGATTGAGTTGCATCACTTTCAGGCTGTGCGACTCCTCCAGCTGGAGCCGCTGGAACTGCCGCTGGAACGGGCTCGACCATGCTTGGGTCAGCCGTTTCATCAATGACTTCTTGACCGGCTGCTTTTCGCAGAAAGTTTTCACGCACTGGATTGTAGATTTTGACGACGCCATAGAATTCCACGAAGACCATGAAGTTCGTGCGGCTTTCAACATCAGTAGGCTCGAGCGGTTCGGCAGCAGCAGCTGCAGCACCCATTCCACCGCCACCTTCCATTCCCATTCCGCCCATGCCCATGCCACCCATGCCCATGCCACCCATGCCCATTCCGCCCATGCCCATGCCGGCACCCATGCCCATTCCCATTCCGCCCATTCCGGCAGCGCCTTCCTGTTTGGTTGCTCCACCGTTGAACACAATTTGTTCGTTAGGCATGTGACGATTGACGCGAAGTTGGTTGACTTCGAATACGAATTCGGAGTTCGCACAAATGGCGATGAACTCGTTGATCTTTCGCTCATCCATTTCAACTGCGATGCGGAATGGAACACGTTTGGCAACAATCAACTCGAGGTTCTGTTCGGGCAAGACTTCTCCGCCCAAAACAGCCTTTACCTGAGAGGCAGCGATGGACTCGAATTCTGGATCCACATAACGTTTGTCATAGGCAATCCGTTCACCTGCAACGGCCATGCCAGGTCCGCCGGGGCCAGGGCCGCCGCTCATCATGCCCGGATCCATTCCCATGCCTTCCATGCCCATCCCCATGCCACCTGCGGCGGGAGCCGCCGCCGGTGCAGCACCTGCAAGACGAGCATCGATGAACGAGAGAGATCCGAGTTGAATGATTGCCTCACGTCCGAAGACCACATGATCGATCGTTCGAATAATCGAAGTGTCGTTTGAGTTTGACTTACCGTTGATTTCCTTGATGTTGTTGAACATCGCTTCAAGCAACCAGAGGTCTTGCTGCAGCATGTTGGCTTGCATGTAAGTTGGATACAGAACGGTGCCCGTGTGATCATCGTATCCTGAGAACTCAGTCAACTTCTGTTGCCAGAGAGCCTGGTTGATTTCGTCCCAAATCACAGCATAACGATTAATTTCATCGATGGCAGCGGTGTCTTCGCCACCCATTCCGCCCATGCCACCGCCCATACCCATGCCGGCGCCCATGCCCATGCCGCCACCGGTTCCAGAAAATTCACCCTGCTTCAGTTTCTCTTTTCTCTCTGCCTCATTCTTTTCTTC
Source organism: uncultured Pirellulaceae bacterium (assembly GCA_938010615.1). GTDB lineage: Bacteria > Planctomycetota > Planctomycetia > Pirellulales > Pirellulaceae > Mariniblastus. Next base: position 7,284 of record CALLUY010000064.1, on the reverse strand, counting down.
GTTGTACTTCCAGTTGACACCGACATTGTCACAAATTTTGTTCATGAACTGAGGAATCTTGTCGTAGTAGGCTTTGCGATATTTCTCAAAACCCTGTCCTGGATCAGCGACCTTTTCGGGAACGTCAACCTTTGAAAAGAAATCGCAAGTCTCCTTTCCGAGGATATCTTCCGGCCAAGTGAGAATCTTTTTCTGTTCGTTGTAGCGTGTTCTCCAAGCCTCCACGATTGAAGCGATCGTACTGTCGAGCTCGGCATCCATACCTTCTTTCGTGGATTTGTTTGGATGAGCCTTTTCACCTTCGGGTTCGGCCGTTGTGGCAACCACTTTCTTGAGTGCCTTCACCTGTTTTTCGATCTCGAGTTGTCGAGCCTTTTGCGCAGACGCAAGTTGCATCGATGAAAATACCCAGCTGCCGATCATCGTTGCTGCGAGCAAAAAGCATCCGATCCAAAAGATGTTTCTTTTGCACCATTCAATTGCAGGTTTGAGCTGATCCATGATTGTCTCCGGCGTTTGCCGATTTGAAATTTAGTGTTGGTAGTAAGGGAGATGTCGAGGCGAGAAGCAATCTAAGTCTATTGGGTTTCGTCAGCCGGTGCTGCGGCTGCCGCTGCTGCCTGAGCTGCGGTTTCTTCTCTAAGTTTCTTCGCTTCAATTCGTTCTTTGACAGTACGAGGTTCCCACGCCATCTGAATAACGAACGAGTAAACTTTGGCTTCGTAGACATTTTCATCGTCGGCAGGATTGGTGGTTGTGCCGCTGCCCATTCCGCCGCCCATGCCCATTCCGCCCATTCCAGCTCCCATGCCACCCATGCTGGGGCCGCCTCCTCCGCCGCTTTTCCCGCTGCGTCGTTTCTTCGAGCCACCGCCTCCGCCGCCGGGACCCATGCCCATGCCTCCCATGCCCATGCCACCTTCATCACCTCCTTCGAGATAGATGTATTTTTTGGTGCTGATGGGTGAAACACGAGTGATTGTCGGGAACGAGATTCCCAGATCTTCGTAAGTGAAATCGCCTTCGGGCAATTTTACGATGCCCGTCATCAGCTTCTTCAGCACGGTTTGACGGACGTAATCTTTTTCTGCGTTCATCGCGTCTTCGTTGTGGAAGTGATGAGCTTGAAGTTCAATGACCCAGCCAGGCTTTCCAGCAAGCAAGCCTGCTGATCCGCCGTCGTCCATGCTGTCCATTTGGGAATCATCTGGTACTTCGGCGACTCCTCCACCGGCCACAGGGGTTGCTCCGGTTGCGAAAGATTCCGTAGAACGAGCACCTTGATTGGCAAAAATCTCTTTGATTTCACTGTGCCATGTTCCAAGGTCTTTGTGGAAAACCGTTTCAATGTGATCGATGTAAATTTCTTTGCGACCAGCGAATGGAAAATCTTTCGGGTCAACTGCTTTGGCTTCAGGAGGCTGATCCTTGAGGGCTTCGTCGATTGCCGTGTCACGTGGCAACGCCTGGTAGAGCGCACTGTAGATTTCGATCCACGATGCACGATCTTCAATGGACGAACTTAGTTCCTTCGCGATCACGTTGAACTTTTCAAGCAACGCTTTCTGATTGGTGTCATCTTCAACGAACTGTTTACTTAGTTTGGATTCCTTTTTGGCATCCTTCAGAGCTTTTTCCCAGCTAACACCATTAGCATCGACAAACTCAGGATTCACCTGATCCGCAGCGAGCGTCTTGTAGAACAAGCCGAGGCTACAGCCGAGCAGCAACAAACTAACTGCGGCAAGCACCCAAGGTTTCTTTGCTCGAATCACACGCTCGACCACGATTTCCTTCGGGAGGAGATTCGTTTTCATGTGGCCGTTGCCCAAACCTTGCAGGCACAGTCCATAACATGGAGCGAACGACAACGCGTTGTTGGCGAAAGTTGATTGCGAAGTGACATCATCGCCAGTGAGATGTTTGAACTCGCCAGCACGTGAAACCTTGAGCTCCAACTGCTTGGCCAAAAATTGGGTCAGTCCTGGGAGTTTGGCGGCGCTACCGATGAGCACGACTTCCGAGATGTTGGCCGATTTGTCCATGCTTTGGAAGAACGTCAAAGAACGTTGAACTTCGTTGACAAGGTCATTGAATACAGGACGCATCGCCTGGAAAACCGCTTTAGGGTTTTCGGCCATCTTCGCATTACGTTTCAGGTGCTCGGCCTTGGCCTGAGTCAACTTCATTTCGCGCGAAAGCTGTTTCGTAAAATGATTACCACCGATCGGAATGTTACGCATCCAGAGCTTGATGCCGTTGGTAACAATCAGGTCGGTCGTGTCCGTACCCATCGACAGAACAACAATCGACTCCGGCGGATCTTCTGGATCGAAGTCTTCCGGGCTGGGGAGTTCTTCAATTTGATCGCGGCAGATGACGTTGAAGATTGACAGCGGTGAAAGCTGAACAATGTCAACTTCGACGCCAGCATCATCAAATGGCTGCAACGCGCGGAAGACGGCATCTCGCTTCATCGCGAACAAGCCAATTTCGGCATCCGTGACGCGACCCTCGTCGTCCTTGGTTCCTCCAAGCTGTTGCCAATCCCAGATGACGTCTTCGATCGGAAACGGAATCTGTTGCGAGACTTCGAACTCAACTAGGTTCGGAAGTTTGCGTGCGTCGACCGGTGGTGGTTTGAAGAATCGGGAAAGTCCTGCCTGTCCCGGAACGCTGATCGCGACCTTGTCGCCAACAACATCGTTTCGAGAAAGGAATTGTTCCAGCGTCTCGCGAATGATCTCGACTGGATCCGCGTCCGCAGCGCTTAGGATTTTGGGATACTCAATGAAGTCGTAGCCTTGAGCCACGATCGTGTCGTCGGCGCCTTTGACGCAACGGAGGGCTTTCAGTGAAGATTGCCCAATGTCGATTCCCCAAACGGCATTTGCCTTTGCCATGGTCGTGCCTTTTTCCTGTATTCAAATATTCGTCCCGGCGCAAAATGCTGCGACGGTGAACTCAAATGGGTATGGACTACCTGGATCCCGCACCCACTGTCTATACTCTAGTGAAAGATGTCGTAAATTGTCAAATTATCCCGGTTTTATCCGTGTAATAGAATCTTGTTTCAACAAGTTCTCGCGGCTTACAACCCCAACAAGTGTCTCAATCCTAACCGATTTAAAATTGAGGCACGCAGTTTCGACGAACCAATCGCAGCGAAGTTCCCTCGCCAATGAAAAAATTCTCTCATCTGGTAACGCTATTGCCCTGCCATAGCTTGGAGGATTTTCCAGTTAGTGGCACCAAAACCGACGCACAAAGCCTGCTGGCTGCGTGGACGGGGACGTGGCATCCGGGCTTGATCGCCACAGTCGGTGAAGCTCCCGCATGGCGCCGAGCCGACGATACTGTCTCATCGGACGCCGAAGCGGAGCAGCATCGAGACAGCTTTATCCAGCAGCATTACTACGACGATGACGGCACGGCAAACTACGACGGTCAAAGCGGGTTCGATTTCGACGCTGATTCTTTTGAGTCATTTTGGCGAGATTCCCTGATCGTGATTCCCGATCCGGCAAACAAAATCGTGTTCGATGGGTTCGAGGCGGCGGCGCTGGATTTAAATGCAACGGTTGCGAAAGGCTTCACGACAAGATCGGAACTACTTTCGATTTTGAATGTCGATTCTGATATCGAATCAGATTTAGTCGATGACTTCTTTGCACTCGGTTACATTCGGCTCCAAGTCGAAATGATGAATCGAAAGTTGCGTTACTCCTCGGAGCTCGATATCGATCGCTTTAACGCGACGGTCGTGGAGGCTGCTAATGCTGCTGCAGTCGGCGAGCCTGAACTGGCGAAGCAGAAACTGCATTCGGCTTTCGATTTGTTGGCCGAGGAGAAAAATCGATACTATCCGGTCGCTGCCGATTTGGTTGACATGGTTCTGGTGACCGATGTAATTCGCACTGAATCAATCGAAGCGGAGTTGCAAACTAAATTTCCGCTAAGTTTTGTGATGACCGGCGGAGCGGCACGCGGCATTCAACAGCGTTCGCCCGCGATGGTCAATGCGATTCGCAAACGAATGGAAGAAGGAAACGATTGCCTTGTCGGCGGGCCGGAGAACGAACTCCCGGTCAACCTGTTGTCCATTGAGACCATTTTGAATCAACTCAAAGCGGGCCGATCGACTTACGAAGAAGTGTTCGGCTGCTCTGCGGATGTCTTCATGCGACGACGGTATGGCTTGAACGCCGCTCTGCCTGGGATTTTGGAAAGTCTCAAGTTTGCAGGTGCCCTTCATGTTTCGCTGGATCAAGGAACCGTTCCAACATCCAGTTCCAACAGTGTACGTTGGATGGGGATTGATGGCGGCGCGATTATGGCGATCTCGGAAACTCCGTTGGACGCCGCGAGCGACAAATCCTTTTTGGACCTTGGTGTGCGAATTGGTTCTGAGCTCGACTCTGCGCATGTCGCGACGGTTTTCTTCGCGCGTTGGCCGACACAGACTTGCGATAGTTTTCAGGATCTAAGAAACGCAGGGAAGTACGGAAAAGTCCTGGGCGATTTCACCAACGCTGATTCGTATTTCGAAAACGTTTACGATCCCGGGTACGGAGATTCGTTTGAAGCCGAAGAGTACGAGAGCCCGTGGTTGGATCAGGCGATTGAGTCGGGTTCGGTTCGTCCGATTTCGACGTTCGTCGAGTATTGGGAGACGTGGTACAAGCTTTCGGCGATTGAATCGCTGGTCGCGATGTTGGCGATCGCGAACAACGACAACGACAACGATCCTTTAGATTCGATGCAACAAATTCAGCAGATGCGAAATCGGCTTGAGTTGCAGACTCGTGATTGGACTTCCCCGTGGGACGATTCGATCGCCGCTGATGCTGAAACGCTGTGCTCAAAGCTGATCGGGATCGTTGGTGGCAGGTTAATCAACACAGTCCCATGGCGTCGACGAACTCATTTGATTTCGGATTCCAAGGGTGGCCCCGGTGCGATGCAGAACGACGGCGCAATAAAGCACGCGGCACGCAGTTCGAAACGTTGTCATTCGATCGTTGAGCTTTCAGGGTTCGGTCAACTGTTTTCAGATCCATCAGATTTGATCGATTCGTGCAAGCTGATCACCGAGCCGTTGATCGATGACAAGGAGAGCATTCTTCGGAACGAATTTTTCGAAGTGCGAATGGATCGAGAATCGGGCGGCATTCGTGGCGTGCACTTTTATGGAAAACGTGGCAACTTGTTGAGCCAAAAGCTCGCGGTTCGCCATGTCGATCCGCGCACGAAGAAAGTCCATTACAGCAAAATGGTTTGCGAATCATTCGAAGTCGTCACACTCTGTCGAATCGCATCGGAGATTCGAACATCAGGTAGTTTGCTGGACGCCGACGGAGCAGAACTGGCTAGGTTCAAGCAGACGGTCGGATTGCAACGAGGGCGACGCGTCATCGACATCGATCTAGAAATCACTGAAAAGAAACCGCTCGACGGATCAACTGGAAACTACATCGCCAACCGAATCGCCTGGAGTGATGAGTCAGGCGAGATGTTCTGCGACATTCACGGTGCGCGGCAGGCGATTCGGCGTCCCACGATCGAAGCGCCGCACTACGTTGAAGTCGAGCAAGGTGAGAATCGTTTCGCGTTGTTGACGCATGGGTTGCCTTGGCATCGTCGGGCTTCCAAGAAAGTGTTGGATTCGATTCTGATTGCAGGCAATGAATCACGAACGAGATTTCGCCTTGGTGTCGCGATCAACCCAGAAGCAACCATGCAAGTTGCGATATCAGAAATGCATCCTGTATTGCAAGAACGTCTCAGTGATGACTCAAGTTCCACAGACGCGAAAGGGGAATCCAATTGGCTTTTCCATATCGCGAATCGAAATGTTGTCGCGACTTCAAGCGAGCCAGTTTTTGATGACGATTGCCGATGCACGGGAATGCGAGTACGCTTACAGGAAGTTGATGGAAACGTCGGAACGCTGAAGCTGTATTGCAAACGCAGTTTGGGATCGGTTGACAAAGAATCTTTAGACGATGAATTTACTCGTGAGATTTCTGTCAACGAAGAGTCGCCGGATTCGGGTCGTCCCGTTTTGGTCGAGATGGCTTTTGCGGCATTCGAATATTTTCAGATTCATCTTCACTGGTTGAACAAGTAAAGCGTGACGCTGTCGCGAATCGGAACAAAAGAGAAACATGGTTATTGCAATCGACGGTCCAGCTGGTGCCGGAAAGAGCACGGTGACGCGGAAGTTGGCGGATCGGCTTGGGTTTTCGTTTTTGGATACCGGAGCCATGTATCGCGCGGTCACTTGGGCGGCATTGAGTCGCAACTTGGAACTAAGTGATAGTGACGGCGTTCTTGCATTGGCGAAGTCCATTCAGATTGCTTTTGATGCGGATCGAGTCCTCGTCGATGGAGAAGATGTCTCCGAGCAGATTCGCACGCCCGAAGTGACTCGTAACGTCGTACATGTCGCGGACCACTTTGGCGTTCGTGACCGATTGGTCGAACTTCAGCGTGAGATAGCCGCAACAGGTAATTTCGTTTGCGAAGGTCGCGATCAAGGAACCGTCGCCTTCCCAGATGCGTTCTGCAAAATTTATCTCAACGCGTCACCGCAGTATCGAGCAATGCGGCGAGTCGAGCAGATGCAGAACGCTGGTCAGTATGTGGACTTCGATCAGGTTATCGCGGATCAAAACCTTCGTGACGAACAAGATCTGAATCGAGAGGTCGGTCCTTTGAGGCGTGCGGAAGATGCGATCGAAGTGAATACGGACAACCAGTCAATCGCTGACGTGGTCAATGCGCTAGAGAGAATTGCTCTGGCAAAGATTGCCGCTCGAAGTGAATCTTGATTGAGCTGTGAGCGAGGATATCGCGTACGCGTTTGAGGTTGCAATGTTTAGTGCTGAAAGCACGGCATGTATTAGCCATGGACGCAAGTCCATGGAAACGTTGATGCACTAATCGGCAGTCCTGAAAGGACGGCAGGAAAATTGCGGTAGTGCAAAGCTTGGCTCCTGCCGTGCCTTCGGCACTCTGTGGCGATTCATTAACCGTAACCACGGACTTGCGTCCATGGCTAATGCATGCCGTCACTTCGTGACTGAAAGTGTGTAACTTCAAGACGCGTTAGCGAGGTGCAGCCGGTACCTCGCTCACGCTCTTTGAAGTTGCACATTTGAGACAAGATTTCGCATTCTAATTGATAAAACACGTGAAAATTGAAAAAGCGAAGCGTTCCAATACAAGCCCGACGCGCAAGCGAGGGAGCAGGAAATCCTGGGAAATATCCGCTCGCTTGCG
>CALLUY010000063.1 GCA_938010615.1 uncultured Pirellulaceae bacterium | reverse complement strand
AGATTGCCAACGGTGGAAAGATCATCAAGGAACTGATTTAAGGCTCTGTGGTTCTTCAGCACCCAGCGAATTTTGATGGCTGCTGTTTTCGCAGAATGCGACCCCGCGTCGCGCACACCGTATGTATGCCGCAGGACTCGCCGATCGTGACCTACATTGCCCATGTTCTGTTCGCGCTCGGTTGCTTCGTGTCGCTACTCAATCTCTACCTCACCGTTGGGCGTTACCCTTTACTCCGTCTACGTGGCGTTCCTGTCAATGACATTCGGCACGTGTCAGGATTCCCGTTAATTGGTTCGTTGCTGATCGTCCTAACGTTGGCTGCGGTGTCCAATCCCGTGATCTGGTGGTTGGGACTCGCCATTTCGTTTCTCGATACTGGCGGTCTTCACGTTTTCGCTATCGTAATGCTTGTGGCTGGACTTCGCAGCAAATCGTAAGCTCGCTTCAGCGGCACACAACTTGTTTTTTTGCGCAAGGCCGCAGCTTTGGCAACACGGCTTTCCTTTGGTAAACTGCGTCGTGTTGCAGCGCTTTTCCTCCGGAGAGGGGCATTGTCGCAAAAACTTTCTGTTTTACGCCGCAGGACGATTCGATCGCGATTCAAGCATCTAATTCAAACTCACCGCTGCTCCCCACGAACCCTTGGGGACGACTCAAACTCGCGGCTGTCGCGGTTACAGTGATTTTTTGTGGATTGCAGATGGCAATTGGAGTGTGGAACGGTGGATGGCCGCCACCCAATGCCCGGCCCGGATTCGCCACCAAGGTTTTTCTGGTCATCGTTTCCGAGCTCATGATGGCTGCGATTTTGCTTTCGGCAATTGAACTCTGCTGGGCAATCTCAATGCCCGACTGGGTTCGTCGCTTCCAAGCAACGGCTTTCCGCCGCGCAGGAGTGCTCGTTTTTGGATTCGTTCTGCTTGGACTGTTTTCAATTCTTGCGGCTGCAGTTGGATTGCTGTAGATACGGTTGCGTGCTAGATGGTTTTTACGCTAGTCGCTTAACGATCACCTTCGCTCTTTGGCAACGCTCCTTGGAATTGGTAGAATTTTACCTATCCAGCGCTGCATGGCGCAACCAAAAAATGCCGGCCGTACGGAAACTCGTTTAACGGCAAGCCGAAGGCGACTGTGCCACATGATCGCGCAGTCGCCTCCCCAACTGCAACGTCCAAGTCAAAACGAACGAAAGCCTTCAGTTTAAAATCTTCGCAGGCGACAAAGATTTAGGACGTTAGTAGCACAGAGTCGCTCGAACTTCGCTGTCAAATTGGATGTTCAAGCTTGGTCAGGAAACACATCAACGTTCTCATCTGACTCTTGCATATCCGTCGAAACGCCCAACTCGGAAAAGATCTTCTCGGCTCGCTTCCACTTTGCCCAATCGGCTCGCAGAAGTTTCATGCCGAAATCGATTCGGCCTTCCTGAATCCAAGCGTTCAACGTCTCGCGAGACATCGGGCCGAACTCTTTCTTATCCAACGTCCGAAGAATCCAAGTGTGATAGGGCTTTTCCGCAGACCAGTCCTTGACCGGTGTGATCATGTTAACCTGTGCCCGAACGATCGGCGGACGAGTCGGGCGAACAACCTCAGTCACTGGATCCAAAAAGCTTGGCTTGTCACAGCTATCGGGATCTTCCAGCCACTGCAGTGCCAAAGCTGCATGTTCATTCCTTGGATCAAGCGAGATCACTCGACTAAAATCTCGTTTGGCTTTCTCTGGCAAGTCCATCGTGTATCTCGCGATCGCACGAGCGTATCGAGCCGCCGCTACCGTCATGTCATCGTGCTTCATCAATTTGGCGACCGTCGAAAAATCGTCAATCGCCGGAGCAGATCGCCCCATCAACACAAAAATCTTTCCGCGAGCGAACACTAACTCTGCCAGATCGCGCGGACGCTGGAATCGATGAAATGCCTTGGTCAACCAGATCAAAGCGTACTCGTGTTTCCCCTGCGTCGCCAATGCAGCAGCACGTCCAGCGTAAGCTTTCGAAAGCGACATGTTTTGCGTTAACACGCGCTCAAAATCTTCAATCGCCTGTTCGGGCTGTTCCGCTTTAAGGTACGCTTGGCCACGCGTCAGAGAAACCTCTGGCTGCATCGGACTCAGCTCCAACGAACGCGTGAAATCGCTGATGGCACTCACGTAGTTGCGACGCAAATAATGCACATGCCCGCGTTTCTGATACGTAACCGGATCGGTTGAATCCAGCAACGTCGCACGATCAAGTGCCTCGATAACGCCAGCGTGTTGTCCCAATTTTCGCAAGATATCCGCGTACAAACCGTAGTACCGCACATTTCGCGGCGAGCTTTCGATGGCGCGTCGAATGTCTCGTAAGGCCAGCTGATATTCTCCGTCATCAAAGCGCGTGTTCGCTAAATGGAAAAGTGCTTGATCGTTTCCGCGGTCACGTTTGATCGCGGCCTTGAAATCTTTAACCGCTTCTGCGTTTTGGCCACCGATTGAAAAGTAAGCCTGTCCGCGGCGAATCAGGGTTTCGACATTGTCAGGATCCATACTCAAAGCGTTTGTGTAATCTTCAATCGCCTGCTTGAACTTACCCAGAAACTGAAGCGCCAACGCTCGCCGCCGAAACAAATCCGGAGACGCCTGCCCACGCTGCTGTTGTCGATCAAAAAACTCAATCGCCTTATTTGCGACAGGCGTTCCCAACATTCGATACTCGTCCTGTGACGACGGACGCGTCGCGATTGCGGATTGAAGCCCGGCGATTGCATCCGTCCATTTTTCCAATCGAGCACACGCCGCCGATTTCCAAATCCAGCTTCCCGCATGGTTCGGCCGCAAGTGGCAGGCCTTCTTGAAGTCCGTATACGATTCCCGGTACTTACCCAATTCGTACAATGCGATTCCGCGCAGATACAGAAAGTTCGCCTTGAGTCGCACGTCCTCTTCCAACTCGGCGGCTCGCGAATATTCTTCAATCGCTTCGGTATATCTTCCGAGTTTAAAGTTCAAGGAAGCGAGCGTTGAGAAAACTTCCGGTTGGCTGTTATCAATCAGCGAGGCCTTGCGACAATCGGTCATCGCTTCATCAAGCTTGTCTTCCTGCAGCTTGATTTTTGCTCGACAGATGTAAGCGGAGAAACATGTCTCATTGAGTTCAATCGCCCGATCAACATCCGCAAGGGCTCTGTCAATCTTCCCGATCGCCAACATGCTCTCGGCGCGACGAGCGAGTGATTCTGTATCTCCGGGGCGGAGCTTGAGGAACTTAGAATAGTCCTTAATTGCCAACGGGTGATTTCTGATCTCTCGATAACAATCACCTCGCAGCAGCAAAGCGTCAGCTGGAATTGGATCCGATTCAAGCATCTTCGATAGCTCGTCGATCGCGACCATGTAATCGCCCGCTTCATAGCGAAGACGGCAACAACGAACCGCCAATTCTGAATCGCCTTTGGCGAGCAATGTGAGTTGGTTCAGATCTGCCATCGCCCGATCGAGGTCACCTTTGCTGCGATTGATCTTGATGCGAATCGGCAACACAATCGACTGACAGTCGGCTGGCCCTTCCATCGCAACCGCACAAAGCTGCAATACTTCTGACGCTCTAGCGGAACGATAGCGGCCCGTTTCCGACCTTCCGTCAAAGAGCAATTTTGCAATTCCAGCCGAAGCCAACGCATGATTCGGATCGGCAGCAATCGCTTCTTTAAAACATTTCTCCGCCTCACTGTAGCGACTGCGGCGAAAATGAACCCAACCCATTTCAGATAGCGTCTCTGGAGTCTTTTCCTGTTTTTCAAACCATGCTTCACAGGCATCAGAATACGAATCCATCAAGCCTGTGAATCGGTCACGATCGTCTTCAGAAAGATGCCATGCTTTATCAAGATCACTGAACGCTCGACGCCAATGACTCTGCTCACCACGCGCCGCCGCACGCCAAGCGTAAGTCTGTGCGTCGTTCCAATTTTGGCTGATAGCCTCTGAGCAATCTTTTTCCGAACGCGCAAAATCATCCAACTTCAAATGACAATAGCCTCGAAGCGAGTAGCATTCGCCGATCCGATCCAATGGAGCCGCCACGATGGCTCGATTGATCGATCGAATCGCAGCGTCGTAGGATTCCTTTTCGATCCGCCGCATCGCTTTCGCCAAATGTGATTCGGCCTCACGATTCGACCTTGGCCCCATCGAGGATTTTCGCGACGTTTCGCCTTTGTGCTTTACTACAGTTGCAATCGCGCTACCGGATTCCTGCATTGTGTTTTCAGCTGAGGTGCTGAGAGACCATCCGCAATCGTCGCAACTGATCGCGAAAGCGGCTAGTGAACTCTGACAAGTAGGACAACGATTCGACATACGCCATGAAGAAAAAGAGGATGGTCTCCAACACCTCCATTATCAACGAACGTCGCATCGCAGTCAAACAAATTGCCGACAGTCAAACGGAAAGTAAAGGATTCCGGTTTGCGAAAGTTGTTTCAAAAAATGCGAAAATCCGGACTACTTTTGCTTCACTTCAATCGCAATCAATTTGCCAACGTTCGAGATCGCGTTGGATCGAAAAAACAGGCGACCATTTGAGTACGCGGGAACCGCACGAGTTTCGCCTTTGAACACCGTTGCCGTTTTTACCAGTTCGAACTTTTCTGGCGAAGGGTCGATCAAGCCAAGCCGCCCTTTGTGATCCAAAACCAACAGCTGTTGGCCAACCGCCAAAGTATGAGCAACCGGAAACGATGGCTGGTCCCATTTCACATCGCCAGTCGAAGCGTCGATACAGCGGAACGATCCGTTACGGAGGTCCTCCCGACCGCTTGTTCCATAAATGTATCCGTCCAGATGAACGGGCGTTCCGTAGTGACTTGCGAAAGCCGTGGCGCTGGACCAATCCGCTTCGATCGATTCGCCAGGCGTCCCCATTTTCGAAAGGTCGACAACCGTTGCCCCTACACGATACGCAGCGTTGGCAAAAATCTTGCTGCCAAAAGCAACTGGCATCGAAGCAACCGCAGTGGGACCACGTTTTCCGAACGGATTGGAAAACAGAACTTCGCCTGACGCCGCGTCGAGCCCGACAAATTTTGTGCGAGTCAGAAAAACAGCCATCGTTTTTCCGTTGTGCTTAACTGCGATCGGTGACGAATAACTGGCCTCATCCTTAACCGCTTTCCATTTGACTTCACCCGTCAACGCATCAAACGCAACAACGGAAGCTCCGTCACGGCCGCCCACATTAAGTAACACCAGCCCGTCAATCACGATCGGAGTCGAACCACATCCGAAGTATCCCTGTGAAGCTTTAAATTTCTTCCGAGCATTGAGTTGCCAGACGATCTCTCCATCATCGAATTTCAAACATGCGAGCTCGCCGTCAGGCCCATGACAATAGATAAAACCATCGCTGATCACTGGAGTCGCCTTCGGTCCAGAGTCACCATCCATTGCTCCACTGAAAACAGTCTCGAGTTCCCGCTTCCAAACCGACGCCCCACTGTTGGCGTTGAATTTTTCGACGACCAAAAACTTCCCCCGACTGCCATCAGGCCGATGAAACAGAATCAGTTCTTCACCAGAAATCACCGGACCGGCAAATCCTTCGCCGATGTCTTTCTGCCAAACGACTGCGGGTTGATCATCCCAGCCAAGCTTCCCCGATTCGGCAATCACTCCGTTGCGATTTGCGCCAAGGATCTGCGGCCAATCCGAACTTGCCGAACTCTGCTTGTCTTGCGCAAAAGAAGACGCAGCGGCAAAGGCTGCGAGTAGAAAAGCGATGAACGAAAACTTCATGGATTTTGGATGGCTAAATGAGGTTACGAATCTGGCGACACAATCTCAACATTCTACCGGCGAATCATGACGCAAGTAACTTTCTGGGAGCTGACCGGTGGGGCAAGACAGGTTGAGTTTTACACCGAATCGACGAAAAGCGTTTGCTCTTTTTCCGCTTTTCCCACGCAGATGAACCATTGTCGGCGTAATCCGTATCATCTGCCGTTAACCTGTTGGTTTGATTCAAAAACCAGTGGCAGCTCAGGGATCGGGTAGTCAGCATAATAAACATCAACGACGACCTGCCTCGGAGCCAAAATGCGATCCCGGAAGCTATCCTTTCTCCTCACTCTCGCCACGCTGCTAACTTTGGATTCGATTTCGTCCGCCCAGATTAGGACGACTGCCGCAAGGCAGATTAGGACGACCGCCACAAGGCAGATTGCCAACGAAACCACTCCGGTGGGATTTGCCGAAGCCACTGCAAAGCCAAACATCATCCTGATCAACCTTGACGATGCCGACGCAGAACTGTTCTCCGAGGAAACCTTATCGACGAGGTTTCCCAACCTGCACGCGTTGGCTGGCCGCAGCGTAAAATTCAATAACGTCCACGCGACGACACCACTTTGCGGACCGTCGCGAGCTTGCTTGTTGCGAGCTCAGTATGCTCACCGCTGCGGCATACGCGTCAACGAACCTGACGTTCCGAATGCCTACGGTTTCGACGGAGGGATGCGATCTTATCTCGATCGCGGCTACGCAAGCAATGACTTGAGTACTTGGATGCAGGACGCCGGCTACCACACCATTCAAGTTGGAAAATTCCTACATCATCAAACCGTTTTCACCATCCCAGAAGGTTGGGACGATTTCTACTCTTCGGTCGGCGGTCACTACTACGAAACGTACCGAATCACAAACCGAAACGGACCGGGACCATACGCAGAACGTTTGGCTGATGGAGTTTATCGAACCAACGCCGAAGCCGATGACTCCGTAGCGCTGATTCAACAGCGGACCATTTCGAACGACGGCAAACCTTTCTTCATGTTCTTGAATCCCTACGGTCCGCATCGACAGCAGGAGGGCTCGCAAGAAATGTACGACGCGAAGTACGCGAACCTTTGGAACAATGCGACCATGCCTGCGTCACCCGCCTACGATGAAGAGGACGTGAGCGATCTTTCCGGGCCAGTAAAGACAATGAATCGCTTGAATCCGTACGCCCATGGATACGTTGCGAGACACTATCGAGAGCGACTGTTGGCGATGAAGTCAGTTGACGACATGGTCGGAGACATCGTCGCGGTTCTAAAGAACCGCGGGATCGAAGACAACACATACATTTTCGTGACATCTGACAATGGCTTCGCACTCGGGCACAATCGATTGGTATCCAAAGGCATCCCCTCAAACAGATCGACGAACGTTCCTCTCTTGGTTTCAGGCCCGGGAGTCGTTCCCGATGAGACCGATCATCTTTTGGCTCACATCGATCTTGGACCGACAATCGTCCAGTTGGCTGGAGGAAGGACTCCAAACTTTGTTGACGGCGTGTCGTTTGCTCGCTTGATTGCAGATCCTCAAAACCCAAGGGGTGTTCGAGACAACGTTTTGATCGAGAACTTCGAAACAAGATCCATGTTCGGTCAGAACAAAGAGTTTGCTTCTGCCGCACTTCGCTTGAAGAACGGCCTATACATCGAGTGGGCGACTGGCGGACGAGAATATTTCAACTTGAGCAACGACCCGGAACAACTTTCGAATATCTTTAGCTCGATCGCTCCGCAAACTCGTACCACGTTCGCCAACATTCTTCGCCGATCAAAACAATGGTCTCCCGCAGAAGCAAGTTTCCGAGTCCCCTACTACGATCTTGAGGAACTCGAATACCCGTACGTGCTTGAAGGAATTGCAGAATCAACCGTTGCTACTCGGATCGTCAAACTGGCGATTCGCGATATGACGACACAGAAATATTGGGACGGCAACAATTGGTCACCCACATTCAAGCAAGTCACGGCCAACTTGGAACATCGCAACGGCATCCTAACTTGCTGGAACCTGCCACTTGAGTTCGGAAACCAGGCACCGACTGGGCTCGTGAAAGCATGGGTCTGGGGTCTCGACTGGTCCTCCAATTTCGAGGCACCAGACACGGTCGTTTTTCGACTGGGAGAATCACAGACAAAAGTTTCCCTCCAAAGTCCCACCTATGCTCAGCGATTCAATGGCACCTCCGAACTTCACGGATTGGCGATCTCCGGCGTGCAACCGGAACTGGACGAAGTTCAACTTTTTATTCGCAATGTCAACAACGGGCAATTTTGGAACGGACAGTCGTTCAGCCGACGTAAAACGAAACTGCCGACACGGCGAAACGGATTCCAATGGAGCCACAACGCCTCATTGCCGCAAGGAACGTATCGAGTCAGCGTCAACGGGCTTGATTCTGATGGAAACGTCTTCGATGTGACTCACCGGCTATTTTATGTCGACGACTAAGTACTCAGTACTCAGTACTCAGCACTCGGTACTTTGTTTACAAACTGCGATCTCTACGGTCTGGCCCAAATGAGCAACTACACAACACTCGTCACTGGCGGAACTGGCTTCGTTGGCAGCTACCTGCTCCCGAAACTCGATCGTACGATCCTGACGACTCGCAACGTCGACCGGGCCAAACAAAAAGTTGGTCCACACGGTGACCAGTTTCTTCAATGGAACGATCAGCTTTCCATTGACCCGACGACTCAAATTGATTCCGTGGTCAACTTGATGGGCGAATCGATCGCCGAAGGTCGTTGGACTGCGGCAAAGAAGCAACGCATTCGCTCCAGCCGCATTGACGCGACGAGAACATTGGTTGACCAGATCATCCAGTTGCAACGGCGACCGACAGTTCTGGTTGCTGCGTCTGCTGTCGGAATCTACGGAGATCCAGGCGAGATTGAAGTCGACGAAAGTCATCCTGCTGCCAAAGGATTCCTCGGCGAAGTTTGTTCCGATTGGGAAAATGAAAATTTGCGACTGGCCGAACACGGTGTTCGAGTCGTACTACTTCGAATCGGAATCTTGATGGGCCGTGGCGGCGGAGCCATGGAAAAGATGCTCCCGCTGTTCAAGATGGGACTCGGTGGAAACCTTGGTAGCGGCAAACAGTGGGTGCCCTGGATTCACGTTCACGATTTGGTCGGTATGATTCAGTGGGCGATCGAAAACGAATCGATCAACGGGCCTGTCAACGCATCAGCCCCCAACCCGATTCGTAATCGAGACATGACGGCCGCGATGGCGAAGGCCGTTGGTCGATTTGCGATCTTACCCGCGCCGAAGTTTGCTTTGCGAATCGTACTCGGTGAGTTCGCAAACAGCTTGTTCAGCTCCCAACGAGTCGTACCCCGCGCGGCGCTCGCCGGCGGCTACACTTTCCAACATTCCGAATTCGAATCAGCGTTAGAAGAAATCGTAAGCAAATGACTTGGCTTGGTTTAGATATCGGAGGCGCGAACATCAAAGCCGCGTCGACCGATGGCTTCGTCAGCAGCATTCCGTTTCGATTCTGGATTGAACGCGAAAAACTCGAAGCCACGCTGGCCGCAATCATCAAGTCATGCGATTCGACCACGCCGCTAAGCGTTGCCGTCACCATGACAGCCGAACTTGCTGACTGTTTTGAATCTCGACAGATTGGCGTCCGCGAAATTGTGGACAACGTTGACAACGTGTGCTCCTCGCTTGGACTTTCGCCGCCGATCTTCGCAGGCACAGACATCAAATTCAGCAACGCAAGCGATGCTAAAACACATTGGTTGAAAACCGCGGCCGCGAATTGGGCGATGACGGCCTCCTACGCCAGTCGATTCTTGACCGCATCAACCGGGCTGGTCGTTGACATGGGATCAACCACCACCGACATCATCCCGGTTGAAAATGGTGTCGTCAAAACGCGAGGCAAAACAGACTCACAACGACTTCGCGCCGGCGAACTTGTTTACGTCGGCGTTGACCGAACTCCTATTTGCAGCGTCATTTCCAGCTTGGTGCTCGATGGAAATGACATCCCGATCGCGCGCGAGTTCTTTGCAACGGTCGGCGATGCGATGTTGGTTAGTGGACTGCGTGATGAAGATCCCAACGACAAAAACACTGCGGACGGTCGATCGATGACGTTTACCAATGCGGCGCGGCGGATCTGCAGAATGGTTTGCGAAGATTATAATGACGTCGGCGCGAGGGATGCGAAATTGCTCAGCCATCAGATACTCGAACAGGTTGAACACATCATCTCCGAAGCAATTGAATGTCGAAGCTATGACCCTGCTGAAATTGTCGTCACGGGAAGCGGATGCGATTTCGTGCGGACGCTCTTTTCGACATTGTTTCCACGAGCTTACATCAAGCCGTTGGCTTTAATGGTCGGCAACAAAATCAACGAGGTCGCTCCGGCTTACGCTGTAGCCGTCCTTGCAAGCGAGGCCGCACAGTGAAACGACGAGTCGTAAAATTTGGTGGCAGTTTGCTGCCCAGAGATGACGTCGGACCAAAACTCAAGTTCTGGCTCTACTTGAACCCCGACATGCAAAATATCATCGTCGTCGGTGGTGGCGAGCTGGCCGATTCCATTCGAAAAATGAACCGACTTTTCAACGATGAAGAAGCGCATGAGTTCGCCTGCCGAGCGATGAGCCTCAACGCGAAAGTTCTTGGATGCTATCTCAAAGAGAGCGAGTTTTGCTCCGATATTGAGCAAATTAATAACGCAACTCAGCCGACGGTGATATTTGATTCGGTGCAGTGGATCCTTGAGTGCCCCGTAGTTCCCAAATCGTGGGATTTCACAAGCGATTCAATCGCCGCCAAACTCGCCACCGAACTCGACGCCGACGAATTGGTCCTGATCAAATCCAGAATGGGAGAACTCGACGAACCCGGTTTCGTCGATCCGTGCTTCGCGGAAGAATCTAAGTCCGTGAAATCGATTCGAGTGAGTACACTGGACGAATGAAACAACGTTCCAACCGTCGCGATTTCCTCAAAGGCCGATCACTGGTTCAGGCTGCGCGGCAAGCGATCGAAGACTTTGAATTCGATGTGCCGGATCTCAATCTCGACGTCGCTGAAACGAAACAGGCGGCTTACCTAGAGGCTTTCGAAAAGAAAGCGATGGCCTGCACGTGGGAACTGATGTTCAACATGCAGCAGTATCGCGAATCGGGTTTGGCGGCGGCACGTGCAATGGAACGCATCGACCAGCTGGAATCGCAGTTGACCATTTACGATGACGAAAGCGAAATCTCAAACCTGAATCGAAATGCGTTTTCAAATCCCGTCACCGTTGAACCCAATCTTTTTGAGTTACTCGAACGTGCCAAAACGCTCAACGAATCAACCGACGGCGCTTTCGATATTACGGCCGGTCAACTCAGTTCCGTGTGGGGATTTGAACAACGTAAAGGAAGTGTTCCCAGCGACGAAACGTTGAAAACGACGCTTGAATCAATCGGAATGCAGCATTTGATTCTCGAAACCGATTCATCATCCGTTCGGTTTGCGGTACCGGACTTAAAAGTCAACCTTGGCGGCATCGGCAAAGGTTATGCGATCGATTGCGTCGCGGCCTTGATCCGCAAACACAACATCAATGACTTCGTTTTGCACGGCGGGCAGAGCAGCGTCATCGCCGCCGGCAACCAAAAAGACATCACATCCGAAACCGCAAACGGCTGGCCAGTTGGACTGAGCCACCCAGTCCTACCCGATCGTCGACTCGCCGAGTTCTACCTTCGCGATTCTGCACTCGGCACATCGGGAACGGCTAGGCAAGGATTTTTCCATCAAGGCAAACGTTACGGTCACATTATCCATCCGAAAACTGGTTGGCCAACGGATCACTTTCTTTCAACGACCGTAATATCGCACTCGGCTGAACTCTCAGATGCTCTGGCCACTGCATTTTTCGTGATGCCGATCGAAGAAGTCGAAGCCTGGTGTCGCAAGCACACCGACGTCAGCGTCGTGCTGGTGAGTGACGTTGCCGGTCGCGATAATGGTCAAGTGCAACTCGAGTGGTTCAACCTTGAGGACGAAGACTGGAAACGCATTTAGGATTTGCAAACTAGCTGCTGCAACCGCTGGCGATCGGCGATCCGAATTCGCAAAACAGTTGACAATCGTTTTTTTGATCGGTTGGGGTACTTGATTGCAGCGCGGGACGAAGCAGAAAGGGCAAGAGGAAACAGATGGAAATCATAGTCTTGCCATATATGGCGATCTCCTTCTCAATTGGATGGGCTATCTTCTCACCATTTGCGGAGATTGACGATCTGCATCAATGGACGTTCGCGAGAATAGAAACAAGTGATCTGTTTGCGACCTTTCTGCCATTCTGCTTGCTGTGGACGATCGTCACATGGGCAACGCCGGCAAGCAATTTTCCAGTCGTGGCTCTGGTATCCATTGCCGTGACCATATTTTCTTTCACACTATTTGGGTTTGTCGTTGGCCTTTTCCTGTTGGCGAAAATAGATCGCGCGACGCCTGCCAAACGAATGGCATTGATCGGTGTCATCGTCCCACTCGGATCGTTGCTAACCATTGCATGGATTGCTTTGCCACTGTGGGCATCCGCCAGCTCCGTTCTCTATGCAATTCCTGCTCTCGTGGCAGTAATTCCCATAACGCTCGCTTTTCGAGGACTCAGCGGTTGGGCAAGTCAGACCCGTCCGCTTTGAAAGGCCAGAACGATCTATGCCATAACGATCACCGCACCGATACTAAGAAGAAGCCAACGCTACGATTTCACTCGCAACGCTCTGCGGATCGAAGTCAGCTTCCAACTCCACCCAGCGACATTCGACCAGATTGCGGAACCAAGTCTCTTGATGGCGCGCAAATCGGCGAGTGCGAATTAGCACCAGTTCCCGAGTCTCCTCTTCGGTGTGCTGGCCGTTGAGATGTTCGATGACTTCACGGTAGCCGACAGCCTGAGCGGCGGTGTGACTCAGCTCGCCATGCTTTTCCAGCAAGCCCTTCACTTCATCGATCAATCCAGCCTCGAACATCGCACCAACACGTTGCTCAATTCGTTCATGCAAGATTTCTCTCTGATGTCGAATCGCAAACACGCGGCACTCTTCTGCAGGAGTCGGATCGTCGAACTCCATTTGCCAATGGCTGATTGGTTTCCCCGTCGTGCTGAAAACTTCCAAAGCTCGGATGATGCGGCGATGATCGTTGGGGTGAATGTTGTGAGCCGCAACGGGATCAATCATCTGCAAACGCTCGTGCAGAAACTCACCGCCGGAGTCTTCGATTTCTTTTTCCACCTGTTTACGGAACTCCCAATCAGCCGGTGGACCTTCAAACATGCCTCGAAGGAGTGCTTTGAGATACAGTGCCGTGCCGCCCACAAACAGAACTTCTTTGCCTTTTCCGCGGATCGATTCAATCAGCTCCAAAGCAGCGTCCCGATACTGCGACGTGCTAAAGGTCTCGTTGGGATCGCGGATATCGATCAAGTGATGCGGGACGTCACCTCGTTCAGCGACAGGTGGTTTGGCCGTTCCAATGTCCATGCCACGATAGATCGCCATCGAATCGAGCGAAATGATTTCCGCGTTGATCAACTTTGCCAGCTCGAGGCTGGTTTTTGATTTGCCGCTGGCGGTGGCTCCTGTAAGGAACCAGCAGGATTTTGCGATGTCGGTCATAAGATGGCGTTTGGATGCTCGATTGCGAATGCGTTAAAGTATCAGATCATTAACCGTATTCAATTAGCGAGATTCAGATGATTTCCATGAATTCCAATCGCCTAGCAGTATTGACGCTGTTTTGCGTGTCTCTGTTTGCCCTTCACCCTATCAGTCCAAGCGACGAAATCGAACAGATTTTGACGACTCAGGCCCAATGCTGGAACGAGGGAGACATTGAAGGGTTCATGCAAACGTACTGGAATTCAGAAGACCTGACATTCAGCGGCGGCGGCAAGACAACTCGAGGCTGGCAGGCAACGCTGGACAACTACAAGAAGAGCTATCCGAAAGACAAGATGGGAAGACTGACTTTTGACGGTCTTGAGGTGACGATGCTGTCCGAGGAAGCCGCGCTCGTTTTGGGATTCTGGCATTTGACGATGCCGCCTAATAAAGAAGGGGAAGCGGATTTGAAAAAGGACGGAAACTTTTCGCTTGTGCTGCGGAAACTCGATGGAGCTTGGAAGATCATCCACGATCATTCGTCAACGAAAGAATCTGAGGAACAAGAAAAGAAAGCGGACCAATAAAGCGGGAGGGCAACGCAATACAAGCCCGAAGCGCAAGAGCGCAAGCGAGTGAATTGCATGGACTGCCGTAAGGCTCCGTCATTCTGGAAGTTACGGCGTTTCATGTTGCCAGTCATAACCCGACGCGTGAGTTTTGAAGTTGCACACTTTCAGTCACGAAGTGACGACATGTATTAGCCATGGACGCAAGTCCATGGTTACTGTCAATGAATCGCCGCAGAGTGCCGAAGGCACGGCAGGAGCCAAGCTTTACACGACCGCAATTTTCCTGCCGTCCTTTCAGGAATCCCGACTATTGCATCAACGTTTCCATGGACTTGCGTCCATGGCTAACGCATGCCGTGCTTTCAGCACTAATGCAACTTCGAAACGCGTAAGCGAGGTGTAGCTGGCACCTCGCTTGCGCGTTTTGATGTTGCGCGTTTCCCAAGATTGGTGGTCATCTCCATGGCGAATGATTTGTGGAAGTCGCATTTTTAAACTTAACGAGATAGTCGCCTTTCGCTCCGCGAAAGTGTGTCAAACGCTACTTTCGCGGAGCGAAAGGCGACAATGGCGCAACATCAAAAAGCGCAAGCGAGTGAATTGCATGGACTGCCGTAAGGCTCAGTTATTCGGGAAGTTACGGCGTTTCATGTTGCCAATCATAACCCGACGCGTGAGCGAGGTACCAGGGCGCACCTCGCTTACGCGCTTTGAAGTTGCACTACTTCGAGCCCATCCCGAAGGGATTCAAGCTATTAGCCGGTGATAAGCGCAGCGCCATCACCGGATTCTATCGAAAGCAAACATGATCCCGAAGGGATCACAGCGGGCGGTTGCTGCGATCCCTTCAGGATCGAATCGTGCATTCCTTGGGTTCCGGAGGTGGTCGCTACGCTCGACCTCCGGCTAATGGCTGAAATTCCTTCGGAATAAAAAGGTGTGCAACTTCAAACCCTACGCGTCGGGTTAAAATTTGAACGGACAAACCAAACCATGCAATTTCCTCGCAAGCGAGT
>CALLUY010000062.1 GCA_938010615.1 uncultured Pirellulaceae bacterium | reverse complement strand
TTGTTGCGTTTTTTGTTTTGCAACACCAGTGTGACGCGGAACGCCCTTTCTTTGAAATACCAGTTTGATGTCAACAAAAATCGCCTATCAAAAAGCACTCAATCTCCCGACAAATTGCGCCCCGACGAGACTACACCCGTTTTGAAGTGAGGCTTCGATGAATTTGCCCGCAGTCATATCTAATCTAAAAAACCAATCATGATTCGGTGCCGCAGGATTATTTGGAAGCTGAGAAATGAAAAACACATCATTCTTTGGTTTTTGATTTTCGCTTTCTTTTCTTCTCTAGCCGCACCTTACATTTTAGAATCTGCTTACGCTATTTCATTCCTAATAGGTATGCAAACGGCAAGCGTTGCGATTGTCGCAACTTGGGCTGCCTTGGGGCCGAATTTTGGAATCTTTGCACGTTTTCTTTATTTGAGTTTGATTCCAAGCATCCTAATATTCTGTTTAGCTGGTCTGGCATTGTATGAGCCTCGCGATTTTCCATTCAGTCCGGCTGCTTTTCTGGTCAACATCGTCATCCAGTTTTTATTCGCGTCTGTGAGTTGTTTGATCCCACTCTTCGTGATGCGGTGCTATTACAGGTGGCAGTTCCGTTCTGACCAGAGTGATAATGCGGAAAAAGTCACAATTCGTGACATATTTGCTCTGCAACTGTTGGTTTGTATAGCGTTTTCAATTGCGTCACTCGGAGCGTTTTATTCAGATCAACTTACCGCAGAGATGTTTTTGCCAGATTCGAGTAACGAACATTCAGTAGTTGCTGCCAATGTTGGAGGAGGTGAAATAGATGAGAAAATCAGAAGTTACGTAAAGGCTGAGGCACCAAAAGAAAGAAGACGTATTATTCTTCGCTTCTTTATATTTGCGATGTTTTCGTCTCTACAGATTCCTTTGCTGTTCGCTATTTTCTGGAGTCAGAAATCTGTCGTGTTATGGATAGCAATAGTGATAACACAATCTATCGGTTTGTTGTCATCGACTTCCATTGCCCCTCTTTTTTACACCAGTCCGATGGTAACGGCCCTGTGGTATGTCACAGCAGTTTCAGCCTTTACGTTCTGCTTGACTGCGTCCAAGAGCCGTGGCTACAAACTGATCCGCTACAAAACCCACGAAAGAGCGAAACTGCGAACGGAACATCTAGAGGCAGTTTCAAAACCGTCTCAAGAGGATTATTAGTGCTGCGATTTTAGCAAAGCTTAAGGAGAGATTTTCGTCGTGATGAAAGCGTCACAATCCTGCTTCGGTGACCGAGACCGATGCACTTTTGGACTGAATATTCGCACATCGGAGTGAAACGCCGAAGCATCTTAACGTTTGCACGCCAACGTCCGATAACGTCGTGCGGCAGTTTTCGCGGAATGTTCAAACTTGCTCACAGGACGAATTTATCGCGTTTCGCGATCGCGAAAACGTTTGTGCTTTAGCGGCGACAGAGCATTGTCGTCAGAACCGTTATCGCCTCGATGCAATCAAACGGAGCCGGGCAAATCATCCTCCGTACATGTGCTGAGGGAATTCCAGACGTGGAGCCTACTCTGGCCGTGTGATGCCGCCATGGAAAAAATGAGTGACGCGAACGGTCTTTGTTGTTTCATCGACGCGATACAAAAACGAACTCGTATCAACAATCAACATTCGCACGGTGTGCTGGGAAAACTCGTTTTCCGGTGCAAGCGGGCAACGGTTGGGAAATACGGTAAGCGTATCGACCGCGTCGAGAGCCTTTTTCAAGCAATTCGTTGCGTTGACCGCTTCGAGTTTTTCAACAGCATAAAGTGAACGTGATCATCTAAAGCTTGCTTCGCTTCTGATGACAAGATGACGTCATAAGTCATTGCGTGATATTCAAATCGTACTTGTCTGCAATTTCAACAAGTGCCTGTTTCATATCCTGACCACCGCCCGCATCAATTTCAGCTTCGCCGCGTTCCATAGCCGCAACGTTGTCACGCAACTGAGTCTCGGTCACGTTCCCGCGTGGGTCTTCGATTGGATCATCGGCAAATGATGTAATGAAAGCCAAAACGTCTTGATAGCCGGCTGCATGGGCAACAGCAGATAGTCGTTGAAATTGATCTTCGGGCAGTTCAAAACCAAACTTTGCCGCTATTTCATCCATCGCTTCTTTTGCAGGCTGTCCACGTCCAGCTTTCATGTCTTCAATCCCTCGCTCAATACTGCGAACACTCGCTTGCAATTCTTCCGGTGTCATCTTCGCTTCAACGGATTGATTGATCAAAGTGTTAACGTACTCCTCGACGCTGCAGCCGGCGGCAGAGGCAAGGTGCATCGCAGCGGTTTCATTTGAGATTTGAATTTCCATGGCTGTATCCTCGCTGGTAGATAGCTGTTGTTGTATTTTCACAGGAACGGGCGAGGTTGTCAAAGATCTGCTAAATCCCACAACAGCCATTCGTGGCATCACTAGCGAACCCAATTGAAATCACCGTTGTTGTGTTCGGCGATGAACTTCATCAACTCAGCCCCGTCTTCGCTTGGGCCAAGTGAAATCGTGTGAACGGGAATCTTGCTGGAGTTGCCACCCCGTCGATTGCGAGCCCTGTTCTCCCTGGCCAAAACCTGAATGGAATTGTCTGCCAACATGCCGTCGGACAACAGAAATATCGCATCAGGCTTTAAGGAAAGGCTGTAGCTTAACGCATGTGCCGGCCGCGTCCCACCAATTGGAACTTGATCTTCGAGCCATTCATTCAAAGCAGTTTTGAACTTGTCGGATACTGTCAGCAGTTTCAAATCGTTCGGCGCGAGATCGAACATAGGAAACGTTTGGAAGTTGTACAGCAGCACCAGCACTTGTTGGTCTTCGGTCAGTTGATCGATTGACTTTTCCAATTCGTCCAACGCCTGGTGCCAACGGTAGCCTTCGTTCATCGAGTCACTCGCATCGATGATGAAAACGAACCGGCTACCAGAAGCTTCGGTTCCAAAGAATTGAGTCTTGGTGCCTTCTGTTTCTCCTTGCACGCCTCCTTCGTCGGTCGTCGCAATCGGCGTCAGGCCAGATTGAGCCATCGCTTCCAGACCGATACCGTCGGACATGCCTTCCATCAGCGACACGTCAAAACCATCGTCACGGATGATTTCAGCCGTTTCGGCGGAAGCTTCGGAGTTGAGTGCCGCGACATCGACGTTCAGAAGATCGACATCTGTTTGCTCGACCGCATTGAACATGTCTTCAACGACCGGGTTGGGAGACGCGTCGACCATGATGCCATCAAGTCGCAATTCCGCTCCGTCACGCAGTGGATTCGTCGCGACGACTCCCAGTAAAATCAGCAACACGATGTGACCGGCAAGGCTGACGGTCCATCCGGGCAGCACGGTCAGAAGGTGTTGAATTGAAAAAAATGCGAGGCTTGCTTTGGCGGTTTTGTCGACTGAGATGTCAATCGGCTGTTGCGAGGAGCCGAGCGAACTTCGTCCTGTCGAAATTGAAATTTCGTCTAAGCCATCAATTGCAGAAGTTGAGACGTTCGCAGCCGCAGCATTTTTCGTCGCTGGTGCAATGGCACCTCGCAACGATGGCGCGATCGTGTCTAACTTTGCTGGTTGATTCATCCGCTTTCCTGAATCGGAGTGTCCGTGTTAAAGCTATCAATTATCGTCGGCAGCTGACATCTAATATGTACCTTTTATATTCAGCTTAGGCACGACTCGGCTCGACGGAAAGAAAAATGTCCCCTCAAAGTTAGCAGAATCACTCCAAAACGGCCTTCTGACAGAAAATACAAGCCTCAAGCGTAACAGCGCAATCAAAGCGAGTGAAAACTGAGCACAGGGAGATTGCAAGAAATATTCACTCGCTTGCGGTTTTTGATGTTGCGCCATTGTCGCCTTTCGCTCCGCGAAAGTAGCGTTGGACACACTTTCGCGGAGCGAAAGGCGACTATCTCGTTAAGTTTGAAATTGCGAATTTCACAAATCATTTGCCATGGAAGCGACAACCAATCTTGGAAAACGCGCAACATCAAAACTTGCACATCGGGTTTGTATTTAGCTTGGAGCCCCAATCTTGCTAGCGAGGGCAACACACCTGATTCGGCTTGTTGCCCAATGTCCCCTTTTATACGCTCTTTTTCGTTCCCCCGAACCATATCGAGCGACCCATGCACCAGTTATCCATACGTTCAAGAACATTCAAATTCAACATTTGGATGATCGCTTTTTTGATCGCCCTGCCCTCGGCTTTGGTGGCTCAAACGCAAGTTACCGATCAAGGACGAACCAATCCGGCCGCGTGGCGACCTTCGTTCAATCCAGTCGATCAAAACGCGATGCAAGCGGTCGATCAAAACGCGGTGCAAACACAACCAACTTCTCCGCAGAAGTGGGGGCCAAACTTAAATTCGAATGCGTTTCCTCTGAACCGAAATGCAAACGATCGATTTGCTAACAATCCTTTGCCCCGATCCGTTTCGGCATCGCCCGAGAACCGCCCAGGCGTCACACGAGTCACGCGCACGTTCGAGAAACTTCCCAACGCAGCTGGCCAAGTCTGGCGGGAGTACGACATCACGCCGTACACATCTGAGCTTCCGACCATTCAGCGGCCTGAACAAGCCGTCATCGACTGGATCGTCAAAGAGACCGGAACGCGTCTCTGGTTCAGCGAACCGATGGGAGTATTGAGTGCCGATCGCAAAAGAGTCATCGTCTACCACACACCAGAGATTCAACGAGTCGTCAAATCGATTCTGGATCGTTTCAACCGCACCCGAGCTCAAGCTCAGGTCTTCGAAGTCAATCTCGTCACCGTCGATAAACCGAACTGGCGTGCGACAGCCTACCCAATGCTGCAGCCCGTCGAAGTTCGCTCGCCCGGTATCGAAGCTTGGTTGGTGTCGAAAGAAAACGCAGCGATCCTACAAAGCCAATTGACACGTAGAGCCGATTACAAACAGCATTCCGGCGGTCGAGTCGCCAGTCCGGACGGGCAAACATTTGTTTTAGAAAAGAGCGCACCGGTCTCGTACATTCAGGCTCTGCAATGGACGCCAGACCAAATCCCAAACTACCAACCAAAAACCGAAACCATCAATGAAGGCTATCGCTTGGCATTGAGCTGCTTGACTTCGTTGGACAATCGAACAATCGAAGCGATCATTGATTGCGATGTCGATCAGGTCGAAAAACTGACTCCTGTGAAAGTCGATGTGCCTGCACCCGGTGGTGCTCTGACTCAGTTGGATCTGAACGTTCCGCAGCTGGTTAGCTGGCGTTTGAACGAGCGAATTCGCTGGCCTGCCGATCAAGTCTTACTGCTGAGCTGCGGCATTGTTGCAAGCCCCGAGTCCAAGCAGGCCTTGCCGCAAGGAGCTTTCAAAATGCTGACTCGATTCCAGTCAGCCAGCAAGCGAACCAATGCATTGCTATTTATCGAGTTTCGCGGACCACAATCGGGCTCGACCGTCCCTCGTTCGGCCCAAAGTTCTGGTGATCTTGTGCCGATTGGCCGCCGATAATCAACTAGGGTTCTCCGACGTTCAATTACATTGAATCCGGATGACTACGCTCGACGCGGGCGGTTCCCTGCGTAAAATATCCGTTCTCTGATTTCGCCCACTTAACTTTATCCCTCATGTCGTCCTCTAGCCGCCGCGTTGTCATTACTGGAATGGGCCTGATTAGCCCGCTGGGAAACTCCCCCGAAGCTCTTTGGAATGCACTGTCATCC
Organism: uncultured Pirellulaceae bacterium; assembly: GCA_938010615.1. Classification (GTDB taxonomy): domain Bacteria; phylum Planctomycetota; class Planctomycetia; order Pirellulales; family Pirellulaceae; genus Mariniblastus. Next base: position 9,281 of record CALLUY010000062.1, on the reverse strand, counting down.
GGGATCAGCGGCGTGGATCTGTTGTCGCGCGTTCCATCTGAGCATCTGACGTCGGACATCGGTGGCGAGTGTCGAGACTTCACCGGCAACATCGCGGACTTCGGAGAAGTCGACAAACAGCTGAAACGTAACATCAAGAGATCGCTTCGATTGATGTGCCGAGAAATTCAGCTTGGCGTTGCGGCAGCGCATTTCGCGATGGTGGATGCTACGTTAGAAGATCACTACGATCCATCGCGAATTGGAACGATGTTCGGCAGCGACTATATCATCACTGAGCCGGGCGAGTTTGCTTCCGGCGTGAACAATTGCTTGAACGATTCGCGCGACTTTGATTTTGAAAATTGGGCCGAAGATGGTTTGACCAAGGTCGAGCCAACATGGTTGTTGAAATATCTTCCCAATATGCCTGCCAGTCACGTTTCAATTTTGAAGGATTTGCAAGGACCATCGAACTCGTTGACCGTTCGCGAGGCGTCAGCGAATCTGGCTGTCTCGGAAGCGACGACGATCATTCGACGCGGTTCTGCCGATGCGATGATTGTTGGTTCCACAGGTTCTCGAATCCACCCGTTGCGGACGGTTCACGTTGTTTTGCAAGAAGCACTCGCTGACCGAAACGCGTCTGGAATCGATGGGGACGCGACAAAAGCTTGTCGTCCGTTTGACGCCCACCGTTGCGGCATGGTTTTGGGCGAAGGTTCTGGAGCGATCATGTTGGAGAATCTCGAATCGGCTCAGCAGCGCGGAGCGACAATCTACGGTGAAGTGATTGGTTACGGTTCGTCTCTGGTCTCCAATCCCGATGGCGTTGCCAATTACGGAAAAGCGTTTGAGAACGTGATCCTTGGAGCCCTGGAAACATCCGACATTCAGGCCGGAGATGTCGGCCATGTTCACGCTCATGGTTTAAGTTCCGTCACTGTCGACGCGCAGGAAGCGACCGCGATCAATAAGTTACTTAGCGATGTTCCGGTTACCGCCGCCAAGAGTTACATGGGAAATCTTGGGGCCGGCAGCGGAATGGTCGAGCTTATCTCGAGCGTGCTGGCGATGCAGCACGACCAGCTGTTCCCGATCTTGAATTACGATTCGCCAGATGAAGCGTGTCCGATCAACGGCGTTTCGAGTGTCGGTTCTCCCGGCGAGACGTTTCTGAATCTGAATTGCACGCCGCAAGGCCAAGCCAGTGCGGTTGTGGTTAAGAAGGTATAACGTTGAGGATGCTGCCAGCATCCTTTTGTGCAGCAGACGCACGTTGAGGATGCTGCCAGCATCCTTTTGTTTTGTGCAGCAGACGCTGGCAGCGTCCGCAACGATACTGTGCAGCAGACGCTGGCAGCGTCCGCAACGAAGCTGGGACAGAACCCTAAGTTGGTTGCGTCTCGAACAGCTCGATGACTTCTTGCGCCAGCGAATTCGTCCTTGCAACAATAAAAGGCTCGGCCTTAAACAGGTTCAATTCTTTTCCGCTGAAGTTCACGACTACGCCACCTGCTTCCTGCAGCACCAATCTCGGCGCTGCAATGTCCCAAGCAGCCTGTTTCACGTGCGTTTCGGCGTTGTCGTGAATGGCAACCGACAACGAAGAAATCGACTCGGCGATTCGAACGGCCACACCTGAGTGCGGTGGATTGGTGGTTACCAGACGAGCGCCGTACTTCGAACGCAAACGCTGACGCATGCTGGAGAACAACTCGGTCTCCAAAGAATTATCTGCGTACTGGTTCATCTCCACCCAAGATTCGAGCAACGTCATCGGCTCGTCGCTCACGATCAGTCGCTTGCCATCTTTCCACGCTCCGCGACCTTTGGCGGCGTAGAACCACTCGTCGGTCAACGGAAAGTACACGACGCTGCTGGTCGTCGTTTCACCTTGCTGTCGGTTTATCAGTACAGAAGGATACTGAGGACCTGCTTGTGTCAGAAAGGCGCTGGTTGCATCTAGCGGATCGACGATCCAAAAATCAGTTACACCATCGTCGAGCGAAGGAGATGACTCTTCTGAGAGAATTGCAAGGTCGGAGTGTTGCTTCAGCACTTTTGCGATTGCTATGTCTGCGTCCTGATCGACTTTGGAAACGAGGTCGCCAACGCCTTTGAGTTCGACATCGTGCATCTTTCCGGAGCCATCACAGATAATTTGACCGGCAGCAGCAGCGGCTTCGATGGCGATTCCGAGATCAGGATCAATCTCGCGTGCGTGATTGAGAATTGAATCAAAATTCATTAGTGCGTCGTATCTGAGGCAAAACAAAGTAGGGAAATCCCATTGTTAGTTGTCGCGGCAATTTTGGCGACAGCGGTTCGCAAAAAGTCTCGTTCAAGTGTCTGATTCGCGAAGAATTGCGTTTTCCCCGAGGGAAACCAAATAAAAGTGCAGGCTTATGGAATGAATCCAGTCAATGCGCTAGACTCAAGGCGTCATCAGCTCCATTTTGGGGGTTGGTATCATGAATTTTTGAAAGAGTAATCAATGGATGCAATCAGACTTCTCAGCGGACTTTTAGGTAACAAGTCACTTTCTTCGGGTCTTGGCGGAAAGCTTCTTGGCGGCCTGCTGGGCGGTGGCGGAGGAGCAACTGGAGGCGGTGGCGGCCTCGGTAGTGTTCTCGGTAGCGTGCTCGGTGGCGGCGGCGGGCAGCAGCAAGCCTCGTCAGGCGGCGGTATCGGCGGACTTCTTGGCGGCTTGCTCGGTGGCGGCGGCGGAGCTCCAGCCCAATCTGGTGGCGGTGGCATCAGCGATCTTCTCGGCTCAGTGCTCGGCGGTGGCGGCAAAGCACCAGAAATTCCGCAGGAGCAAAAGGCGGCCGTCAACGATCAGGCGACCGTGCTGATTCGAGCGATGGTTAATGCCGCAAAATCTGATGGTCGCATCGACCAGACAGAGCAAGACAACATTGTTAGCAAACTTGGCGATGATGTTTCAGAAGCAGAAGTTGAATTCCTTCGTCAGGAATTTGCTGCTCCATTGGATGTTGCCGGTTTTGCCCGCAGCGTTCCCAACGGACTTGAGCAACAGGTTTACTTCTTGTCGCTGACTTCGATCGAGCTCGATACTCAGAACGAAGCGAAGTACTTGGGCGAACTTGCACAATCATTGAAGATCGATCCAAACGTCTGCAACCAGATTCACGATCAGGTTAGCGCTCCAAGAATTTTTGGATAAACATCGGCGAAAGCCAACCAAACGATTGCACCCGATGAATGCGCGAAACATCGCGACGTCATCGGGTGTTTTTTTGGATTTTCCAAAACAGGCCTTCAGGCCTACGCGATTCCACACAGCGCAATGAGCGCGGGGATACGCCGAGGATGGAATCCGGATGGGGATGCGAGGTAAACTTTTTCTTCGGTGCCACGGAAGCGGCGTTTGTAGTTCGCGTGCCCCAACATGTTGTACGCGCGACGATTGACCAGCGGCGACTGGAAGCTTCGTTGGAATGTCCAGCGTAGCCATCTGCTTTCGGAAAAGCCGCTTGGCTCAACCCACGCACAAGGCGAAAGCCCCAATTTCAATTGTCTGATGTTTTCGCTTTGGAGTTTCTCAATGATCGACTTCATGATCGCTTGCTCGCTGTAAATTGGAGCATCCGGCATGCGGCGTTTGATCGAAGTTACGTAGCCGCTAATTTTGCCGTCGGTAAACAGCGGGTCAAGAAAAACGAAAGCGATAATTTTTCCATCGGGATCGAACAGGAAAAACTTTCGCACGTTCGGTTCGGCTTTGAGCACGATGGGACGATTCAGAAATCGTACTTCCTTACGTTTTACGGTTCGCGTCTTTCGCCATGCTTCAGAAACGGCTTCCACATCGGCGTCGCTTACTTCTGCGAACGTTGATTCGCGTACCGCATAGCCACGTCGTTTGGTCCAGTTATCTGCATATCGCAACCACTCTTTTTGCTTGCCTTTGAAATCGTATTTGGGCAGATCGATCGTGGTGTCCATTCCGATTTCATTGATTCGATAGTTGTGTTTTGCCAAGATTTCGGCTGTCGCGCGAGAGACTTGAACGAAGGACGGTCGACGATGCTGAGTGATAAAGTCTTCCAACAACGATTCGATCCGATCCGAATGGCAAACAGGATCTCCAAGAGCAATCGTTTGATTCCAGCGCGTACGAAACGCGATGAAGCCTTCCCGGTCGCCGAAGTGCGACAGCAATGGTTGAACGACGGTCGACCACGCCATGGAAAAATCGCCGTGCCGTTCGAAGGCGGCGATGCGATCGTCTAGGGAAACGGCGGAATCAACGACGTCCTGTTCACGAGCCCATTGAGTTTGTGTGACTTCGCGACGTTTTCGTTTTCGCTCGGCACGCGACAGGCGTTTCTTGCGACCGAGTTCTGATTTTGAGTTAGCGACGGACACGAATTGTCTCGGCTGGGGATACGACCTTTCCCGCAGTTTAGGAGGTTTGGGTGCCGTCACCAACGCCGATTTAAGCGAGAGGCTTTGAATAGTAGGCCACATCAGCGTGTGGATTCACGTTGTAAGGTTCTATTTCGAAAAAGCCGAGGCGTTGGTAAAGCTGCCCTGCACTTTCGAGCCGCCGCAGCGTATCCAGAATCATCGTTTGGTAGCCGATATCTGTGGCATCGTGGATCGCGGTTTCCATGAGTTTGCGGCCGAGCCCCAATTTATGAAATTCGGGCCGAACGAATAGTCGTTTGAGCTCGCAAGTTGTGTTGTCAATCTTGTAGAACGCGACGCAACCAGCTGGCTGACTGTCGTGCTCGGCAAGGTAGAGGCATCCGCCGTGCTCGGAGGAGTACTTCCCTGGCAGTGAGTCGAGTTCTTCTTCGAATGATTGAAAGCACAATGAAATTTCGATGAAATCCTGATACTCAGAAAAGAGTTTCCGGATCGATTGGAGATCGTCTACATCGTTTTGGATTTTTCGAATCACGAACAGCTTTCGTTGCAAAGTTGCACTATATCGTCTCATCCCGATGGGATTCAAGCTATTAGCCGGTGATAAGCGCAGCGCCATCACCGGATTCGGTCCAATGCAAACATGATCCCGAAGGGATCACAGCGCGCGGTTGCTGCGATCCCTTCAGGATCGAATCGTGCATCCTTAGGGTTCCGGAGGTGGTCGCTACGCTCGACCTCCGGCTAATGGCTGAAATTCCTTCGGAATAAAAATATGTGCAACTTCAAAACTTACGCGTCGGGTTGTGATTGGCAGTATCAACTTGCGTAACTTCCTACTCCGTGCCTAGGCAATACAGGTACTCTTGCAATTCGTTACCACTTCCGAAGCCAACGCGAGCGTAGATTTTGTTGTCGACGATCGCAAACGATGCGAAGGAGGAGCTACCAAGTTTATTTTTGGCGACAGGCTCAAACTTGTCCGTGCCAGCCTTGATTACCAACGTGTTTCCTTTTTCCGAGGTGAAGTAAATGTTGCCATCGACAAGAACCGGGGATGCACTCACGGGATACTCGAACCGTTGCTTGAAGTGTTCTTCTCCTGTCTTTGCGTCCCAACAATAGACAACGCCACGGTCGCTCAATCCATACAGTCGTCCGTCGTGAATCAGCATCGATTGCTCGTAGAATTTCACGGGCTTGTCCCAAGCAAGCTCTCCCGTTTTTGCGTTGATGGCTAACGTTTGTGGGACAGGAAAACCTCCGCTGGCGTACACCATATCGCCATCCCAAACCATCGTTCCACAACTGACTTGCCATTTAGAGGGAACGCTCCAAAGTTCATCACCTGATTCAGGGTCGTAGCCGCTGACTTTCGATCCACCACTGATCAGCAGTTGGTTCTTGCCCCCAACTTCGGCGACGACGGGCGTTGAGTAGCTTGAAAACGTACCGCCTCGGTCGATTCGTTTGACTTCTTTTCCACTTTTTGGATCAAGACAAATGATCGCACACTCGGCTTGAGTTTCGTTCGGTGCGTAAATTAAACCGTCGTACATAATTGGACTCGAGCCCGATCCGAACGGATACGTTGTTCGGAATTTCGCGATGTGTCGTTGCCAGAGTACTTTTCCGTCCAGATCCAAACCCGTCATCTGGTTTTGGTCGTTGTTGTTGAAAAGCGCAAACAATCGCTCGCCATCACACGCCAAAGTCGGCGATGCATGCGTGTTCTTCTGGTGGATGTTCGGATTCAGGTTTCCTTCATTGATTTTGGTGTTCCACAGAACTCGCCCATCATTTCGGTCGTAGCAAAGCACGGACTGAGTTTCCGCTCCGACGTCCGAAGTGGTCAGGAAGATACGGTCGCCGACGATGATCGGAGTCGAATGTCCTCGGCCAGGGATTTCTGAGAACCAGAGGACGTTTTCAGATTCACTCCATTTTGTGACGACCTTCTGTCCATCGACAATTCCGTTGTTGTTCGGGCCCCGCCAAGTAGTCCATTGCTTTGATGTGTCGGATTGCGCGACAGCAAGCGAAGGATTCTGTCCTGCAATGAAGGATGCAAGAATCAGCGAAATCATGAATTGGATTGAGATGATTTTCATTCGGTTGCCTAAAATTTCATGTAAGATCCGGGGCAAATATCGTATCCGAAACGCGAACAGCTGTCTTGCGACAGCATAATCGTCAAATGTGCGGCACCTAACACGTCTGTACATTGTCACGCCTCGCAACCAAAATCAGGTCCCCTGAAACACCGACCGAAAATCGCCGAAAGTCGAAAAGCCATGCAAGAATCTTCTGTCCGTGAACGCTACGCCGCTGGAGCCCAGCAACAGGAAGCTGCACTTTGTTGTCCTGTTGACTATGACCAAAAGTATCTGGAAATCATTCCCACCGAAGTCATCGAGCGTGACTATGGCTGTGGTGATCCGTCGAAGTATGTCAACGAAGGCGAAACGGTGCTGGACCTCGGTTCAGGAACTGGAAAGATCTGCTTCATCGCATCGCAAGTCGTTGGTAGCAAAGGCAAAGTGATCGGCGTCGACATGACAGATGCGATGTTGGAAGTTGCCAATCGCAACGAACCGATCGTGGCTGAGCGAACTGGCTATTCCAACGTCACGTTCCGTAAAGGTCGAATTCAAGATCTGGCTTTGGATTTGGAACAATTGGAAACGTGGCTCAAGGAGCAACCGGTCGACGATGCGAATGGATTTTTGGCGCTGGAGGAAAAGACACAACAGCTTCGCGAATCAGAATCGTTGATCAAGTCGGACAGCATCGATGTTGTTGTTTCCAACTGCGTATTGAACCTGGTTGGCAACGATGCTCGAAAGCAAATGTTCTCTGAAATCTATCGCGTGCTCAATAACGGCGGCCGAGCTGTGATCAGCGACATCGTTTGTGACGAGGACGTTCCTGAAGGAATGCAGAAGGATGAGGAGCTATGGAGCGGCTGTATCTCGGGCGCTTTTCGAGAAGACGCTTTCTTGCAGGCCTTCGAAGATGCTGGCTTCCACGGCGTCGAGATTTTGAAGCTGGATAAAGATCCGTGGCAAACGGTTCAGGGAATTGAGTTTCGTTCAATGACGGTGTGTGCTTACAAAGGCAAAGAAGGTCCCTGCGTCGAGAAGAATCAGGCCGTGATCTACAAGGGCCCTTTCAAATCCGTGATCAACGATGATGGACACGCGATGGAACGAGGATTTCGTTACGCCGTTTGCGAGAAGACTTACAACTTGCTCAAGCGAGCTCCCTATCGAGAGATGTTTGAGTTCGTCGATCCGCGTACGGAGGTGACTACCGATACGAAGCTGTTCGATTGCAATTCGATCCGAATCCGCGACCCCAAGGAAACCAAAGGCGCGGGTTACGTTGAAACGATTCAGATTGGATCAAGCTGTTGTAGCCCGGATAGTTCCGACGGCAGCTGCTGCTAGGACGACTTTCAGTTCTCACAATTGCAAAACCGAAACGCATGAGGAAATTGCATGCTTTGGTTTGTCCGTGCAAATCCTAACCCGACGCGTAAGCGAGGTGCGCCCCGGTACCTCGATTACGCTTCGGGTTGTGATTGGCAATATGAAACGTCTTGATAAAACACGTGAAAATAAAAAAGAGCGAAGCGTTCCAATACAAGCCCGACGCGCAAGCGAGGGATCCGGAAATCCTCAGAAAAATTCGCTCGCTCGCTTGCGCTTCGGGCTTGTATTGTGCAACTTCAAAACTTACGCGTCGGGTTGTGATTGGCAATATGAAACGCCGTGACTCCCCGAATAACCGAGCCTTACGGCAGTCCATGCAATTTCCTCGCAAGCGAGTTGAATATTGTTGGGTGTCCACGTTGTTCATTTCCCGAACAAGCCGAAATTTCCGGCGTTTGTCCCTCTTTTCACGCATTTGCCAGCAAAATTTCGCTTGACCGATGCGGGAATATCCACCTAAAGTTGGAATAGCTTCTTTGTTTTCCGGAGCACGCCATGAACGAGGATATTCCGCGGTCAACGGTACACCGGTACTTTGCCGGATTGGCCGAAAACACTTTTCAATCAGAGCTCGGGATCGTTGATCCATTTCTGATCGACTACCTTAGCGCCATGCTGGTACGCTTCGTCCGCAGTGACGTGGTGCACCGCATACGGGGAATTTCTGGCAAGCCTCTGATGAGCGTGCCCGAAATGGTCGCCGAAGCTTCCGCTCGACTTGGCGACGCTCGCCGCGATCTGCACCAGCACATCGGTGACTTCACACTTTTCTGGGCAGGCGTCTATCCAGAAGCACTGAGCCAACCCGACGTTGAAGAAGAAACATCGCAACAGTTTTTGAACTACTGCCGTTTCGGAAAGCAATCCTATCACATTGCCAGCACGATCGAGACGTCCACTGACGAAGCGGTTCCCAATGGAGTCCTGCACCGATTGAGCGACCAATTCGATCTTTGCTGCTACGGTTTACGCGAGGTTCGCCGCCAATGGGAAAATGGTGGCGGTGACGGCGGATCGATTCTGCTGAACTAGGCACTTTTCGACACCTGTAATCGCCAATACAAGCCCGAAGCGCAAGCGAGTGGTCGATCGGCGCGTGGATACCACGTTACCGATCGCAGCGTTTCAGGGTTGTTTGATTTTCGGGCCGATCACTCGCTTGCGCTTCGGGCTTGTATTGTCAGATCGCTTGAAACCGTTCGTTCAAAACGGCACTTGATGCAGATCGACTGGACACCAAGCCAACAAGAAAGAGCCGGTACTGAATTAGGTTCCGTTTCGCCGATTAAATACAAGCCCGAAGCGCAAGCGAGTGGTCGATCCGCGCGTGGACAACGCGCAACCGATCGCAGCGTTTCAGGGTTGCTTGATTTTCGGGCCGATCACTCGCTTGCGCTTCGGGCTTGTACT
>CALLUY010000061.1 GCA_938010615.1 uncultured Pirellulaceae bacterium | reverse complement strand
GCGCGCTGGCGCAAGTCGTATAATTCATTCTAACGTCAAACACCGTCTCTTGCTTACTAACACTGCGCGAAGTCCCCAAAGGTTGCAGGATTTTGCCCGTGGGCAGAATTGTTGACAAAAAAGTGCCATTTGGGATTGCAAGTCGAGTTTTTTAACGATTGACAGCAATCGATGCATCGGTGAGCCGTTTCAGTCAGCGGTTCCGGTTCCATCCCGCGACCTGCTATTCGGATCTTCGCCCAGCGAATCGCGCAAAGAAGGAAGCATGGAATTCGGTCCTCCGGGCGGTCAAATGCGGGCATCGCGCGGAGCAACCGGAAAAATCTTCATGATCGCGATCGATCAGCTCCAATTCCCGCTGAACTCCAACCTGAATCCGTTTCGAGTTAATTGGTGAGCAACATTCTTTCGATCGGTGAGATATCGCAAACTCAATTTGTTTCGATTCACATCCTTTCGAGAGGCTGGCTAGAAGTCGGAACAAATCCAACAGCCAAGCTTTCCGTCACAACCGTCAGTATTGATTGTTGAAACGGACAACAAGCACTACTAACACTTTTACTATTTCGCGAACCCAGATAGCAGCTTGGCAATGCCCAAACTTGATTGGGCGACTCGAACCAACTGCACCCCACCCGTGAAGGACCAAATCATGCTTCTTAACTCAGTACGTAAGACATTTACAGTTGTCGCTGCGACATGCCTGCTGGCTTGTCCTGCTTTGGCTCAAGAAATCGTTGAGACTCAGCCTGAAACTACAGCGACTGCTGCAGTTCAGACTTTGCCAGCAATGCTTTCAGCTGAAGGAGATCTTAGCGGAACCGTTATCGCTCCAGCTTCAGAAGGCGAAAGCACTGAAGTCGCAAACGCAAAAGTTTCACTTGTCTCTCAAGGCAAAGTAATCGACGTTGTTACAGCTGACGATGCGGGTGTTTTCTCATTCGCAAACGTTAATCCAGGTGAGTACCAAGTCGTTGGATCTGCAAACGGCCTTGTCGGTTCACAGCTGATCAAAGCTGCTTCTTTCTCGAAGACAGCTGCAGCAGCACCTAGCAAAGTCATCCTTCAGCCAGCAGCTTCACAGTCTGTCTACGACAGCTACGGAAGTGCTCCTGTCGCTTCATTCATGCCAAGCTCATGCAGTGCATGTAACACATGTAACACATGTAACACGTGTAACACATGTTCTGCAGGCGGATCATTCGGCGGTCGCCTGAGTGGCGGTCGCTTCGGTGGCGGACTCGGTAGCCGTCTTGGTGGCGGTCTCGGTTCTGGAGCTGGCGGTGGCCTTCTCGCAAGGCCAGGTCTGCTTCTTGGACTTGGCGGATTGGCATTCATCGACGGTGACGACGATGCGAGCCCGGACCAGTAAACCATACTGAGTTCAACTGAAAACAGAACAAAGGTCGAATCCAATCGGGTTCGGCCTTTTTTCGTGGGCCAGTCTCTCCGAGGCTCATTCGGTGCCTCGAAGAGACGCCGTTACAGAAATTCAGGTTCAATTGGCCAATCTCCATCGGCATGCAATAATGGAAACGGAACGATTGAACTCAGGATGCCCATGTCAGATGCGCCACAAAACTTCGAACGATTCAACCAGCGGCGTTCAGCTTCGCTGCTGATTTCTGTTTTGCTGCATGGCGGATTGTTGGCGATCGCCGTGCTTCTGTTCTCTTTGTTCCGCACGCCCGCTCCCGATGAGCCAACGCGACGTGGCAGCATCGTGCTGACTTCGAACGACGAAAATCAGAATGAAGAGTTTCTCACCGAGGAGGAATTCGAAGAGACGATGGAAGAGACCGCTGTCGCAGCATCGGCCCCCGCCGCCCAAGCCGCTCCGGCCCTCGATGTGCCTGTCATCGAAAGCTTGCCCGGACCGCCGCCGGTTGAACCCACCCCCAACGCAACCGAGATGGCGAACGAGACGCTCACCGATGCGGCGAATCATCAGTTTGAGTTGTCTCAGGCAGAGCTGGACGAAATCGCCAAAGAGCAACGTCGCCTCAAATCGCGGCAACCCAAAGGCGACCCAATGTCGATCAACATCTTCGATGGCACGAAGATGACCGGTAGGCGATTCGTGTTCATCATCGATCGCTCCCAAAGTATGGGCAGCCAGGGGTTGGGCGTGCTGTCCCAAGCCACAAAAGAACTCACCGCGGCAATCCAACAACTACAACCCAATCACGAATTTCAAATCGTCGCTTATCACAGCCGAACCGTCACCATTTCTGAGCGACGGTTGCTCACGGCCAACGCAGAAAACAAAGCACTCGTCAAACCTTTCTTACAGCGACTTGCAGCATTTGGAGCGACCGAACACAACTATGGAATCAATGCGGGGTTAATGTTTCGACCAGACGCAATCGTGTTACTAACCGATGGTGGTTATCCCGGCTTGACCGCCACGCAGTTGAAAGAGGTTCGCAAGAGAGCCGGGAAAGCGGAGTTTCACTGCATTCAATTCGGATTGGGACCGCAACAGAAGCCAACGAACTTTATGACTCGATTGGCCAGCGAATGTAATGGAACGTTCAGGTATATTGATGTTCGCGACTGGGATGAGTAATTCTTCATCGCACTGCTTTGATTTCGAAAACTGGAATGAGACAATCATGAAACCTGAATCAATCCCGGGATTGATCGCGATCCTCTTCGTTCTCATTGCGCCTTCATGTTGCCACGCCGACGAAGCGCCGTTCCAAATTGAGTATCGGGACGGCACGACGATCGCCGTTAACTTTGTTAAAGAACAGCTCTCATGGACGTCGGTGTCGGGCTTCGGTCAGACATCGAAACGTGTGATCGACATGTCACAAATTCGGTCGATAAAGTTGACGACTGAACCCGCTGGCGACCAACTGGCCAACATCCTGAAACTGATTGGTGAACTGGATTCCGATGAGTTTTACGTTCGCGAAGAGGCAGAGAATCAGCTGCGTTCAACTGGAAAACGATTTCGTTCGGTGATCCAAAGCAACAACTCATTGAAAACGCCGGATGGCATCTACCGACTCAAACGCGTCCTGTCTTCTATGCGAGTCAGCCCTAATCAGAAAAACCGAATCGAATTGGACGAATTGGTTTTACTAGACGGCACGAAACTCTCAGGAGACGCCGGCCCGGATGACTTCGAAGTCACGTATCGGGGCAAAACAATCACCGTTGCTCGCAAGCGACTTTCACGAATCCTGAAAGCGGATCTCGATTTCAACACGCGTACAGAACAACGCGAGGTCATCAACACAAAGCTTTTCCATAGTCACGTTGACTTCATGAAAGAGCGTGAAGTCAAGCTGGTTGACTTTGAACGCAAGCCAGATGGCGTTGCCTTGAGTTCTTTGGACAAAAACATTTCAGATGACTTTGTTGATTTCGGCCTGTTACTGGGAACCGAGTATCCGAAAGGCTGCGTGGGCATCAGTGGCGGCAGAACCGGCCCCTATGAAATCAAGGCCGGTGACAAACCGGTCGGCGGCAATTCAGCCTGCGTCTATAAGTCTCTAACCGGAGGTCGAACGGGCAATCGATTTCAAGGCGTGATGGAAATCACCTTCTGCCAACCGGGAAACAAAAACATGCCTCGAGGCGTGAAAGATTTTGGGATCTTCCTATCGCGAGTCAACCATAGCCGTGACTTGTTGGTCGAAGCCTGGGATTCGATGGATCGCTTGATCGGAGTCTGCGAATCGAACGACGAACCGTGTACTTTTTGTGGCATCAGCTCGTCGGTTCCGATCGCAAAAATTCGCATCCTTTCAAATCCTTGGATTCTGGAACTGCGCAGACAGAACGCGGAGCCCGAAGATCGCGGCAAACAACTCGTCGACAAAGACTATGCGGTCGACAACGTGATGTTCTCCAAGCCCTTGCCGATCGACAGCATAAATAAAGAACGTCACTACCTAGGCCGAAACGGAGACATGATCCCTCTCAACTGGGCGATAATCTACAGTCAGGACCGTATCGAATTTGGTTCTCGAAACTTTCAGCTTCTGTCTTCAGACCTAAGCAGCGCAAACACGATTGCGTTAAAGACCATGCGAAAGAAACTGCCGCAGAAGTTAAATTCCGACACGGCGTGGATGGCGATGCTCAGTGATAACAGCATCCTCAAATGGGATCCAAGAAAGCCGCTCCGTAGTGCCACTTTAAAAAGGGATTTGGTTCGTGAGGATGTTGTCGCCATTTGGCCTGCTGGTCGCCCACCACGATTGCCTCTAAAGGGAGACTTCGACGATGGAAAGAACGTGATCGTATATCCCGGATGCCGTGTCGTAACGCCGCAAGTCGATTTCGACGCCAAAGGTTTTCGTTGGAGCAACCCAACGGTGAAAACAGAATCGCTTCATGAAGATAACGAATTCAAAGTCGATGCTCGTCCGGGTGACAAGCCAGACAATGTAGCCCCAAGAAAGACAAACTATTCATTCGACTTAACCTCGATTCCCGAATATGAAGTCCCAACAATCTGGTTCAAACCACCGACTTCCATTCGATCAGCCGAAGGCGCGATTCGTCTCAACGGCGGTGAAGTTCTGGTCTATGGCGAAGGAGCAAACTTCCAGCTTCAATCGATGGACAGAAGTAAGATTCAGCTATCCTTTGGTGGCGATGAGGTATTGATCCCATTGAGTCAGGTCGTATCAATCTTGCCTCCAAAAGAGTAGCCGAATGCCCGCCGTCGGTATTTGCGCCATTTTCCTTACGAGTTGAGGTTGCTAAATTGGACTGCGGTAGGATTGGCATCGATTTGGTTGGGTCCTGCTATTCACCAATCCCCTATTGGACGCTCACGTGCAAGTTAGTTACTTCAAGCGATATCGAATGCAGATCGATCTGCAAGAGTTCGGTTCGTTCGATGTTCCTGAACTTCCAATGGGATTCGCATTGCATGCGTGGAGCGAGTCACTAATTGAGGCCCACGCTCACGCAAAATTTCTTAGCTTTCAAAACGAAATTGATTGCAACGTGTTCCCTTGCCTCGGAGACGCCGACGGTTGCGAGCGGCTCATGAACGAGATAAGCTCCCGCGGCGGATTCGTCCCTGAAGCAACCTGGCTGATGACTTACACCGACCCCACGACTGCTCGCGCCCAAAGCATTGGAACGGTGCAGGGCATTCGAGAGCAAAAAGATGTTGGATCAATTCAGAACATTGGCATCGTCGACCAGTTTCGCGGCAACGGTCTGGGCACCGCGATCGTTCGACAGTGCCTAAACGGTTTCCAGGAAGTCGGCGTTCGCTTCGTGACACTTGAAGTAACCGCCAACAACTCGCGTGCTCATCGCCTATACGAACGACTCGGATTCAAGATCCTAAAAGTCGTCTTCAAATCAGCCGAAGTGCCATCGGTACTCTAACCAACCGCCAATGATCCAATCTCCTGACAGCCCGGAACTACAATCGCTTTGCGATTACCTCGCGTCACTCCCTGATGACGGAACTTGGCCAGAAGAAGCTCTGCAACGCTGCGCCGACGCAGGATTCTTTCGCTGGTTCGTTTCGACGGACGGCGGATTCGGATGGAGCTCAACCGACATCGCGAAAGGCTACTTGCAACTCAGCGCTGCCAATCTGAACGTCACCTTTATTTTGACGCAGCGTGTCGCAGCTCTGCGCCGGATTGCCGGCTGCCAAAATGAATCCTTGAAGCAACGCTTTTTGGAACCGATACTCTGTGGAAAACTCACTGCCACCGTTGGCATTTCGCACCTCACCACCAGCCGCCAACATCTTGGCAAACCGATTCTCTCAGCGGTCGAAACGAAAGACGGTTTCCAAATCAACGGAGTCACCCCGTGGGCCACAGGCGCCGACGGCGCAGACTGGATCCTGATGGGCGGATCAATCGTCGACGGCTTGGGGAACGCCGATGGAAGAGAAATTCTGTTCGTGGTTGCAACGGGAAACCCAAACGTCAACGTGAAACCGGGTTTCGATCTGATCGCACTCTCCGCCAGCCAAACAGGTGCCGTCGAAGCCAACAACGTCACTGTGCCGCACTCAAATATTGTCGCTGGCCCAATCGAACAAGTGCTGACTGGAAACGGCGGAGGAGCGGGTGGATTGCAAACTTCTGTGCTCGCATTGGGTGTCGCCAAAGCAGCGATTGACTTCATCGAATCCGAATCGAAGAACCGTGACCATCTCGCACCAGCCCAAACGGCGCTGCGTCAGCAACATCAGTCGCTGCTCAAGGACCTGTTCGAAGCCACCGGCGGCAGCACGGAAGTCACAGCCGCCGAAATTCGATCTCAGGCCAACAGTCTCGCACTTCGAGCCACTCAATCGGCTTTGGTTGCTGCAAAAGGCGCTGGATTCGTTACAGGTCATCCAGTCGGACGCTGGTGCCGCGAGGCTCTATTTTTCTTGGTCTGGAGCTGCCCGCATGCGGTTACCCAGGCTAATCTGGATGAATTCGCTCCGTGCAATGTTTGAACGCAAGTCGTTTAACGGCAATACCGTTCAATGAAGGTGATTCAGTAGGGTCGTTGCAGTTGAGGAGGTGGCATAAGCCTCTGGCTTGTGGACATGCAGAACACAGGCCAGAGGCCTATGCCACCGAGACTTTGGCTTCATTGAACGGTATTGCGTTAAACGGCAAGCCGGAGGCGACTGCGTTTGGAACTGCGAAACGCCAACGCCTAACGGCTAGACGTTAAACAAACGGTGGAGACCACCGTTCTACAATATGAACCGCGCCCTCGAATTCTCGCTTGTCCAAAAAATTCGCCGCCGAGCCAAACCGCTCGCCGACGTATCCGAGGAAGAGCTACGCAAATCGGGACTGTCGCTCAAGTACCGTGCTTCGATCGGTGAACCTCTCGAGAAACTGATCCCCGAAGCGTTTCCAATCGTCATCGAAGCGATCCGTCGTAGCCTCGACATGGTTCCCTACGATGTGCAAATTTTCGCGGCCATGCAAATCGCCAAAGGTCGCATCGCGGAAATGAAAACTGGCGAAGGTAAAACGCTGACCGCGACGATGCCTTCCTACCTCCATGCACTTACTGGACGTGGCTCACACGTAGTCACCGTCAACGATTATCTCGCCAATCGCGACCACGAACTAATGAGCCCCGTTTTCAAGGCACTTGGACTTACGTCCGGCGTGATCACCAGCGAGACTTCGCCACCAGAACGTAAGAAATCGTATCGCAAAGACATCACATACGGGACGGCAAAGGAATTTGGGTTCGACTTCCTCCGCGATCGCCTCTCGCTATCTGGCGGAACAAGCTCACAACAACTTCTACATCGCGAATTGAACTATGTTTTGGTCGACGAAGTTGACAGCGTGCTGATTGATGAAGCTCGTACACCGCTGATCATCGGCATCACCGATCCGGAAGAACAGAAACTGACCGAGTTCTGTTTTCGGTGGGCGGCGGAGCACGCTCACAGTTTTGTCCAAGACACCGACTACAAATATCAACACGACAAAAAGAAAGTAGAACTCAAGCCCGCCGGAATCCAACGCATGCGGGCTCTTCCGCAGAACGAAGGCACGCGTTGCATTCCCATTCGCAAGCTCTACGAATACATGGAAAACGCGATCAAGGTTCGTCGCGACTTTCAACTTGATCAACACTACACCATTCGCGACGACAAAATCGCGATCATTGACGAATTCACAGGTCGCATCGCCGAAGGTCGACAGTGGCAACGCGGCATCCATCAATCGGTCGAAGCCAAAGAGAAAATCGAAATCACTCCAAACGTTGGCTCTGGTGCGACGGTCACGATGCAGACCTTCTTTCGGTTGTATGAGAAATTTGGCGGAATGTCGGGAACCGTCGCGACGAGCTCTCGTGAATTCCGCAAAGTCTACAAAAAGAAAACAACGGTCATTCCGACGCATCGACCTGTCGATCGAAAGCAATTGGCAACCACAGTTTTCTCTGACATCGATTCCAAGTTCGATGCCGTCGTCGCGGAGATCGCAAGCATGACAGCGGCGTCGCGGGCGGTTTTGATCGGCACTCGCAGCGTGGAAAAATCTGAGCGACTTTCGCGGTTGCTCAACGAACGCGGCATCGAACATGAGGTGCTCAACGCAAATCAGCTAGAGCGGGAAGCGGAAATTATCTCGGGCTCTGGAGCCATCGGAAAAGTCACCGTCGCCACAAACATGGCGGGCCGTGGAACGGACTTCATTCTCGCTCCTGAAGTTCGAAACGCAGGAGGCTTGCATGTGATCCTGACGGAAGTTCACGAGAGCCAACGAATCGATTGGCAGTTGATCGGACGCGGATCGCGACAGGGCGAACCGGGAAGCTTTCGAATTTTCGTCTCGATGGACGACGACGTTTTGCTACAAGGACTTGGGCCTTCCAAAACGCAACGCCTGCGCCGCAAGTACAATTCGCTTCCAGCGCGTGGAACGCATTCACGGAAAGTTTTTCAATTTTTCCAACGGGCGCAGCGTCGCATGGAGCGGAAGCATCTGGTTGATCGCATGATCTTGCTCAAACAGGACAAAGAGCGACAGGAAAGACATATCGAAATGGGCCAGGATCCGTATTGCGATGTGGTTCAGGGATAAACGTTTAACGCAATACCGTCCAATGAAGCCAAAGTCTCGGTGGCATAGGCCTCTGGCCTGTGTTCTGCATGTCGACAAGCCAGAGGCTTATGCCACCTCTTCAACTGCAACGACCCTACTGAATCACCTTCACTGAACGGCATTGCGTTTAACGGCAAGCCGGAGGCGACTGCGTTTTTCATGCAGGCGTAGTCGCCTCCGGCTTGCCGTTAAACGAAAACACTGAACTAAGGTCGCACTTGCACGGAGTGCTTGAA
The DNA here is from genome assembly GCA_938010615.1 of uncultured Pirellulaceae bacterium. GTDB lineage: Bacteria > Planctomycetota > Planctomycetia > Pirellulales > Pirellulaceae > Mariniblastus. The sequence goes on along the minus strand of CALLUY010000061.1, from coordinate 38,701 downwards.
CAAATCCTTGATCCGATTCTGTTTGATGCGAAAACAGCTTCCGTGATTTCGCGTCGCACCGGTTTCCTTTAAGTGCATCCGCAATTCCAACATCACTTCGCCGTCGCGCAATAGCGAAATGAACTCATCCACCGATGGTTCACGACACCACGTCACGCCGTAATAGTGAAACTCTTCCTCCTGCCCCTTTCCGCGAGTGTGCGCTGAAACGAAAACGGTCTCGGTGTGCTTCTCCTTGAGTCGCTTCGCCAGAATCTCTCGAGTCCAATACGCAATCCGCTGGCCGTCGAACTTCAGCCACACTTTCGACGAATTGTCTTCGACTTCAAAAGCAAACTTGTGTGAATTAATTTCGATTCTGACCGTCGAATAAAGGGCTGTGCGTCCGTTGTCATTAACGTATCCGTATTTGCGAACTCGATCAGCGGACTTCAAACCATCAGTCCATTTTGGCTCCTTGAGGAACAGATTCATTTTCTCCGAATCATTCATCGTCAAATCGTCGTCGCGAAACGCCTTGAGCTCCATTCCCATGAAGTCGCCGCCGGGCGAATTGTTCTCCTCGATGTTCAACATCGTTTCCAACGTGTAGCCGATTCCGGTTGACCCGCGACGGAGAGTCGGCACAAAACCCTTCGCGGACAATGCATCAAACTTCGGCAGGAACGCAGAGATTGCAGGAGAGGTCGCAGACTCAACCTTAGGTGACTCAGCCTCCACTTCCTCCACTTCCTTCACCACCGCAACCGGAGGATCTGGCTGTCGTTCCACGACTTCGGCCGGGTCGCAACCCGTCGTGACGATGGCCAAAACCAACATCCAATAAATTATTGTGGTTTTAGGCATGAAACTGATTCAATCTTCAGCGGGTAGAACTCAAGTTGCGTTCCTTCATTTAGAATAGTGCAACCGATCAACGACAACCCCTCGGAGCCTCACTTGGCACTTATTGAACTGAACAAGGTCAGCAAAACCTACGATCTCGGCGAAGTGAAGGTGCACGCCCTCCGCGAAACGACGCTGAACATTGAACAGGGAGAATACGTCGCGCTGATCGGACCGTCCGGCTCCGGGAAATCGACGCTGATGAATACGCTTGGCTGCCTCGACCGCCCGACGACTGGCAGCTACATCCTGGACGGCGAAGAAGTCGTTGACATGTCACTCGACCAACGAGCCGCAATTCGCAACCTGAAGCTTGGATTCGTGTTCCAGAACTTCAATCTACTGTCTCGAACTTCCGCCGAAGAGAACGTTGAACTTCCGCTGCTGTATTCCAAGGGGGTCACGCCACGACAGCGACGAAAGAAGGCTCGTGAGCTGTTAGGTTTGGTTGGGCTTGGCGATCGGCTCGACCATCATCCGGCTCAGCTTTCCGGCGGCCAACAACAACGCGTTGCGATTGCCAGAGCTCTCGTCAATGAGCCTCCGATTTTGATGGGGGACGAACCGACTGGCAACCTCGACACCAAAACCAGCCGCGAAGTCATCGAACTGCTCGAGAAGCTCAACGAGGAGCGAAAGCTGACCATCATCCTCGTCACGCACGATCAGGAAGTTGCCCGCAACGCCCGCCGTACGATCGTCTTGCGTGACGGCACCGTCGTTTGCGATACGGAAAACTTTAGCGAAGCGCTAGAATCGTTACATTCCTACCCTGTTGACGAATAATCTAGCACCGTTGATTTTTTCGCTTCAACAGGACTCATACGCACATCCGATTCCATGATTACCGCCGTTACAAACGGACGCTAGCAATGGATGACGATGGACCTAGCCAAACACGACGCCAATACAAGCCCGAAGCGCGAGCGAGTGAATACATCCGCACGGTGCGCATTCATTCGCTTGCTAGGAAATTGCTCGGACCGCCGTAAGGCTCCGTCATTCGGGAAGTTATGCAAGTTCATGCTGGCAATCACAACCCGACGCGTAAGCGAGGCATCTGCCCGCACCTCGCTTACGCGTCGGGTTAAGATTTGCGCGGAGTTTGTGTTGGTGCTGCTATTCCTTGCAACATCATCCGCCGAGGCTCAGCTGCTCGACATCTGCCCGGAGCAACGTCACATCGCCGTCCGTGACCCGGGCGAGATGTGTCCAATCAGCATTCCCAACGCAGAAGTTCCATTCACGGTCGCTTTAGAAGAAGATCGATTCCAGGAGCCACTTTCGCTCGACGACTGCATTCAAATCGCGATCCGAAACGCGGAAGTTGTTCGAGTCCTCAGCGGTGTTTCGGCTTCATCAACGGGCCGCACGATTTACGATGTCGCCATTTCGAACGCCTCGATCGACGAGCAACTTTCGGTTTTTGATCCGACGTTGAACTTGACGTCGACAATGAACAAGACCGACAGTCCGAGCGGAATTTTTGATCCACTGGTTCCCGGCGGCTCAATCCTGACGGGTTCCAGCACCGATTCGATCAGCACAACACTAAACCTGCAAAAGCGCAACCAAAACGGAGCCACCGTTGGGCTCAACGTGAACGCAGTTGGATCGTATTTCGAACCGGGCATCTTTCCGCTGGAGCCGCAGTATCGTTCTTTCGCCGAAATCACATTGCGTCAACCGCTCGCTCGAGGTTACGGCCGCGATGCGAACATGACTCCCGTGATTGTCGCTCGCATCAACACCGAACGTTCTTTCTTTCAATTCAAGAACTCGGTTCAGGAACTGGTCCGCAGCGTAATCGCTGGATACTGGAATCTGGTTTCAGCCCGCGTCCAAGTCTGGGCCACGAAACAACAAATCGAACAGGTCAACTTTGCGTTCGAGCGGGCCAAGGCTCGCAAGGCCGCTGATCTCGCCGTCGCCGCTGATGTGGCACAGGCGCGCTCCTCATTGGCCAACTTTCGGGCAAGCCTGATTACGGCGCGTTCAAATCTGATACTAGCTGAAACAGCACTAAGAAACGTGATGGGCTTACCTCCATCGAACGGTCGAGTCATCGTTCCGACTTCGCTGCCGGTGCTTGAGCAGATCGATTTCGACTGGAACGAGATCGTCGCCATCGCAGAACAGCATCGCCCGGACATCATCGAATTGAAACTGGTCCTTGAAGCCGATCGTCAACAACTTCGCCAATCCGACAACACGGCTCGCCCACAGTTCGACGGAATCGCGAACTACCGCTGGGACGGACTGAGCGGCGAAATGCCCAACGGAACTTTTCTGGAAAATGACGGCGGAAGATTCGCCGGATTCAATCTGGGAGTTAACTTTTCAGTTCCGTTTGGACTGCGACAGAGTCGTGCCTCGCTTCGGCGCAATGAATTAATCTTGCTCCAAGATCAAAAGAACTTGGAACAGGGCATCCACCAGATGGTGCATCAGTTAACGATCAACTATCGAAACCTTGACCAGTTTTATCTACAAATCGAAGCCTTTCGCGAAGCTCGTGAGGCGGCCAGAATCAACTACGACAACCAAGCGGCAGCGGTTGGGACTGGAGAACGCGAATTCATCAATGTGCTGACAGCGATCACCGACTGGGGCAACGCGCTCTCCCAAGAAGCCCAATCGATCACTCAATACAATTCCGAATTGGCCAACGTTGAGTCTCAAACGGGTTCCATTCTTGAAACGCACGGCATCCGTTTCGTCGAAGAACGATTCGGCTCGATTGCCCCAACGCTGACCGGCGTTCGACGACCGATTCGCTCGTACCCGAAGTCCCTTCGCATTGACGGTGCGACCGATCGCTATCAAGAATCGGGCACCAGTTCGGATTCAGCTTTCAAGCTTGAGAAACTCGAAACGCCACGCCCGTCGGACGTCGACTTCGAGGACGATGCAACGGCTGAGGACCTTGAAAACTCAGCTGAAGATGATCCCACGCTTCGGATCAAGAGCTTGAAAGAATTGATGGACGAACAGGATTTGGATCTGAATCCTGAATCGAATTCATCATCATCGTCCTCACTAGGACCAATCAACTCGTTCAAGAACCGACTTTCGCCATCAAGTGATCAGACACGTCCCAAGAGGTCCGCAAATCGTTGGTCGCTTCGAAATATTTTTCGGCGATAGACCAAAGTCGCCCAGCTCTCCGAGCTGGTAGCGAGCCGGGGAAATGCGTTTCCTAGCAATCGCAGCTCTGGTCCTTTGAAGTTACACACTTTGGTAGGCCGGATCAAGAAAACACCGCGATAGCCGGAGCCGCGGACGTCACCAAGAAGTTGGACTGTCTTCAAAGAATTCAAATTGGGATCGCGTGTTTTCGCAGCTCCGGCAATTCTGACGCCCTTGATCCGGCCTACACTGCAACTTCAAAACTCTGGCCTATGTCGGAACATCTCACCCCGCGCGCCATCAGTTCGGAGAACTGAGCGACACTAAATCATCGCGCCTGCAACCGCTCCATGCAGTTAATCACCAGCGCAGTCCAACCTGTCTGATGGCTGGCCCCAAGGCCACGACCTGTGTCGCCATCGAAATACTCGTGGAAGTAAATCAACTCGTTCCATAGCGGATCGGTGTCGAGAAATTCTTTGCCTTCATTCACTGGACGGTGTCCGTTCTCAAATTTGAACAGCGTCGTCAACCGACGAGCAATCTCATCGGCGACTTCTTTCAGGTTCATCATCACGCCGGAGCCAACAGGACATTCGACCTTCAGTGACTCGCCATAAAAATCGTGATACTGATCAAGCGCCTCGATCAGAAGCCAATTGACGGGAAACCAGACTGGCCCACGCCAATTCGAATTGCCACCAAACATGCCAGAATCTGACTCGCCTGATTTGTAGCAAACAGAAAATCCCTGTCCGTTGATCTCGACATTGTACGGATTCGATTCGTGATACTTGGACATCGAACGAACGCCGTGAGCTGAAAGAAATTCAGTCTCGTCGAGCATGTAACGCAGCATCGCCATCAAACGTGGCTTCGACGGAATCGCTAACAGTAGCTTCGGTTGATCACCATGCCTTTCAAGGTAAGTAATTTGACTGGCAAGTGACTTACGATTCTCCAAGAACCAGACCATCCGCTTTTTGAAACCAGGGAGCCGGTCGATGACCTCCATGTTCAACACGCCGACTGCCACCATCGGCAACAGCCCAACCATCGAACGAATCTTCATCGGAGTGACTTGGTCGCCTTGATGAAGTTGATCGTAATAGAACCCTTCTTCCTCATCCCAGAGCCCATTTCCAAGTGCGTTCATCGCATCCGCGATCGCCACAAAGTGTTCAAAGAACTTCGACGCAACATCTTCGTAGCTCTCATCGAAACTGGCCAACTCTAACGCCATCGTCAGCATCGTTGTGCAGTAGAACGCCATCCACGCCGTCGCATCGGCTTGATCGAGATCGCCGCCGATGTGTTCTGGCTGCGAACGATCAAAGACGCCGATATTATCCAGCCCTAAGAACCCGCCAGAGAAAATATTGTTGTCGTCACGGTCTTTTCGATTGATCCACCAAGTGAAATTGATCAGCAATTTGTGAAAAATACGCGCGAGGAATATTCGGTCCTTTCCGTTACCCTGATCGGAAACTTGATAGACCTGCCACGCAGCCCAAGCGTGAACTGGCGGATTGCAATCGGAGAACTTGAACTCGTAAGCCGGGATCTGGCCATTGGGATGCATGTACCATTCCCGCAACAACAGCAACAATTGCGACTTCGCAAACTCAATATCGACTTGCGCGAACGGCACCATATGGAACGCCAAATCCCACGCGGCATACCAAGGATACTCCCATTTGTCGGGCATTGAGATCACGTCGCGATTGTACAGGTGAGCCCATTCAGCGTTGCGACCATTGCTACGTGCGGCTGCAGGTTTGGGTTTGCCAGGATCTCCTCGAAGCCAGTCTCGCACCGAGTAAAAGTAAAACTGTTTCGTCCAAAAAAGTCCTGCGAAACCTTGGCGAGCGATCGCCTTTTCCGAATCGTCATTCCATTGGGATAAAACGTCGTCGTAGTACGCATCGGTCTCCGAGATTCGACTGGCGAAGGTTTCCTCGAAAGGTTTCTGCAGTAGCTCGTCTGGATTCTCGGAGGGCAATTCGTCTTCGTGAACGAGCCGAAACTCAAACGTGCGACTTTCGCCCGCCGCCAACTCCATCGCGTAAACCGCAGCGGCTTTGGTGCCCGTTTGAGCTGGATGAACGACGTAGTCGTGCCCGCCGATGATGTGCTCGTGAAAAGCATCTTTGACGAACGGTTCGTCAGTATCTTGCCCGAAAAGCTTTTGATAGTTGGTTTCGTTGTCGGTAAAAATAAATTTTGGATCGCTGCCATTGTCTTTGCAGGCAAAGAAATGAAACCGGCCCAACGAGGCGTGGTCCGATTCAAGATGCTGACTGACCCGTTTCGAGATTCGGGGCTTAGGCCAATAACCCTCGCCTGACCTACCGAATGACCAAGTGTTGCGAAACCAAAGCGTCGGCAGCAGATGAAGTGGAGCCGTATCCGGTCCGCGATTGGTTACGGTGACGCGAATCAAAATATCATTCGGCGAATTTTTGGCGTACTCGGCAACGACATCGAAGTAGCGGCTTTCGTTGAAAGCGCCGGTGTCCTCGATTTCGAATTCTCGATCGTCAAAGCCGCGGCGAGCATTTTCGTCTCGCAGTTGCTGATACGGAAACTCGCACTGCGGGTATTTGTATTGGGCTTTCAGGTACGAATGTGTCGGGGACGAATCAAGATAGAAGTAATGTTCTTTGACGTCTTCGCCGTGGTTGCCCTCGGGACCAGTCAATCCGAAAAGGCGTTCTTTGAGAATCGGATCTTTGCCATTCCAAAGTGCCAACGCGAAACTGAGTCGCCCCTGTCGATCGGTGATTCCAAGCAACCCGTCTTCGCCCCAACGATACGCTCGGGATACGGCGTCTTCGTGTGTGAACGATCTCCACGAGTCACTGTTGTCGGAATAGTCTTCGCGGACAGTTCCCCATTGGCGTTCGGCAAGATACGGACCCCAACGTTTCCAGTTAGCTTTACGCTGCCGGTCGTCCTCCATACGTTGACGCTCAGGGCAGTTGCTGTTTTTCGATTCCACTTCGATTGATTCCTAGAGATCTCACTGTTTAACGGCAATACCGTTCAATGAAGCTAAAGTCTCGGTGGCATAGGCCTCTGGCCTGTGTTCTGCATGCCCACAAGCCAGAGGCTTATGCCACCTCCCCAACTGCAACGACCCTACTGAATCACCTTCATTGAACGGTATTGTGTTTAACGGCAAGCCGAAGGCGACTGCGCGAACCCGGCATCTGCCAATGCAACGCAGTCGCCTCCGGCTTGCCGTTAAACAACTTATAAAAACGAAGGATAAGAGCCGATGCCGTCCTTTGCCAGCGGCTAACCTTGTACCATAATGTCGGTCTGCAGTGACATGACTGCAAGTGCATCCACCCCATTCAGGAAAAGCTGTGAGCGACAAAAAATACGACGTCTTCGGTGTAGGCAACGCAATCGTGGACATTTTGGCTCAGGTTGAAGACCACGTTATCAACGACCTTTCGCTAAACAAAGGCTCGATGGCACTGATGACCACCGAACAGCAGGGCGATATCCTGACGGCGATCAATGATCCTTCGCTGACGTTTGCGGCAGGTGGATCGGCAGCCAACACAATGGTTGCCGTAGCCCAAAGTGGTGGTACAGGTGTCTACACTGGTCGCGTCGCCGACGACACCAACGGCGAGTATTACAAAAAGGGAATCGAAGGCGAAGGGATCGTGTTCTACGTTCCACCAGCCGAAACCGGACACGAGCCAACCGGTTCAAGTGTTATTCTCACAACGCCAGATGCTGAGCGAACCATGTGCACTCACTTGGGGATCTCAACATCGTTGGCCAAGTCGGACATTGATTTCGACATGTTGGCCCAGTCGAAAATCTGTTACGTCGAAGGCTATCTGTGGACTTCTGATGGACCGCGAGAAGCCTGCCTAGAAGTTTTCAAGCAAGCCAAAGCCAACGGCGTTTTGTCCGCGTTTACTTTTTCGGATTCGTTCCTGGTCGACTTGTTTGCTGACCAGTTCAAAGACGTGGTTCGCGAGCATTGCGACATCATCTTCTGCAACGCTGACGAAGCAAAAAAGTTTATCGGCAGTGACGATCTGGATCATTGCGTCAAAGAGATCGGGGCAATGTGCAACCACTCATTTATCACCGACGGCCCCAACGGAAGTTATGTTGTGATCGATGGAAACGTCGCGAAAGTTGATGGCTTTGATGTGAAAGCCGTCGATACCGTTGGTGCTGGTGATGCGTTTGCTGGAGGAGTCCTTTACGGTTTGACGAACGGACTTTCGCCTGAGAAATCAGCTCGCTGGGGCAACTATTTGGCGTCTCGTGTCGTTTCCAAATTCGGCCCACGACTGGATGTTTCCATTGCCAACGAAATGAAAGAGGCGTTGGCTTAGTAGTCGTTTTTTCACTTGCGTGAACATACTTACGCAAGCGTAAGGAATGGCACCGACCATTCTACGCCTGCCAAACTCTAGTATTCTGTAGCAGCTTAGTTTTCGGGATGGGTGCCATGGCCACGCGAAGCATGGCCATGAATTGAACAGTGAAAAAACGACACTTGAGTGAGGCATGCTCACGCAAGCGTGAAGCATGGCACCCGAAAATTAGGTTGAGCCAAACTCTAGCACTATCCCGCAATGTGGTTGCGGCCAGCTTTCTTTGCTTCGTACAACTTACGATCCGCCGCTTCGAGGAATTTATCGCGTCCCATCGGATTCTCTGGATCCCAAACCGCGACGCCGCCGCTGATCGAGCACTCCAGATCGCCGCCGGAAGTTTCAAATTTTGAATCGAAGACAGCACATCGGAATCGCTCTGCAGCCAACATCGCCTCTTCACGATTTGTATTGAGGAATACGACAGCGAACTCGTCACCACCGAACCTCGCAAACACTTCACCACCTCGCATCGCAGTCCGCATTCGCCTACCGAACTCGGCCAACACTTCATCACCCACAATGTGCCCAAACGCATCGTTGGTTTCCTTGAAGAAGTCAAAGTCAACCATCAACATGCTCAACGCTTTATTCGTGCGGCGATGTTGCAAAAGCTCTCGATCAAGAACGTCCATCAAGTAGCGTTTGTTCCAGGCTCCGGTCAGCGAATCCTGAGTCATCATTTGATAGACGGAATCGTGGTAGTGAGCCTCAACGTTGTCCTCAAGAAAGAACTTGAAGATCCAGCGGCCAACGCGAATTCGATCTCCCGTGTTCAACTGTTGAATCTGCACTGACTCTCCATTGACCCAAGTGCCGTTGGTCGATCCCATGTCGACAACGAAATAATTGCCGGACTTACGAATAATTCTGGCATGCCGCCGTGATGCTGAGTGGTCATCAATTGTGACCTCGCAGTTTTTGTCGCGACCCAAAACAACAGAATCTGACTCGATCGTTAAAAGACCAATTCCTGAATCAACTGGATGCATCCGCAGCAGTTTAGGGATGCAGCCGTCGTCTGACTCCGACCTTCTCCCGGGCTCGATGTAAGACAATGTTTGATGATTCGTCGTTTGAGTAGCAACGTTATCGATGTCTGGCCGCATGAGACAGTCCAAAAGAATCGGAATTAAACGAGGCCATTGCCCCGTTAAACCTACGTCACGGATAAGCTGCCGCCAGTTGGATTTTCCGAAGGTTTCCAAAGTCGACAAAGCCTGTTTTACCGTCTCAGATCACCGTTTAGCCCCATTTAGCTCCACTCGCAAAGCTCGTCCACGAATTGGGCTGTTCCATCCCGTAACCAACCGTCCAACTGGGCCTGCTCCTTGAGCTGTTGGCCACGCTGAAGCGGAATCACGAAAAAGTCACATGCCACGCCAGAAAGCGCCGACATGTCACCCCAAAGTTTCTCAAACTGGGCGACCGGAAACACGTCTTCCTGCCCGTTACCCCAACGCTTCTTCACATCCTTGAGCGTAATGTAGGTCGGCATCTGCAATGAAAGTTCGTGTACGCAACGGTCGACTTTCTGCTGATCTCCAAGCTCATCCCGCGTCAGCCCCAATGTCGTTAGCAACTGATCGATATTGATCCACGTCGTCAGCGAGTTGTAATACGAGAGCTTGAATTCGTCTCGCTCCCGCGGCATCGCCAAACCTTCCACCAATCGAGGGCGTCCGTTCACTCGAGCCAATCCGCCACCGCGATCGTCGAGCCGTCGTTCGATCACTTCGAAGCTCAGGCAGCTTCCGTTTTCGATATGCGACCCCAACAAGCCCGGATCAACATTGGCTCCAAGTGTGTCAATGTTATGCAACATCATGTACTTAAGATTCGGACGCGACTGCAACAACTGATGTAGCGTTCCATTGCGAAGCATATTGGGAACTTCATACCAGTGGCCCACCGGATGCAGACACTGCATCGGCATGTTGTCCGTGTAGTCGGTGCCTTCCCCCATTTGTTTGGCCCACCGCGTCAACGCAGCTCTGGCACTGTCGCGAACTTTTTGCTGTTGCTGGTCGAGCACTTGCTGAGGCATTTCCTGCCACGCAAACTGCAAGTCACGCGCCATAGGAATTGTCCGTAATCCAACGTACCGCCCAGGCGAAAGCAGCACTTGTCCAGGATAGTTGTAGTTTGACACCGACTCCAAATGATCAGCGATTGGCTGATGAGTCATGTAACCGGTGGTGATCACGTGCGGAATCGCGTTGGATGCGTCCGCGAACTGATTTGATATTCGCTTGCTTTTGGCAAGATGCACTTCCAGAAAGCTACGATGCTTTCCAGCCATTTCGGCAAACGGATGCAAGCCTTTGACGACACCAGCTCCTTCAGTCCAACGGCTTCCAACGCCCGCAGCGAGCGTCACTACCGCGACCTCTCCGTTCGCAATCGCCTGTTCACCGGCGACTCGCACGGCATCGGATACCGAACCACGAACGTCGACGACGTCCTCTGGCTCAACGTCCTTGATCAGCGTATTGATTGGCAAACGGTTTTGTGAAAGCCCGAACCTGCCCGACTTTAAGTCCGTTTGAATCTGTTCATGCAATTCACGATCAAATCCGAATCGCTGCAACAAATCATCAAGCGAATCCTCACGCTGTTCCGTTGACTTTCGGCCCGGCAAGATACTCTCAATCAGCCTTTGCAAAGCTTTTGACTCGCCCGCATCACGGTATTCACTGCCGAGTTGTTCCAGTTCGCGTCGAGCCAGAATTGGCAGTTCGTGAGCTTCCTGTTTTAGCCAACCGGGCACCTGAAGGGCGTAGTACTCGCTTGGCATCCTCGCTTCGACACCGGTGAGCATTTCGCTCCAAGTGCCGCGATCATTGATTTCAAAATCGTAAACCACAGGCGTCATCGCGAACGGCAAACGAGTCTGCATCGAGTCGCGTGTCTCCACCATTGTCGTTTGCAACCACTGCTTTGCTTCTTCCTTAACGGCTGGATCAAAGATGAATCCCATTCCGCCGCCGGCCATTCCGCCCAGCATCCAGAATCCCCAAAACTGTTCGCCCCATTTTTCTTCGCACTGACTGACCAGCGAATTGGTGAACAGATTCGTGCACCATGGAATGATTTTTTGAAGCGGTCCAAAGAAGTTTCGATGCGTTGCTTTGCCGACCGCACGAATATCGCCCTCTTTCAGACCTTGAGTGATCTCGTCGAGAATCTCGATCGCTTCTTTGCGAGCTTCCCATTCGACAGGACTTCGCAACAGATATTTTTCGGTGACCATCTCTAAGATTGGACCCACATTCTGCGCCATCCCACCGTGAACGAGGACCAAAGAATCCTGCAGCGCCTTTCGCGTTGCGGGAGAAACTTCATCTTCGCTAAAAACTTCGTGCTGAGGCAACAGTCGACCGCGACTGACGCCAAATTCTGGATCGCCTTCGCTGGATTCGCTGCCACAGATAAGTTTGATGCCTGGCCAAACTCCACCTGAATCCTGCCAGCCACCACCGGAACCACCAATCCACTCACCAAGAATCGCTCGAGCGGCAATGATGCGGCGATCCGATTCTTCCAGCCCACCAGTAAGTGCACTGACTTGACCCGTCGCTCGCATGCAAATCGAAATCAATGAACCCAGCAGGTTTGTCGAAACGGCCAGCCGCGATCCTTTCGGAATGTCGTTGACCTTGGAAACAATTTCCAAACCAAGTCCCGGACCGACCAACGGTTCCAACAGACTTTTGATGTCCTTGCCACAACCTTCCATCCCAGGCGGCACGATTCCCGCCGCGATCAGTGCAGCCTTCAGTAAGCCAAGGTAATCTTTTGCGAAATCGAAGACTTCCGCGATGGTGTGAATTTCGGCCGACGCATTCAAATCCGTACTGGTCAGCTTCAACACTGGCTGATCGATGACTCGCAAGTAACATTCGATCGGTGGCTGCGGTTGGTCGTCTCGACCCATCACGCCAAGATTGACCGACGCATTGATGACTTTTGCTCCCGCCGGAAAATCCATCCCCAGAAAGAAAATGTCGCTCCAAGCACTGTGCGTGAAGTCCATCCGCACGGCCGTTGTCTCTTTGAGCATCGGAAATGACGCCGCACCGTCCTGCTTTTGCAAAAGCTCTTCACGGAACCGCAGCGGATGGTCGGCCGGATGCCCCGTACGGAACATCCATTGATTGCCGCGAACCGTCCGCACGCTTTTACGAACCTGATCGGCCAATGTTTGAAACCCGAGCTCGTGATAGCCGCTTGCCAGAGCACTCGACAATCCGTCACATGGACCGTTGTCGACCTGCGCAACGAGCAGTTCATCGATCGCTTCGGTGAAGCGGCGTTCCAACAAATGCTGATACGCCGAAAACGGAATGTTGCCAGTGAAGTCTGGGCCGAAGTGCGGCGGCAATTGAAATCGGTGAATCGAAAACAGAAAAAACAATGCTCGGACACGATGATACAAGTTGTCCGTTTGACGCCAGAATAAATCCAATGCCGCACAATGCGCCATCAACTCTTCCAGCGACGCACCTTCGCACACACTGTCCAGCGAACGATTGCGAATGGCATCGTCTTCGGAAGTAATGATTTCGACGAGTGTATTTTTCTCGGTGGCGACTGACATGTTACGCCTCCCCACGCGTGGTCGCTACGAGCTCAAGCAACTCCGTGAGCACGTCGTCGCGGTCTTTTCCGGACAACGCCAGCGCTAACTGGCCTTTCAAGAATCCGTACTTCACACCGATGTTGTATCGCGAAGCACGAACTCGAAGAGCAAGATACTGCTCCCGTTGGGCCGACTTGTTCAACGCATCCGAAAGCGCAACGGATCCTTTCGTTGAACTGATTTGCTCGCCGAGAACTTCCATCACTCCGGGAGTCAAAACATGCATTCCCGAAAGGCACAGATAGTGGCTTGATCGCAAACCCGCAACGATCAAGTCCTGTTCTGCGCGGGTCGGCGTTGGCTTTTCAACGACCGAGGTGACTTCGTAAACATCGTCCCGATTTCCAGCACCATTGGCTCCCACGGCTCCGAAGTAGGGCAACATGTTTTCACGAGTTTCTTGCACGGCCGACACGACACAGTTTTCCCGATTGGCCAATTCGACGACTTGTTGAGCACAGCCTTTACCATTGTGGCTAATGTAAACATGGTCACTAACAAGATGCAGAAACGGTTCGTCCCCCACGAAGTCACGAGCGCGATAAAGCGCGTCACCGTAACCGCGAGGATCATCTTGCTCGACGAACGTCAGACGATTGGCGTGTTGTCCTGCCGAGTTCGTGAAATCTTTCGAGCTTCCAGGGCAAACGACGACGCAGATTTCCTCTGCACCGGCTTGAACGCATTCTTCAAGGATGAGTTCAAGGGCTGATTTGGTCTGGCCCTGTTGATCAACAAGGCGTTGCAGCGGAAGCGACTTTTGGTCAGGTGCCGCGGCTGTGATAACAGCACGTCGGATACTCATGGCTTACTTTCGGGGCTTCAATGAAAAGAGAAACATCCATGTTAGTCACTCGCCAGAGTTCTCCATACCTTAGTCGGTTGATGTTCGCAATTTCAAGTTGGCACAATCGTTATAACCGTCGTGCGGGCCGATTCTTGCGGAAGTGGCCAGCCCTGAGTCGTTTAACGGCAATACCGTTCAATGAAGGTGATTCAGTAGGGTCGTTGCATTGGGGAGGTGGCATAAGCCTCTGGCTTGTGGACATGCAGAACACAGGCCAGAGGCCTATGCCACCGAGACTTTGGCTTCATTGAACGGTATTGCGTTTAACGGCAAGCCGCAGGCGACTGCGTCAGCATGCGCGTTTACGGTATCGCGCAGTCGCCTACGGCTTGCCGTTAAACGAAAAAAGCCGCCACAGAACGCAATTGTGGCTTCCAGCCTGAACCTTTACGACAGGCGTTTGTCGCTGAGGACAGTTCAACTAAAATCTCCGCCGATGACACAACTGCCGACACACTCCGAATTTCGATCCTCGATCAAACAAACCATGCTCGTCGATGAGCACTGGCTGCGTTCGAACTTGCGTCGATTACAAAGCGAAACAAAACAGGGCGAAGAGGATACCTCGGGAAAGCTGGAGGACTTCTTGAAGCGGTTCGAGGAGTCCAAGTCACGGTTTTCAAAACGTCAAGCTTCGCTCCCGAAACCGCAACTGGATGAGACACTTCCCATCGCGGCAAGATCCGAAGAGATCACCAAAGCGATCCTGAACCATCAAGTCGTCGTCATCAGCGGCGAAACGGGTAGCGGAAAGTCAACGCAACTTCCCTTGATCGCACTCAACGCCGGCATCGGAATTCGGGGCATGATCGGCCACACGCAACCTCGTCGCATCGCCGCCCGCGGAGTCGCCGCTCGACTGGCTTCGCAGATCGGAACGCCGCTGGGCAAGGACGTCGGATTCAAAATTCGTTTCGATGACAAAACGGGTAACGACACTTTCGTCAAACTGATGACCGACGGAATCTTACTTGCCGAAACGCAGTCCGATCGATTCCTGAATCAGTACGAACTGATCATCATCGACGAAGCTCACGAACGATCGCTGAACATTGATTTCCTACTGGGCGGACTTAAACGCATCCTCGCAAAACGCAAAGACCTGCGGCTGATCATCACTTCGGCGACGATTAACACACAGCGTTTTGCGGATCACTTCACCGTCAACAAGGACAATCCCGTTCCGATCATCAACGTCGAAGGCCGGACTTATCCCGTCGACATCCAATACAGTCCGCCAACGAAGCCCGATGGCACTGAATCAGAGATGGAAGTTTCTGATCATGTCGTGCAGACTTGTCGCGAGCTTATCCGTAACGAGGACGGCGACATTCTCGTCTTCCTGCCAACCGAAGCCGACATTCGCAACGTCAGCCGAAAACTCAAAGGAGCCCTCGGTGGATCGCGGATTGATGTACTGCCGCTTTATGCGAGACTTTCCACCGGTCAACAAAACGAAATCTTTGCGCCGAAAGCGGCGCGGCGCATCGTGCTGGCGACCAACGTGGCCGAATCCTCGATCACGGTGCCGCGAATCATGTGTGTCGTCGATACAGGAACGGCTCGCATCAGTCACTACGCGGCGAAGAGCAAAGTTCAACGATTGCCGATCGAACCCGTTTCACAAGCCTCTGCCAATCAACGATCCGGACGCTGTGGTCGAATCGGGCCTGGCGTTTGCGTGCGACTTTATTCCGAGGAAGACTACGAAACGCGACAGCAGTTCACAACGCCGGAAATCCGCCGCACGAATCTGGCGTCCGTCATTTTGCAAACGCTGCACTTGCGACTAGGAGACATCGAAGAGTTTCCTTTCATCGATCCGCCTCGCATCGAAGCGATTCGCGATGGGTTCAAAACGCTTTTTGAAATCGGAGCCGTCGACGAAAAGAAACATCTGACCAAAGAAGGACGTCGGTTGGCTCGACTGCCTGTTGACCCGCGAATCGGAAAGATGATTTTCTCCGCCGATCGCGAAGGTTGCCTCGCCGAAGTGCTCGTCATCGCCTCTGCGCTCGAAATTCAGAGCCCGAAACTTCGTCCCGCGGAAAAGAAACAAGCCGCCGATCAGGCTCACGAACAGTTTGCTAACGACAGTTCTGACTTTCTGTCGCTATTGAACATTTGGGATTGGTATCACGAACGCAAAGAAGATCTCTCCAAGAGCAAGCTCAAGCGAGCCTGCGAACAGAACTTCATTTCATTTTCACTGATGCGACAGTGGCAAGAGATCTATCGACAACTCAAGTCGATGGTCGGCCGCGAAGGCTTAAGATCACGCGACCGCAAAGACGACTACGACTCCATTCATCGAAGTCTGCTGTCGGGTTTGCTTTCCGGCGTCGCAATGCTGGGCGACAAACACGAGTTCACGGGCTCTGGCGGAATCAAATTCCACCTGTGGCCTGGCTCCGACGTGTTTGGCTCGAAGCCAGCCTGGATCATCGCCGCTGAGATCGTCGAAACCACCAAACGATACGGTCGCACCGTTGCTTCGATTTCCCCCGACTGGATTGAACGGATCGCTCCGCACCTAATTAAGAAACGACACACCGATGCTCGCTGGAGCAAAAAGAAACAGTCGGTGATGGCGTCCGAACACGTCAGCCTGTTCGGTTTACCAATCGTCGCCGGCCGAGCCGTCCACTACGGTCCGATTGAACCTGAATCGGCGCGAACGATCTTTATTGATCGCGGCCTCTGCGGTGACGAGTTCCAAGGGACTCCTGATTTTTACATTCACAACCAGTGGCTCGTTGAGGAACTCGAAAAGGAAGGTGCAAAAACTCGCGATCGGAACCTCGTGATTGACCCTTTCGTGACTCCCGCGTTCTACGAAAAGCATATTCCGGAAGACGTTTTCGACAATCGATCGCTGCTGCAAAAACTCAAGTCCGATCCGACGCTCGATCAGAAATTGCGGATGACGAAAGCCGACCTGCTCCCAGGTGCGGATTTAGGGAAGTCGGAAGAGCTGTTCCCGAACGAAGTTCAAATTGGCTCGATGGATATTCCAATCGAGTACCGTTTTACGCCCGGCGAAAAGAATGATGGAGCCACAATTCGGTTGCCTGTCGAAGGCGTTGGCCAGTTGGACGACGTGCAAACCGGTTGGCTGATTCCAGGTTTGATGAAGTCCCGAGTCATCGAGCTGATTCGCTCTCTGCCAAAGGCAACGCGTCGGATGGTTGTGCCCGCGCCGGAAACGGCCGATCGTGTCGTCGCGGAAATCGACTTCGGCAACGGCATGTTTACCGAAGCCGTCGCGCGCGAGCTTAGTAAAGTCGCGGGGCAACCGATCTCTCCGAGCGAATTCAAACTGGAGAAACTTTCTCCGCACCTGAACGTGAACGTGGAAGTCGTCGACGAGCAAGGTGAAGTCATCGCGGAGGGTCGCAGCGTCGCTGAAATCCGACAACAGCTTGGTCCACAGCACGTTTCATCGATCGTGGAAGTTAGAGACGAAACGTGGACCAAGGACGGACTGAACGAATGGACATGGGGAGACCTTCCAACCGAAGTTCCAATCCAACGCGGAGCAACTCGACTGGTGGCCTTCCCGGCGATCATCGATCAACAAGACAGTGTCGGCTTACGGCTGACCGATTCCAAAGACAGCGCGGAATCGAAAACGCGGCAGGGATTGATGCGGTTGTTGAAAATTCAAAATCGCAAGGCGATCAAATCACAAGTTAACTGGTTGCCGGATTTCGACAAACATGCGTTGTTACTTTCGCGATTCGTCCCGACCAAAACACTGAAGGATGACCTTGGTGATTTGATCACTCGTATAGCATTTATCGAACGCGAAAAACTGCCTCGAACCGAATCCGCGTTTCAAGCTCTCAACGCTAACGCCGTTGAACGCATTTCGATGGCCACACAATCGGTCGCCAAATGGCTGCCAAAGTTTTCCGCGGCGGCTCACGCGACGGACTTGGCTTTGAGCAACATTCCGGCATCACGCGGCACGACGAAGCACGACATTCAGAATCAACTTTCGGCGCTGACGACGGAAGGCTTCCTCGGCACAACGGCGTGGATGTGGCTGGGCGAATACCCACGTTACTTCGAGGGCATTGCTCGCCGCATCGAAAAGATCACCAGTATGCCGGCCGACCAAGATCGCGGACTCGCGGACGAAGTCGAACACTTTTGGAATCGCTACTCCGAACTCAAGCAGCAACACGACGCCATCGGCATCGTCGATCCCGAGCTGGTTCAACTCCGTTGGATGATCGAGGAGTATCGAGTTTCGTTGTTTGCGCAGCAGCTTGGAACCGTGATCAAAGTTTCCAGTAAACGACTGGAAAAGCAGATGGATAAAGTTCGTCGAGTATGACTGAAACACTGGCCAATCATCAATGAATACGCTTTCTCAAATACTTGCTGTGTTCGTTGCCATCAGTGCCATTCTTGCGCTGACAAACTATGACGAACCAATCGTATGGCGACCTGACTCGGAGTTAAGATATTCCGAACCAAAAATTCCAGACGATTTCATGGACAACAGTCGCAAGCCGCCCGACGACTCTGCGTGCCCCAAAGGGGCACTGTGCTACCAACGTCTCAAATCTCTGTGGCTCGTGACCAAAGTCTCGGTGGCATAGGCCTCTGGCCTGTGTTCTGCATGTCCACAAGCCAGAGGCTTATGCCACCTGCCCGACTAAACCCGCTGCAACCAACACTCGCGCCAAAACAAATGCAAGAGTCGCGAACAGAATCGACGCTGCGTGGAATCACAACGTAGATCATCCAGCACAACGGATGGTGTTTTCAAAGTTCGAATTCGGCCATCGGTCTCATCGACCAGAACCCTGATCCGATTGGTGACGGTCAACTCCTGATCACAGTATCGCAGCATCAAAGGATCGAACCACAAACCGCGATTGCATCCTTTGGTGTCGAGAGTCTGAACGATTTCAGCTTTGGATTTCACCCGAACGCGATCGCCCGGCTGTAGATTCAAATCTGTCACCGGCGTCCGAGCCAATGTCCCTACGACATTCGCAGATCTACCGCTGACTCGTGCCAACAAACCGCCACACAACGAAGACGCGATCGTCGAAACTGACACGCGATTCAGATTCATCTCCTGACGATAGTGCTGCAGTCGAGCACCGTCGCTGGACGTGGAGATCTTTACCAGCTGAGTTGCCTGGCAATTGGCTCGGCCGTCGATGCGACTGTTTCGCAGACTCAGTTCGTGAAGAGCTTCGACATTCGCCTCGTTATCAAAACTTGATTCAATCGAACTTACAATGTCAGTGGTCAGCCAATGGGTCTTCCAGATCGTCGAACAGCCCAATTGGCAACCACCAAAAGCTTCACCGTCACATCGCTTTACATCCAACAACACTGCGTCCTTTATTCCGCCAAAGACCACGCCATCACGAGTCGGCACGCAGCTACTGGTTACCCAGCGAACCAGCGTAGCTTCCTGCCCGCACAAGCCGACCATCTGCGGCATGAAGCTCAGACCTTCACAACTTCCTTCATCGTTGAGCGTTGCCAAAATATCGGTCGCCGACTTAATACGCACCCGGGCGCCAATACGAAAATAGTCCTTGGCGGCGTTCGCCAATCGTTGCTTGGAATCAATGCTGGCCATGAGACAGAAGCTGTAGGAAAGAAGCAGGGAAAGATACGACTATAGCTGTGGATGTTGCTGAAACCCGAACAACTTCTACCAGCGTGGCCTGTCTAACAGAATATTTGAGGTCGAGCATGTTGTAGCGGACTTCGAGAGCGTTCAGAGTCGCAAAAGCAGTTGACGAACATTGCGTCAGCTCCTTGTTGGTTCGCAAAGCTTAAGGCGGGTAAAAGCCGGAGGCCCAAAAACATTAAACTCGATTACGGCGCGGGAACCGGGCGCTAATCTTGAACGCCCGAATTCTTTGACAGTTGGGGCGAACAAAACACCCAAAATAGGATTGTGGGCAATCCAATGTCTAGAAAATCGCCCTTCCGATTGATATCATCGCAGCCCTAGGCGGAGAAACTGCCAACCACCTTTTGACCACACACCACCGGCAGTAATTGTATTTGCGGCGGCCACCGCGACCTATTTTGTGGAGAAACACTAATAAGATGAGTAAGTCAAAACTCGAGTACATCTGGCTTGATGGATATCAGCCAACCCAGTCTCTACGCAGCAAGACCAAAGTCGTTTCTGACTTCGATGGCAAACTTGAAAGCTGCCCGCAGTGGTGCTTCGACGGAAGCTCAACCGAACAGGCAGAAGGCAACTCTTCGGATTGCCTGCTTGAGCCCGTTGCAATCATTCCTGACCCCGATCGCCTGAACGCATTTTTGGTCATGTGCGAAGTTCTCAACGCGGATGGAACGGCTCACGTATCAAACGGCCGAGCGACCATCGACGATGATGACGCCGATTTCTGGTTCGGTTTTGAGCAGGAGTATTTCCTGTGGGACAACGAAACGGATAAACCACCAGGATTTCCAGTCGGTGGATACCCCGGACCACAAGGACCGTACTACTGCTCTGTTGGAGCAGCAAACGCTCACGGTCGTCACGTCATCGAAGATCACCTCGACGTGTGCCTCGAAGCGGGACTCAACGTGGAAGGCATCAACGCAGAAGTTGCTGCTGGCCAATGGGAATTCCAAGTATTCGCTAAAGGTGCCAAAGAAGCTGGCGACCAAGTATGGTTGGCTCGCTACATCCTTGAGCGTTGCGGCGAAAAATATGGCCTCGCGATCAACTACCATCCAAAGCCATTCGGCGAAATGGACTGGAACGGATCCGGCATGCACGCAAACTTCTCCAACACGACACTTCGTGAATGTGGCGAACAGGCTCAGTATGACAAAATCTGCCAAGCGTTCGAGCCACGCGTAAAAGAGCACATCGCTGTTTACGGTGCTTACAACGATCAACGTTTGACTGGTGCTCACGAAACACAGTCGATCGATCAGTTCAGCTACGGCGTTTCTGATCGCGGTGCTTCGATTCGCATCCCAGTTGCCACCGTCACCAACGGTTGGAAGGGCTGGTTGGAAGATCGCCGCCCTGCTTCAAACGCGGATCCCTACCGCGTTGCGGCTGAGATCATCAAGACGGTCAAAAACGCCTAGTTAAACAGTAGTCGAGTCTTGCCGTAAAGAAACGCTACGACCGTTAACCCTGCTCCTTGAGAGCAGGGTTTTTTTGTGGTTAACGGCAAACGGGTTGTATGTTACCACGATCCTTACTGATAGAATCAGGACTCAGTCACCAACACAATTGATCGCCGGGCGGCAGCCGCCGTTTGAGGCTATATCATGGAATATATCGCCAACCTGCTCCAATACTTTTCGTCAGACCTGCTGGATAAAACCGCAGGTATTCTGATCGCCGTGGTGCTTGGCGTTCTCGCAGTGCTAATGCTCGCCGGGCAATATCTCAAACGACAACCCGCAGCAAAATTTGACGCGGCCATCGTCGGCAAATTCAACCAGCGACTTCAGTTCTGGTTCATGATCTGCGCACTGCTGGCGGTTTCGCTTTTTCTTGGCACCATTCCAACGGTGATTCTGTTTGGATTTCTCTCGTTTTGGGCACTGCGTGAATTCATCACCATGACGCCGACGCGGCGCGGAGATCATCGCACCCTGTTCTGGGTGTTCGTTGGTTTCACTCCAGTCCAATACATTTTGGTGGCGATGAATCACTATGCGTTGTTCACCGTTGTGATACCCGTCTACGCATCGTTGTTCATTCCGGCGAGAATCGCGTTCACAGGCGATCGAGAAAGATTCCTTGAACGAACCGCGAAGATCCAATTCGGACTTTTGATCTGCGTTTATTCGCTAAGTCACGCTGCGGCGTTACTGAACCTTGATTTGATGACTTGGAATCCAGTCCAGAGCAAGCAAGTTCCGTGGGGAGGAAAGCCAGCAGGGCTGTTGCTGTTCTTGATGATTATCGTTCAAGTCAGCGATGCGCTGCACTATGTGTGGGATCGCCTGTTTGGCAAGCATCTGATTGCGGCAGAAGTCAATGAAACCAAGACTTGGGAAGGCTTGATCGGCGCGGCACTATCCAGTGCACTACTTGGAAGCCTGTTGTGGCTGTTGCCGAACACCACTCCGTTCACTTGGTATGGAGCTGCGTTGATGGCGTTGATCATTAGCGTGATGGCTTCTTCGGGAAGCATGACGATGTCGGCAATCAAACGCGATCGTGGCGTAAAGGATTACGGTTCTCTGGTGCAGGGGCACGTTGGAATTCTTGATCGAATCGATTCGATCTGTTTCGCGGCTCCGATCTTTTTTCATCTCACGCGGTACTTTTTGACCGCGAATCCAATCGTTCCGTAGCCCGGTTCAAGCCATGCCCAATCTAAAAGAAACAATTGAAGCGTTAGAGCTGCCCGTGCCGGAAGAAAAAATCTGTGCACAGCTGTCGGCCTATTGCGACGCGCTCTGGAAAGCAAACGAAACCGTCAATCTGACGCGGCATACGACCTACGAGAAGTTCGTAGCGCGAGATTTGGTTGACACGATTCAAGTATCCCGACTAATTCCGGCTGGCAAAACGGTTCTGGATATGGGTTCCGGTGGCGGCGTGCCCGGCATGGTGCTCGCGATCCTGCGACCAGACCTCGAAATGACACTTTCTGAATCGGTTGGGAAAAAATGTGTCGCTCTTGAGGCAATCGCCAAGGAGATCAAACTCGACGCAGAAATTTACAACTCGCGAGCCGAAAAACTATTGGAAGACTTTAGCTACGACTTCACGACCGTTCGTGCCGTCGGTCCGATTCACAAAATTTGCATCTGGTTGGATGAAGTTTGGTCTTCGGCTGGCAAGATTCTGGCGATCAAGGGCCCGAACTGGAAAAACGAACGTAACGAAGCGGCTGAAAAAGGGCTGCTCAAGAAGATTGATATCGAGGTCGTTGCGGAGTACCCATCACCGGGCGCTGATTGGAACAGCTTCATTCTTCAGATCAGTGCCAAGGGTTATCGTAAAAAATAGGCCCAGCTTACGAACCATGACAAACAGCAGGTTGAAAACCTGCTCCACTCTCAGGGAGCGACCATGACCAACAATCTCTCCATGATCTTTTCGGCGGATGTTTCCGGCGTTCCACCCGTCGAATTCTCAAACGACTATCGAAAATTCCAACAGTTCAAAGCTTTAAGCTCCGGTGGCAAAGCCAACCTGATCGTCTGTAAAGACAACAACCTCGGTCGCCCGGTTGTATTGAAAAAGCTTCGCAAAGACGTTGCAAACTACGAAAAAGAACTTTCGCGACTGCTACGCGAAGCCCGCATCACGGCGCAGCTCCAACATCCTGCGACCGTGCCCCTGTACGAAATTGGACAGGACGATGAAGGGCACTGGTACTTTGCGATGAAGAAAATCGAAGGCCAAACACTCTTCGAAATCATTGTTGGGCTCTACCATCGCGAACCGGCGATCGAAAAGCGATTTAATCTCACGCGCCTGCTGAACATCTTCCGTCAAGTCTGCGATGCGATGAGCTACGCGCATGCTCGGGGAGTGATCCATCGCGACATCAAACCAGAGAACATTATTGTGGGGATGTTTGGCGAGGTGACGCTCATTGACTGGGGCGTGGCGAAAGTTTGGGGCATGCCAAACGAAGGAGATGACCAAAAAGGAAACGACCGCGGCGGCACACCGCTGTACATGTCGCCGGAACAGATACTGGGACACAAGCCTGTCGACGAACGAACGGACATTTTCAGCATGGGTATCGTGCTCTACGAAATGATGACCCAGAAAGAGCCGTTCCGGGGACCGACGATTCAGGACACATTCAACAACATCATCAACAACGACGCCATGGCACCGCGAAAGGCAGCCCCACACCGTTTCATCCCCGAAACGATTGAGCGAATTTGTTTGAAGTCGATCGCCAAAGATCCTGCCGATCGTTTTCAGTCGATGAACGAGATGGCCGAAGCGATCAGTGACTTTCAAAACGAAGCCTTGATGCGCGGCAGCGTGTGAGCTCCTGAAGGGGAAGACAATAGCTCAACATAGTTCGAAGGAACGCGAAAAAAGCCCCGATCACATGACCGAGGCTTTCGCGTTTCAGATTATCTCGCTTCAGACTATCGCCATTTTGAAAACAGCTTCGCCATCCGACCCTTAGGCGCTTTTGGAGCGATTACAGGCAATGGCTGAATGTCGTAAGCAATCGCTTTCTCGCCCTGTAGTTTCTGCAGCGACTTGGGAACAGGAACTCCGACAGCAACTGGGTTTCCGTTGCTATGCCGAACACTACCGCGGTACTTAAGAATGGTCTGACGGATCAAAGGGTTCTGAACTTCGTTGCCAGCTGCGTCAGTCTTCTTCAACCAGTCAAAGCTACCAACGCAAACGTAGCTCTCTTCACGATCGTGAAATTCCCAAGCCTCAATCCCTTCCTGCCGAAGAGCCTTGGTCAACATGTTCGCCTTGTTCATACATTCATCAAGCTGACTCTCAATCGCTTTACGATTGCGTTTGTGCCAACTCAAATCATCCATTTGCTTCTTGATTTCGTTGGCATTGATGACCGTCTTGCCTCGGAATGTTGCAACACGAACACTGTATTTGCCTTTGCAATCCAACAGGCTGTAGCGAACCCTCTTGTTGAGATCGATTACAAACTTGTCGATGCTGTGGGCGGTGAAGTAATCTTCTGGCAGCAGTGGATTCGGAAGCAGAAAAGCGTTACTCAACGCATTTGCTTGTCGTCCTCGTGAACGATTGACGCTTTTGCGATAAAACTCCAGTGTTCCACCCGCTAACGAATCATCGTTGGCCAGAGCATCCGGATCGCCACCAGCGAGCGTTTTTGGAGCCAGCTTCTTGATTTTGGCCAACACCTTTTGTGCCCGCTCATCTTCAACGGAAGAGAAACTGCCGACCAAGACAGCAGTCTCAGCAATGTTTGCGTTGCTTGCAGGAACAAGGTTCTCATCCCTTAGCATCGGCTTGCCATCGGAACCAAGAGCAACATCTCCATTGGGAAGACGAACGTACTCAGTTCCGATCAGAGCGTTGTTCTTGATCTTGTCTGTCAGGTCAAAGCGGTGTGTGTAAGTGTAAGCATTGAGCTTGTGTGTCTTTCGAAGTTCAGCCGCCAAAAGTTGGGCTTGCTGGGCTCCATCTTCACCCGAAAACGAGTAGCACATGATCAACCACGGACCAACGCTTTCCGTGAGCTTCATCGAATTGGCAGAGTTCGCCGCCCGCTTAAATGGAAGCGCGGGATAGTCCTGCGCCTGAGCTTGTTGAAAGCTGGCGAATGCAATCGTCATCATGACGACAGCGACAATTGAACAGTTTGGCACCTTCATTGGTTGCTCCTGAGATCCATCTTTATGAAACGCGCCGGGACCGTAGCAAAACCAAAATCTGACCTCCAGATCATTTCTTGATTTCTTGGAAAATTCGCTAAAGTCAGCCTCTCTGGTAGCTAGTGATCCAAAAAAATACTACCCAAACTGCCTGCGAATGGCTAAGAAGCCTGCACGCCATAAACCTTAAAGGGGACTGAATCCTCCCTACATCCGCTTCACTGGATAAATTGATTCCAAAATACGTGCCACTATGGCAGCGAAAAGTACTTCTAATGTGAAAATCTTAATGATTGATATTTAGGGTCACCAATGTCACACTAATAGCTGATGTGAGAATAAGGCCCTCACTACCGCAAAATCAGTTGGAACCGACATGCAATACAGTTTTAGGCTCGCAGAATTACTTGGTCACGTCCCAGATCCCCGAAAGCGTCCGGGCACGATTAAAGCCATTGTGGAGTACACCGGTCTCGATCGGCATCAAGTCGCCGCCCTTCTGAAGAACGAAGTTAAATACATTCCCCTCAAGGCCCTGTCTCGCCTTTGTGACTTCCTGATCGAGCACGGTCACGCAACGCCGGACCAACTGCCGGGAGCCCTGTTTGCAGTCGAACCGGAGAACTTCTGGGAATTGCTCGCCCGTCGGAAGCGACTTGAAATGTGTGTTGGCGTTCGCAAGGACGACAGCCCTGACAGCGAAGTCTCCTTCGTAGCGGCGTCCGATTCGGTGTTGCTGGGTGAACTGCTCAACGGCGTCACGACTCTCGGTGGCACAGCCATGCTCCGAAAGCCAGCAGATGCTTCGGCAGCATTGGCAGCGGAAGAGTTACCGCAACCGGAACACCTTAAGCAATCACTCGTATGGAGTCCCGGCCAAGCTGACGATTCTGAAGTTGCTAGACGGGCTCGACAGGTTCATGACCGATTCTCCGATTCCAAAGGCGACAAAGCGCTTGTTGGAATTGGTAGCACCAAAAGTAATCCAGTCGTAGAAATGATTCTGGCGCAGTCCTTCAACTGCAACGCGTTCGAGTCACAGGACGATGTTGCCACGCCGGCCGAGCGTTCGTTGCCGTTCTTCCTCCGATATCGGGACAACGATCCTCATCCCGCGTCCTGCATGGCTGGTTTGAACTTGAGCAAAGCTGACAAGAATCTCAAGGAAGGTCTGTACTACGAAGACGCGGCCGGCAAATGGGTTCGCTGTGGATCCGGAAAAGCAAAAGAAGAAGTCGCGTTCGTGTTTTACTTGCATCGCGAATCTCAGGGACGGCTTGAGATGGTGATGGGCGGATTTTCTGGCAAAGCGACTCGGCTGCTCGCCAGAGCACTGGCGACTCGTGCGGAAGATTTTTGGCCTCCGGTTTACACCAGTCAAGGCATGCAGATCGGTGCCTTTATCGTTGAGTTCACGATGCCTGCCGGCAAAAAGGAAACGGACATCCTACGAACCGACTTGGTCGCGACCGCCGAAGTGACTCGCATTCCGGAAGAGGCGATCGCTCGACGCTTGGAAAAACGAGTCTAATCCACTCAAATCGTCTTTAACGATTCGTCCGATTGCGCCTAGAACGTGCTGAAACGGACATGGCGGCGTCCGTTCCGATTGTGTGACAAGTATCGTTGATTCCGAATTGAAATGATTCGATTCTGAATATCGTTTGCTAAATCCATTCCTGTCTATTGGCCCGATGTTGGTTTGCCGAAACCAGAAGCATCGGAAGTACAAGTGCGCATGTCGCACAGCCAATCGTCGGAGGATGGTTTCCAAGTGTCGAAAGATATTAACGTTGTTGCGCTGGTTAAGGGTGAAGAGAGATACATCTTTCTCTTCAACGATCAGCAAAAAAGTCAAACGCTACGCACGCTCGGTCGGTACGCCTCCAATCCCGAGTTGAGTTTCTCATGGTACGACGCTGCCGTGTTGAGCCAGAAAGTCCGCAATGCGGCTCGCGCTGAAGAGCCCGTTGACGGTATCCTCGATTCGCGATCCGCAATTTCGGAAGATCTGTTTTCCAGCGACGACTTCTAATCGCTGGGCCCAATCACATGCCGGCAGATTTCGAATCCGCGATCGTCAGATTCCTTCGCTATCTCAAGAACGAGCGAAATGCGTCTGAGCTGACCATCAAGTCCTATCGAGAAGACTTGACGATTCTCAATGGCTACTTCGTTGAGACGATCGGACGATCCCCGGATCCCGCAAGCATCTCTCCACTGGATCTGCGAGGTTACATCGCTGCTCTGCATGAGGCTGGATATGCACCGACCTCGATTTCGAGGCGACTGGCGTCACTACGGAGCTTCTTTAAATTCGCCCAGCGTGAAGGGCTGGCCGATTCGAATCCAGCAAAGCCTCTGCGAAATCCGCGGAAGCAAAGGAAGCTGCCTCATTTCTTGTCCAGTGACGAAATTGGAATGCTGCTTTCAGCGCCGCCTAAGTCTCAGTCAATGGGACTCCGCGATTCAGCGATTTTGGAAACGCTCTATTCTGCCGGTTTGCGTGTGAGTGAACTGGTCGGAATCAACCTGAACGATTTGGACCTCGAAGACGGTCTCGTCCGCGTTCGCGGTAAGGGCAAGAAGGAGCGTTTGGCTCCGCTGGGTAGCTATGCCGTCAAGGCGATGGAAAATTGGCTCAGAATGCGGGCTGCTGACAAATCGGAAGGCGGCAGAGACGGGGCTGTCTTTCTGAACAAGTTCGGCAAGCGTTTAACGACCCGCAGCATCGGACGGATGTTGGAAAAGTATTTGAAGCAAACCGGCTTAGATCTGCGAACCTCGCCGCACACATTACGGCACAGTTTCGCAACACATCTGCTAAACGGTGGCGCCGACATCCGCAGCGTACAAGAGTTGCTGGGTCACAAGTCG
Organism: uncultured Pirellulaceae bacterium; assembly: GCA_938010615.1. Classification (GTDB taxonomy): domain Bacteria; phylum Planctomycetota; class Planctomycetia; order Pirellulales; family Pirellulaceae; genus Mariniblastus. The sequence goes on along the minus strand of CALLUY010000061.1, from coordinate 10,587 downwards.
CTTGTGACGACTCAGATCTACACGCACGTTAGCACAGCGGGATTGAAGCAGGCTTATGAGAAAGCGCATCCGCGAGCTCGTGGTGTCGGGTAGGCGATCAATACAAGCCCGAAGCGTAAGTTTTGAAGTTGCATGGTTTTGGTTTGTCCGCGCAAATCCTAACCCGAAGCGTGAGCGAGGTACCAGCTGCACCTCACTTACGCGTTTTGAAGTTGCAGTGTTTAGTGCTGAAAGCACGGCATGTATTAGCCATGGACGCAAGTCCATGGAAACGTTGATGCATTCATCGGCAGTCCTGAAAGGACGGCAGGAAAATTGCGGTAGTGCAAAGCTTGACTCCTGCCGTGCCTTCGGCACTCTACGGCGATTCACTAACCGTAACCACGGACTTGCGTCCATGGCTAATACATGTCGTCACTTCGCGACTGAAAGTGTGCAACTTCAAAACTTACGCGTCGGGTGATTGCCAGTATGAACTTGCGTAACTCTCCGAGTGGCGGAACCTTGGCACAATCCATGCAATTCCTCGCAAACGAGTGAATTGCGGTGCGGCGGAATATTCACTCGCTTGCGCTTCGGGCTTGTATTGAATTCTCAATCGCTTCGAGCAACGATTTTAACTCCGTTCCTGGCCGATAATTCTTTGCCAGAACATCGATCGAATTCAAAAGCTGCTGATAGAACTTCGCGTCTACCTTGCATCGCACCAGCAACTTCTGCAGACCATCCGTATCACCGACCGCGAAATATCCAGGGTAACCCTTGCCCAACACACCAACATGACCGTCGATCCGTGAAGCAACGATTGGCAGCCGACAACTGATCGCTTCGAACAACACGTTGGGAGCTCCTTCAGCTCGCGAAGCATTGACCAACAGATCACTTTCTTGCATCAGCTTCTGAACCGCAGCGTACTCGACGCTACCCAACCAATTCCAACTCGCGTTTCGCTTTGACTCCAAGGATGCCCGAACCTGAAAGGAATCCGAAAGCGCACTGCCGACGTGCGTGACACGAATACGAACTTCGCCACTTAGATTCCGAACTGCCAGCGCCGCTCGCAGCGGATCTTTTTCGTGTCGCAGATGACCGACCACGCAAACATTCAGTGAACTTCCGACGACTCTTTTGCGGACGCGTTTTGGTTTGGTAACGTCCATCATGACAACGGTCGATTTGGATCGCCATTTTGGTTTGAGCCTATCCGCCATTAATGGTTGCAGCAGAATGATCTGATCACAAGAATCAAGCGACTTGATCGCCACGATCGGATGGCGTTTGCGAGTCGGCGAAAGTTCACGATAGATATCAGTTCCCGAAAGCGCAACGATCGTTTTTCGTTCCGGATAACGCTTCTTGAACTGAAGCAACGTTGATCCACTTCGGCGAGCATGTAGGCCGATCAAAACGTCCGCATCGCAACCTTCAACTTCACTTGCGTCGTGCAGAATCGTCACATGATGACCTGCCGAACGCAATGAACGTTGCCAGCGACTGGCGGTGACCCAGTTTCCAGATCGCGTTTCGCGAGTCGCAGCCGAGAAGATGGCGATCTTCAAGGTTAAGTTCCCGGTGCAAGGATTCCGTCCAATCGATCATCATTGATGACGCCGGGCTCGTTACGGTCTCGCGAGGAGGAAGGTTTCTGCGTGCGTTTCTTCTTACTAAGCGACTCCGTCACCTTGATCCAGACGTCATTTGTTTCACCATCGGCAAACCGCAGATCGCGGATCCCTTCGTCCCACGCTTTGATAATCCATTCTCGGGCGCTGCGGTCGTCTTTCTCGTAGAGCACTTGATGTTCGACGATGCGACGATAGAGCGTATCTCGATCGTTTTGCAGCCACCGCATGCCTGGTTCGATTGGATTGTCTTTCTGCAAAAGTTCTTTGTACTTCGTGATCGCTGAAATCTGACGAGTCGTCACGCCCGAATCCCAATCGGCATGTGCCTGTTCGAGCTTACTCTGCGGCGAATTCATGCTACTGAAAATAAACCAGCCTCCTGCAATCAGTGCCACCAAAAGCAACAAAGGAAGCACCATCGAAAGACCACGTCGAGAACCGAACAGGATCTGAAGGCTGACGAACAAGTGAAACATGCGCTCAATGCCGTGCATGTTACGTCCGCCAATATTTCTGAATCTCGGGTCACGTCCCCCGATTCTAATACGCATAGTGTTACCGAAAATTTGCTTTTGGTTTACAGTCGCTTTGCTCCGACGTACAATCAGTGGGTCGTGCGACTGACAAATCATATCATGCACATCCATGCTTTGGCCAGTTTCGTCGATGCAGCCGATTCGTTTTGCGACTGCCCAACACCCTGATTTCTGGAAAACTGACATGGCGACTCTTTTAACTCGCAAAGATGGCGACATTTTGGTGGTTTACTTCCAGGACATCAGCATCATCGACGAAGCCCGCATCACCGGCCTGGGCGAAGAACTGCTTGATTTGATCAAGAACGAGAACGACAAAATTGTCGTCAACTTCGAAAACGTGAGCTTCATGTCGTCTGCGATGATTGGAAAGTTGATCCATTTCTCGACACGCTGTAAGGAAGAAAAAGCCAAATTGCGACTCTGCAACATCAACGAGAACGTGATGAAAGTTTTCACATTGATGAACTTGCAGAAAGTCTTCGAGCTTGATGTGGATGAAAGCGATTCCGTTGCCAAGCTAAAAAAATCGGGTTGGTTTGGGTGATTTCTCCCGCAATGGATTCTTCGGTAACTGATGGGCCTTGGTCGCTTTCCTTCGAGTAAGCTGCTCGAGGTGACTGGCTTGTAGGGCTTTTTCTTGGATGAATGCCGCTTTTTGGGCGTCGTATTGCCCGTGCTGTTGACACGGGTCCAATATCGCATAGCCTCATCGTCCTGATTTACCTGTTTTCACAACCTGCTCCACATTCGAGGAAAGACCCATGAATCGAAATTCGGGATGGATTGCGGCGCTCACGTTCGCGATCGTTTTTTCACTGTCAAGTTTCAGTTCACTTGAAACTTCAAACGCCCAACTTTTCAAAAGATGCGGCGCTAAAAAACCAAGCTGTGGCTTACTTGCCAAGCTTCGCGCCGGTCGGTCTTGTGCACCTAAGTGCCGCCCCGCTCCAGCACCACGTTGCTGCCCAGCTCCGGCGCCACGATGTTGTCCAGCTCCTGCTCCAGTAGCGACATGCTGCCCAGCTCCTGCGCCTACTTGCTGTCCTGCTCCAGCTCCAGCACCTGCGTGCTGCCCAACTCCAGCTCCGGCTCCTGTTTGTTGCCCAGCCCCAGCACCCGTTTACGCTCCGGCTCCGGCAGTATGTGCTCCGGCTCCTGTTTGCGCTCCGGCTCCAGTTGCTGCTTGTGCTCCGGCACCCGTTTTCGCACCGGCACCAGTCTGTGCTCCAGCTCCAGTTTGTGCTCCGGCACCAGTTTGTGCACCGGCTCCAATCTGTGCACCGGCTTGTCCGGCTCCACGCAGCTGCTGCCCAGCACCGCGTCGCAGCTGCAAGCCAGCTTGCCCACCACGCCCACGTCTGTGTCAGCGTTCAAAGTGTGGCAATCGTGGCGGACTGTTTTCAAGGCTTCGCAATCGCAATCGTTGCCGTTAAAAGCACGTTGCATTGAAACGGCATTTGCGTGAAAACGCATTGCTGGACATACTGAACAGGGCGGGAGCATTTGCTTCCGCCTTTTTTCGTGCCCGCCGTCTCCAGTGCTATGACTGACATTCCAACAACTCGCGATGAACTATGGATGCAACAAGCCATCGATCTCGCACGCAAAGGGCAGGGGAGTGTCGAGCCAAATCCGATGGTCGGATGCGTCATCGTGAAAGACGGCAAGTGCATCGCTCAAGGCTGGCACGAAAAATTTGGCGGCAATCATGCCGAAGTCAACGCAATCGAAGCTGCCACCGAATCAGTCGTTGGCGGTACAGCCTACGTTTCCTTGGAACCTTGTTCGCACTCTGGCAAAACCGGTCCCTGCGTTGAAGCGTTGATTGAAGCAAAAATTGCTCACGTCATGATCGCTGTCACGGACCCGAATCCGCAAGTCTCAGGAGCGGGTATCGAGCGACTAAAAGCCGCCGGCATCGAAGTCACCACGGGACTGCTTGAAAAGGAATCCCGTGAGGTCCTCGCACCGTATTTGAAAGGTGTCGAAAGGGGCAAGCCATGGGTTGTCGCGAAATGGGCGATGACCATCGATGGAAAGATGGCGACGGCTTCTGGCGACAGCGAATGGATCTCCAACACGCAGTCGCGCAACCTTGTTCATCGCTTGCGGGCTCGCGTCGACGCAATCATGGTTGGATCCGCCACCGCCAAAGCCGACAATCCGAAACTCAACGTTCGCTTGCCCGGTTCGGATGAAGTGCTCGACTTCGAGCCACGGACCCCACTACGGATCGTTGTCGATTCTCTGGCCTCGACGGCCGTCGTTTCGAATTTGGTCCAAACGGCCAAAGAGATCCCAACTTTGATCGCGGTCGGTCCACAGCATGACACAAAGCAGGTTGCTCGTTTTGTGGAACACGGCGTCGAAATTTGGATCGGCAATTCGCTCAGCCATCACGAACGGATGATTGAACTGCTGATGCATCTTTCGCAGCGTGGAATCACGAACTTGATGGTCGAAGGCGGCGGCAAGTTGCTGGGCCTGCTACATGATCTGGGTGAAATTGACGAAATCCATTCGTTTGTCGCGCCCAAGCTGCTTGGCGGTTTCCATTCAGTCACGCCGGTGATGGGTTTGGACCGCAATCGAATTGTTGATGGTACGGAGATGAAGCTGCAAACTGCTCAGCGAGTTGGGGATGATGTGTATATGGTTCTGCAGAAGCAATCGAAGTAGCACGACGCTCAAGGTTCGCTGTCAGGGGTAGGAGATGGGGCCAAACTCGTTCAACGCGTTTCAGCTTGACAGTCAGGACCGAATCGTTAGTGCGTTTACATCAACGAAGGATAAAGCCGACTCTCAGCGTTTGTATTCGCGAACACTGTATCGGTTGAGCGGCGGCGTGCTGTTGAACGACAACCAATACGTCGTTGGAACAAAATCCGGGTTGCATGGTTTTACGATATAGCGACAAGGCAGAATCGAGCAATCAACCAAAAGCGAAAACTGGTTGCGTCGCAGGTCGTCGAGCCGGGCTCGATCGCATGCTCTGGCATTGCAGCACATTTTTTAGAGCACGCACTTGCTCAGGCGTTTCGAGAGCTTGCTTCGCGTCGTTGTTAAGCAACAAAAAAGGGCCGTGACAAATGGCACTGCCCGTGTGAAAGGAAGCCGCCTGCTTAAAGCAGCGAACCGATGAGTGCGTCGATCGAAGCAATCAGCTGATCAGCATCATCTGCATCGAGGTCGCCGTCATTGAAGAGATCCAGCACACGATCTCTGGCTGCCTCGAGTTTTTCGATCGCCTTGTCAATTTTTCCTTTCGCGATGTCCTTTTCGGCATTTCTCAAGTCGTTGATGATTGGGTTTGCTTGTCCATTCCCCAGGTCTCCATCACCAACAAGCTCTTCAATATCTTCTATGACTCCGGGGATAGTGACGTCCACGTCTTCGTCGGCACCTTCGATGGCTATCGATACCACAACGGAACCAGATCCATCAAACGAAGTCACGGTAAACGAATCTGTTACAGATTCTCCGTCGTTTAGATCGGCGACGGAGGCGTTATCAAGGACATAGCTCCATTGACCGGATGCATCGACACTGAAAGTGCCCCAGGCTCCCGCGATGTCAGATTGGGTGGCAAATCTGGCTTCGCCATCATCGACATCGGAAATGGTAAGCGATCCAGTGACCGGTGCGGTTGAGTCCTCATCAGTGGTCCCTGTATTGGTTCCGCCAATGACCGGAGCGTCGTTGTTCCCGGTGATAAATACGGACAATTGGGACTGAGTACCGTCTACCGATTCGATGGCGAATGATGCCGTTCCGGTATCTCCTGCGTTTAGAATCTGAACAGCTGAGTTATCAAGGCTGAAACTCCATAGTCCATCGGCGGTAATCGTCAGGTCACCAAACCCTCCCACGAATGTGCCGGGGACAATCTCGGCTTCCTGATCGTCAACATCGGTTACCACGATGAGTCCAGTGGCTGGACTGGTCGAGTCTTCGTTGAGGTTGCCGACCACTGGTCCACCCTGAGGATCTGTAATGGAGGCACTGTCGTTTTCGCCGATAACAGTGATCGTCACGGTGTTGCTTGCCAATCCATCTGCCGAGAAAATATCGAACGAATCCTGACCGTTTTGGCCAGCGGGCAGCGTTTGGGCATTCGCGTTTAGAACATAACTCCAGGCACCGTCCGAGCCAAGTGTAAAGTCGCCATAAGTGCCAGATGCAGTTGTTGGAGCAAGCGCACCAAATGTGTTGTCACTGCGGCGATAGATCACACCATCGTTAACTGAGGTGGCGTCTTCGGACACGCTTTCCATAAGGCCACCGATAATTTCCGGTTCGGTGACATCGGCCACCTGGATTTGAACGGTAGCCGTCGCACTCGTCTCACCATCACTTACTTCATATTGAAGCGAAAACGATTGCAAACCTGTTTCGAAATCCAACTGGGAGGGATCGGCAACGGTAATTACGCCAAGATTATCAATCGCGAAAGCACCTGTATCACCAGCAGTGAAAGTGTACGTCAGGTCATCCCGATCTTCTACGTCCAGCTCCGTTTCACCGAGCGGGGCAATCTGGCCGACAACACTTCCCAAAGCCGCGTCTTCGGCAACAGAGAATTCGCGATCAACTCCAATCACGGCCTGATTGGTCAACCCAAAGGTGTAAGCCGTTCCTGTCCTGTTCTGAATCGTGTCCAACCCATAGACCACCTGTTTACCGTTTGTGGCAACTTCTCCGATAACAGTTGTAAGGTCATCGATCGTTGAGGTTGTTATCTGATTGCTTACACCCCATTCCCCAATGGACGAATCCCAGCCAGCAGTCAGGAATTCCACAGCGTTGCTCGCTCCATTGACTCTCGCGTAGACGAGTACATCGTCGATCAATTCAAAAGACGTGAATCCGGAACGGATGCTGCCCTCAGGCGTGAATGTGGATCCATCGAAAGTGTACGTGTTGATGGTTGCTCCATAGTTGACTGCCAGTCGGTTTCCGTCAAACCGAATTCTTCGTATGTTTGTAGTCCCTGACCGATCAAACGGCACGAATGTTTCAACGAGCGCCCAAGAGTCGCCTTGCAATTGATAGACATCGTTGTCGTTGGTAGTCGAACGTCGTGCGACAACGATCGTGTCACCAGAAAAATCAAAAGGAGCAGTTGAGCTCGCCATCGTCAGCGACGAAGTCTGTGTCCATGTGCCCCCGATCCGATCAAAGATACTCAGCATATCGTTCCCTGTGGAGGCGACCAGCCGATCTCCTTCGATCTTCATGCTGCCAACAAACGTAGATTCCGCAAGTGGGATGACCTGTTGCAAGGTAGCCGAATCAGGGCCAATTTCGTAAACAAAAATGCTGTTTCTGGACTGAATGAAAAGCTCATCTCCCTGCGCCGCAACCGCTTTTCCAAAAGCCTCAAACGGTGTAGGAGAATCGGGAGCAATCGAATAGGCAAAGCTGTAGGTGTCATCTCCAGCGTCTATGGTATCTTGGTCATTAAGTGAATAAACGGAAACCAGACCACCACCCTGGAAACTAAAGCGATCGGGCGCGGATACTGCGGCAAAGCTGCCTCCCATCGCTGTCTTTTCGCCAAACCCATCACCCGCAATCGAGCCCGACTCTTCGACGGCCGGCGGGGAAACCTGGCTCTGAGTTTGGGTTACAGCCCCGGCCGCAACATCTACAAAATGGAAATCAACCGATCCCGACGCGATCGAAGTTGAATTGTCATCGGGATATCCACGGATGATGGTACCGTCATCAATGGCCGCAAACTCATCCCCCACCGTTCTCGAACTTCTGATAGTCGAGACCTCTGTCCAGTCACTTCCCAAGCCTGTTCGTGTAAACACGACATCTCGACTGGAGCTACCGACAAGCATAACCTGATTGTCAACAACGACGTTTCGCCACGTGCTTCCCGTATACGAAGGCCCTTCAAACCAACCTCCGCCTCGTGGTCGTTGGTACGTGGTCAGCGTCGAGGTAGTTCCAGGTGTCAGTACCAGAATTTGATCAAATTGAGCTGCTTCAATTGTGACTCCCGAAGTCGCGGGAACCGAGTCCTCCAGGACATAGTCACCAACAAAGTCCCGATAGTAAAACTGAACTTCCCTCTGGGCAGTCGTTGCCCCAAACGCCGGAATCTGATGAATCGCAAGAACGTTTCCTGCCAACGCGACTTCAAAACCCAACCCCTGTCCGGTTTCGGTTCCAACAATTGATTGCGCGAGCTCCCATCCGTTGGCCGTTCGATCATACAGATAGACAGCACCAGCGTTGGTGAGGCCGTTTACATTATCCACATAACTACTGACAGCCAGCTTGTCACCGTCCAAATCGATCTCATCTGAAAATCTAAATGAATTGTCATTTGGTTGGTCGATCCGTTGAACCTGATTCCACGCAGCTCCGTCAAACTCGTAACTGTAGAATCCAGTCTGGCTGCCAATGATGAGCGTGTTGCCATCCATCTCCAACGACTGACCAAATCCTTCTTCCAATGGATCAGGCGCTGCAATTTCATCAAAGAGTGACCACGTGTCATCACTTCCATCAGGTGTCCCGGCATCATCCCTTTGGTAGATGTAGACAGGAAACCCAACATCACGAAAAGAGCTCTCCTGGGAAACAGCTGCAAAATCACCAGAGATCGCAGTTTGGGTTCCGAACTCCTGCGCATCAGTCGAAAGCCCTACCGGTTGCAGTTCCGTCAGAGTTCCAACAGCCGCGAGCATTTTCTTGGCTTCAAGTTTCTCGTAGGTTGCGTAGTTTTTTCCAGATTGGCGGGAACGCTTGCGCGGCGGAAATTTCTTCATGGCTTTTTTCACTCCAAGTCAATTGATGTCAGTTCGCAATATTGGATATGGGGCTTCCTGTTCAGTGATGGTCACTGACAACCCATATGGTCGCGAAAGTCGCGCTACCATTGAACAACAACTGACCATGTCGAACAACAACTAACTATTGCGGGACAACGAAAAGATGCGTTTTTCGAAAAAAGATACCAATCCAGCGAAACCGGCCAGCTTCGTTTGGTCCTCGTTTCGCGCTCCGTCATGTCCGAGGATAGAACGACGGCATCCATTGCTGTTCCCAAGGAAGAAAATCTCAGATCGCATTCGAGGCTGTTGCTAAAAGACAAGCAAGACGCGTAAAGCGAGTGAGTTCGCCCGTGTTTTCAAGAGACGATTTTTTGGTTCCTTGGGATGAGATCTAGCCTCAAGATGCTTGCCGATCGAGCGCGTCAAAGCGACGAAGAACTCCCTTCGCCTCGGAAACATAACTCGCGCATAAAAATCGCCCCGTTGCCGAGACGATTTCGTTTCTAAATTCTCAGTTTCGACTTTTAGAATCGGAAAGTGATCCGTGAGCTTCCTCCGCCGATGCTAATTCCGAATCCACTGTCGTAACCTCGGGCAGAGCGGCCGTGGTGACCATGTCCGTAGTTTCCATATCCGTAGCCGCGTCCGCTGTAAGGGCTTCCGCCGTAGAGTCCTGCGTTCGAGTAAACCGCTCGCTGAACTCGCACTGCTCGTGAAGCTCGTGTCAGGTATCTCAAATCATCCTGCAAGTGATGGATGCAGTCTTCGATTGAGTCCAACAGTCGCTTTACATGTGCCGTGTTGCCCCGAACACATCCGATTCCGCGAGCCGCATCGTCCTCGATATGATCGAAAAGGTCTTCAACTTTGTGGAACATGTTGTCCATTTCGTTAACGTAGGTCTTCAATGTGCGAGGACACTGAGCGTGATGGGCCAAGTCATGGACTTGAGCAGAAATCGCCGCGAGCCGATTTGTGCAACGAAGCAGTTCGCCGTAGTGTCGCGAGCTGCGATAGTGACGCTCTTCGGTCACAAGCTGTCTGGTTTGACGTTGCACCTTAAGTGCCATCTGATCGATGTGGTGCCAGTCGTTCGCGTTTGCTTGAGAGGCAGCGCCAACCAAAAGAGCGATTGCCAAAATTGTTTTGATTGAATTGCCAGTCATAGGATACTCCCGTAAAGTCTCTGTCAGCGGAACGTCGTTGTCCCGTTTGACAGTTCAACTAATTGCACGGGGTGTGCCAAACCTCACAAAAAGAGCCCAACACTCGTTAATTCACGGTGTTTTTGGCTTTTCTAACGGTCATGCTGACAGTTTTCACGCCGTCCAATGCATCGTCAATCTGATACCAGTTTGACCTCAGACGTGATCGGTTTGGTGGCGCGGCGAGTCGTCCTCGCTGACTAGGAAATTGCATGGACTGCCGCAAGGCCCCGTCATTTGGGAAGTTACACAAGTTGATACGCCAATCACAACCCGACGCGTGAGTTTTGAAGTTGCAGTGTTCCGGTCATTTCGGGCCAACGGCCCAGCAATTTACCTAGCCCGGCCCGCAGGGCCGGGATTGCGTTGGACGATCACTTAGGGCTGAAAGCCCGACCAGTTGCGGCGCATGTGCGCCCTAACCGAA
>CALLUY010000060.1 GCA_938010615.1 uncultured Pirellulaceae bacterium | reverse complement strand
TACCTAGGCTTAACATGTTTGAGAACGTCTGTGAAAGCAGAAAGTGCCCTTCGGGGAACTCTTACGTAGGTGCTGCATGGCTGTCGTCAGCTCGTGTCGTGAGATGTCGGGTTAAGTCCCTTAACGAGCGAAACCCTTATCACTAGTTGCCAGCGAGTAATGTCGGGGACTCTAGTGAGACTGCCGGTGTTAAACCGGAGGAAGGTGGGGATGACGTCAAGTCCTCATGGCCTTTATGCCTAGGGCTGCACACGTCCTACAATGCACTATACAAAGCGTTGCGAACTCGCGAGAGTAAGCTAACCGCATAAAGTAGTGCCCAGTTCGGATAGCAGGCTGAAATTCGCCTGCTTGAAGCCGGAATCGCTAGTAATCGCGGGTCAGCATACCGCGGTGAATGTGTTCCTGAGCCTTGTACACACCGCCCGTCAAGCCACGAAAGTTGGGGGGGCCCGAAGTCGTGATTCTAACTGCTTGCAGAAGATAACGCCGAAGGTCAACTTGACAATTGGGACTAAGTCGTAACAAGGTAGCCGTAGGGGAACCTGCGGCTGGATCACCTCCTTTCTAAGGATATTATTGTCGGTCACTCGTATCGAGTGGCATAACGACAACATCCGTGGATATGATCTTGTTTCTTAAGTCGTATTCGATTCTGGTTCGCCAGATGAAAAATTGACTCGTGAGGTCTACTGTTTACTCAGTAACTACCATATTGATAGCATAACCCGCTGTTGGTCTAGCCAGATCCAACAGCGGGTTTTTGCATGCGCGGTTGGTTTTTGCCACCAGCACGCTTGATCTATCATTGTCCGTATAGAAATCGGAACTCCAGGAAACTCTAATGAACAAAAGACGACTTCTTCTCGCGTTTATCGTGGGAGCAATTGGGCTACTGGCGTCCTGTTCATCGAATCAGGAAGCGAAAGTGGCTCCTACCAAAACGAATGAGCCAGAGATTAATTTCAGGATCATTCTCATCAGCGGATTTGAATCTGATCCGACTGCTTCTCAAATTGCAGGAACCGCTATGCGAGGCAGTGGGAACAGCGGCATTTTTCAATTGCTTGGAGATTTGCAAACGCGAAAAATCGATTGTCAATTCTTCAACTGGAATGGTACTGACCCGGGCGACATTCACAATCCTTCGGCTGGCGGCACAGCACGAATCGTCGATTCAATTGCAGAAGTAAACCGTGCTGCTCCAGAAACTAGATATATTTTCATCGGCCACAGTTGGGGAGCTCACACGATTTTGGAAGTCGCGAAATCCTTGGAAAAATTTTCGGAAATTCAAATCCATTCTGCATTCGTCATTGATCCGTCTTCTCTGATGCGAGGAGAAAGAATGAAGGAGTTGCCCACTAACGTTCCGCGGCTCACTAACTACTACACCGGCAACATTTTTTGCTGGGGACAATGGAAGGATGAACCGCGTGTCGAGAACATTGCTTTGGGGGATTCGGACAACGGATTCAATGAACATGTCGATTACGGCGCTGCGTTGGATACCAATGCACACACACGAGCCGAATGGGACGAAAAAATTCACGCCGATATCTGTAGTCGCATCGGCAGCATCGTCGGTTCCAAATAGATGGAAACCTGAGGACCGCGAAGGTCTCAGGATTGAATCGCAACATTCGCCGGATTGGAGCTTGGGTTTGTGACCAATTTCCTGTCGACCGAAATTTTTCCGGCATTTGAAACCCAAACCAACGAACCTATTCGAATTGCGGACATCGTCCCACAAACTCGACGGCTCTGCTTTTCATGCATCGACCGCGAAATCTTATTCCAAGGCTGAACGATTCCTAGTAGTTGCGAAAACCCGCGATGTTGCAGATCGTTGGCGGCAAAAGAAATTAGCTTTTTGTAAACGCCACGACCCCGAGCGTCGGAGTGAACGAAGGCACAATACAGCCACGCCTGATCATCTTCGAAATGGAACTCGACGCCCAAGTTGTTTTCGCTAAAGCTTCCGACGCTTGCCCACAACCCGGCAAGAATTTTTCCAGGCTCATTCGCATCGTAGACGACGTAACCGAGGTCATTGCCGGTCGTCTCAATTGGCACTGAGTTCCATGTGAATTTTCGCAGACGCATTCTTTCTTTGGGATCGGCGATTTCAGAAAGGCATTGGGCGATCAAACCGTCATTTTGGCTTTCGCGAGACTTGTGTCCGAGTGATTTCAATTTCTCGATATCGAATTCATAGATATCGCCTTTTGAGTATCTAAAAACCCACGCGGGGACAAAGTGATTGAACTGCACTTCAACGGTTCGAAGGAATCCTTGGGCCTTTGCTTTGGCAAACTTTGAAATGATGGCGTTCATCGGTTTTTAAATCAGAAATGGGAGGAAGCTTTTCGAAAGCATAGGTCCAAAACTGACGGAGAATCCCTCAAATCGGCGATTGTCTGCTTCTGAGGGTTCCTGTTGTACGAGTTAAAACGACATCCTCGATTCGACCAAGCCCAATACGCATGCTTTTACTTCGATTCATTCGCCAAGAATTGAGGCCACCCGTTCGAACAAACCGCCAAAGCAACTATTCTGGACTGTTCAGATACTGATTGAGTCTCGAACATCGTGGAATCCAATGGCAATTCGTCCGCTTCAGATAGCCCTTCAATTTGCGCTGCTAATTTGCGTTCTCACGCAGTCACTATTTGCACAGCAGGACTTGTCGAAAAAACAGCTCGAACATTCCGACTACGATCTCTGGAACACGATGGGCCAATCGACAATCTCCCACGACGGAAACTGGGCCATGTTCTCAACTCAGAGTGGTGCCAGTGATGGTGAAGCGACAGTCATTTTCCGCAGCCTGACTTCAGAAAAGCAGTACATCATTGAGCGCGGTGCGAATCCGCAGTTCACATTTGACAGCAAGTTTGCTCTCTATCGAATCACGCCGTCCAAGAAAAAAATAAAGCAGCTTCGGAAAGACAAAGCTAAGCCGGAAGAATTGCCGAAGTCCGTTTTCCAAATCCTCGAACTGGAAACGGGTGAACTCACAACGATCGATCGAGTAAGGAACTTCAATACGCCGGCGAAAAATGGAGATTGGGTCGCTTGTCTTTTGGAGAAGCCATCCACCACAGATGAACTCAAAACAAAGAAGCCAACGGTAAATGAATCCTACGAAGTGACCGAGGAAGGTCTCAAACGTCCCAAGAAACCGATCAAGCTGAAGAAACGTCCTTCTGCCGAAAAACCAAAGAGCAAAAAGGAAACGAAAAAGAAATCCAAGAAGGTGGAGAAGGAGTCCGGAACGAAGAAGGCGGAGAAGCAGAAATCGAAATCAAACGATAAGGATGACGAGAAGAAAGAAAAAAAGCCGGGTAGCCCACTTACCTTGGTCAACCTCGATACTGGAGTCCAGCGTACATTCCCAGACGTGACATCATTTGCCTTTAGCAAACATGGTGATGCGTTTGCCTTCGCGACCTCAATCAAAGTCGACGAAGACGACAACAAAAAAGCAAAATCGGACGAATCGCCGTCAACGAAGGAGAAGGAGAAGAAAGAGAAATCCGACACCGACAAATCGAACGGTCCCACCGATGGCGTTTACGTCATCAAACTCGATTCGTTGGCGAAAACCAAAGTCGCTCAAGGCCTGGGCAACTTTAAGAACCTTGCCTTCAACGAAGATGGCACCCAGCTTGCATTCATTACCGACAAAGACGACTACGAATCGAAAACTTCTTCGTGGTCACTCTACCATTGGAAAACGAAATCCAAACTCGCCAAAAGACTCGCTTACGAGGGCGATGAGGGAATCCCCGCCGGTTGGTGGGTAGCCACTGGATCTTCACAACTCTTTTCCGTGGACGGAAAACGGCTCTATTTTGAAACCGCTCCGATTCCAGAAGAAGTTCTGCAGCAGCGCAAGAGCGACAAAAAGGAAGATGACGATGACGTCGTCAAACTGGACGTTTGGCACTGGCAAGATCCGCAACTCCAGCCACAACAACTACTGCAAGCCGATCGAGAGCGGAACCGGGACTACCGTGCGGCCTACGTACTCAAAAGCAAGAAAATTGTCCAATTGGCGACTCTCGAAGTTCCCAACATCGCGATCGACGTCCGCAGCAAATCGAAGCTGGCTCTGGCAAGCACCGACTTGCCGTACCGCAAAACGATGTCTTGGGATTTGCCGGGATTCAACGATGCTTGGTTGATCAATCTCGACACCGGAAAACGAAAGCAAGTTCTTCAGCGCGTCAAATGGTTTGCTCAAATGTCGCCTGATGGCAAGTACATCTCATGGTTTGACGGAGAAAAACAAACCTGGTTCGCCAAGTCGACGACCGACGAAGATGGAGAAGCAACCAACATCAGCAAAGGTATCAAGGTTCCGCTTTATAACGAACTTCACGACACGCCCAACGTCGCCAGACCATACGGATCGGCAGGTTGGCTCAACGACGATGAAGCCGTCCTCGTTTACGATCGATTTGACATTTGGAAGCTGGATCCAACGGGAAAGGAGAAACCTGTTTGCATTACGGAAGGCCTCGGTCGCGAAAATGAAATTCAATATCGCTATCTTCGTCTCGATCGCGAAGCTCGTTCGATTGATCCTGCCCAACCGATGATGTTAACTGCCTTGAACATGCAATCCAAAGCCAGTGGATTCTGGATACTGGAACTTGAAAGTGAAGACGACAAGTCGAAATCGAAATTGGCCTCGCTCATTACACTCGACGAAAACTTAGGCGGTCTCGTAAAAGCACAGGACTCCGACAAAGTCATTTTTACTCGGAGCACTTTTCGCATGTGTCCGGATCTCTGGCACAGTGACATGAAATTCAAGAAGATTCATCGTCTCAGTGATATGAATCCGCAGCAGGAAGACTACAGCTGGGGAACGGCCGAGCTTGTTCAATGGGAAAGCAACGACGGTGAAGAACTCGACGGGCTTTTGTACAAGCCTGATGGCTTTGATCCGTCAAAAAAGTTTCCATTGATGGTCTACTTTTATGAACGCAACTCAAACAACCTGCATCGATACTATGCTCCTGCAGCAGGTCGATCGATCATTAACTTCAGCTTCTACGTCAGCCGCGGCTACGTCATTTTCATCCCAGATATCCCGTACACGACGGGGGAACCCGGGCAAAGCGCTGCCAAAGCCATCTTGCCCGGTGTTGAAAGCCTCGTCGAACAAGGCTTTGTCGACGAGAAGCGAATTGGAATGCAAGGTCACAGCTGGGGCGGGTATCAAACTGCCTACCTCGTCACTGAAACCGACATGTTCGCTTGTGCCGAATCAGGCGCACCGGTCTCCAATATGACCAGCGCTTACGGGGGTATCCGCTGGGGAACCGGGATGAGTCGCATGTTTCAGTACGAACGCACGCAAAGTCGAATCGGCGAAGATTTATGGTCGGCGCGGGAAAAGTATATTCGAAATTCACCCGTCTTCTACGCCGACAAAATTAACACGCCGCTGCTAATTCTTCACAACGATGAAGACGGAGCTGTGCCTTGGTATCAGGGCATCGAGCTGTTCGTTGCGTTACGGCGATTGGAGAAACCAGCTTGGATGCTGAACTACAACGGCAATCCTCACTGGGTCATGGGCGACAAAAATCGACGCGACTTTGCAATTCGAATGCAGCAGTTCTTCGATCATTATTTGTTGGACGCTCCTGAGCCAGAATGGATGGCGATTGGCGTTCCGGCGGTCAAGAAAGGCAAAGAGTTCGGCTTGGAACTACTGGAGCCAGAGAAGAAACAGGAAACTGAAGCTGAAACAGGCGAAGAAGCTGAAGACAATTAGTGCTTCTCAGCGAACCGAAATTTGCACCTCTAAGTGAGCCTGATGTTGCGGATTCAAATTGATTGCGAAGAACCTTGCTGTCCTTCGTAGGGCACGTACTCGTTCAAGACAACTTTTCTGTCTTGAATTGTGTAGGTAACACCTCGCCACGAAACCGACTTTGAAAAAATCGCCAACGTACATGCGATCGCGTAAACGCCTTGCGCAACAGCGACGATCAACAACGCTGCTACGAATCGCGGAACTGAAACATTTGGAATGTCACCTGCCGAATCCGAGGTTTCGATCACGCTGCGGCGAATGGTTGCCCAAGCCATGACGGACATGATTCCGCTGACAACGATCGCAAGAAACACCCAGCTCGCAAGTGCTCCGTTGAACGAAACGATTGCCCATCCGAGCGCTCCAAAAGTCGCCACGATCAACGACGTTGCGAATACCATTTGAACGGCAGTCAACCAAAACGCGGGCTCATGAATTCTTGACCAAGTTAAAATTCGAGCCATCCATCTTGTTGTAAAACTCAGCGTACAAGATTCTCGATTCACCATCACCATGCTTGGCAGTGACCGACAGCTCATGCCGTGGTCCGCAAATAGTGCCTTTAATGGGCCGTCATCCACCGCGGATTCTCGCCAAACTTCCAACAGTCCAATTCTGCGAATGTCGCTGGCCCGCATCGCATACGCGCCTGCCCACGGATTTTGAAATAGCATCGAGAAGAACAAACCTCCGGCGTACCACATGCTACGCACAATCGATCCGACGCTGGCAGGAGCGTTCGGTTCGAACCACTGATTGCCACTCGCCAAACCAACGCCATCGTCGGAGTGCAGTACTCCCACCAATGTCGCCATCATGTTGGGAGGTGGATTCGAATCGGCATCAACCATCACAAAGTAGGCAACGCTTGAATCTGAATTGAGAATGTGCTCAACGCCTTCTGCAATCGCACTGCATTTCAACGTGCAATGGGGAAGCGGATTTTGGAGATGTCGAATCACCAATCGATCTCCATACCCATCATCCACGACCGATTGAAGAATCGACGCCGCCGGGTCATTCTGATTGTCGACCACGACGCACATTCGGTAGTCGCGAAAGTCCTGATTGAGTAACGATTTTACTGCATCGGCCAACGTTGGGTCGGCGCCTCGCACGCTCATCACGATCCACGTTGAATGCTGCTGTTCGGTCGGCAATGGAGACGTTTTTTCTTCTCGCTTCATACGACGACGAAACCACATCGTCAGCAATAGCTGAATCAATGCGCTGACCGTGATCAAAAGGCTGGCGATCATCTAGCGCCCAAACAGAAGCTGAGTCATCAGTTTGGCAAACCGTGGAAGATCAGTCAGAAAATCAATGCTCGCTCGAACCAGCCCGATCTTCGTGATGCGTCCGTCGACGAGGCGATGCGAGCAAGTTGTTCCCGATATCAAGTTTCGGCCACCAGCCAACCGTTGATTTTCTTTGGCTTCTTCTCCGTTGACATAACAGTTCATGCGACTGGCTTGCATGTGCGAATAGTCGTGAGCCTGGTGGACTACTGTGACCACTTGCGAAAGATCAACAACGGGTACAGCATTTGGCTTCACACTGGCAACCATCCAGTTGTCCCAATTTCCGCGTCCAACAGCAAACGGTGGAACGGACCGAAACAATTCGCGATTGAACGCAAAATACTCTTTGCAGACAGCGGACGAGCGGACGCCCTCTGTTTTGCATCGTTGCCGTAGCTGCTGAAGCTGCGTCGGATTCTGGAAGTCAATTTCAAAATCAACAGACAGATTCGTACGCTGCCCAATCGCTAGCCAATCGTCGAACTGACTCTGATTGGATAGTTGTTCCAACGCAGCAGCAAAGCCTCGGTCAAGAATCACATCCGCGTTGCAATAGACGAGGATCGGAGACGTCGTAACTTCGTGAGCCATCAAAAACGCGGAACTCACCAACGGAGTACCGTTTGAGTTTCGATCAACATGACTCACGTGAGCAACATTGTTTTCCGCTGCAAATTCGGCGATGCCATCTTCATCGCCAAAGAGCAATACTTCGACGGCCGGACTAAGCTGTGCCCACGACCGAATGGCATTCTTTTGAATCAGTTCCGCGTCGCCTACGAACGGCTTGGGCATGGCGAAAATGGTCACCGGCGCGCGGCACAGCACATCATTTTTTGCCAACGTTTCGCCGGCCGGAATTGATTGGACAACTTCCTTGGCCACGATTACACCATCGAAAACAGAAGTTTTACTTTACGCCAATTGACGATCCACTTTCGAATAACATCAACCGCCTTACGATCCCACCAACGACGAAAATTGAAACCCGGATCTGCAGGGCGCCAGCCTTGCCAAGCCGTTTGGTCGAGCTGATCATAGTACGTTTCACGCAAAGGATGAAACGGCTGAAAGTCCCAAGGCTTCCATTCGGTTGTGTAGTGAATGATCGCCGGACGATCACGCATTGACTCAAATGAATCGCGATCTACTGGACTATATTCTTCGCTTGGATATTCGAAAACGTGAGCTCCTTGGTTCCAGCGAAGTGGCAACTGACCCCACTTGCCAGCGAACACAACATTCAAAGCGTATTGATCCCAACACCAAACGTAACTTGAATTCTTGCGAAGGCACTCAAACAGTTTTCTCTCAACGTTCTCCTGTCGCCACTTTTTCAGATTCAACACCATCACGCCGCTGTTGAAATAGTTGGCGCTGCCGTCGATACCAAGTTCTTTCCAGTTGGCAACCGGCGAGATTGCGTTTATCCACGGCTTGCAAGCTTGAAGTTCCGGATCTTTGATTTCACGAGCATCGATGAAAGGGCAGGAGATATCCGTCGCGGCGAGGCAATAGTTTTCCTCGAGGTCCATCTCCCACATCTTGGTTAGATCATCGACAACCAACACATCCGAATCGAGGTAGATCACTTTCTCGATCGAGTCCGGCAACAGCCTTGCCGCCATGAGTCGCAAATAAGCCGTGTGCGTTATGTGATGCGACGTCATCAAGTCGCTGACTTGAGAAAGGTCGGGACGAAGGATATCGATGTTGACTGGAAAGTCGATCAGCGATTCACGGATACCAGTGAGGCTGCTTTCTTCAATGCCACCATCGAACAACACGACGTGAAGATGTCGGCCCGGATTCAATGATGCCGCAGCTGAGTGCAACATGACTGTCAGAGGTTTGACATAATTTTCATCGGCAGCGCACAGGACGATCGGGTCGGCGGGCGAAGCCGATTTGGCGATCCTGTCTGTGGTAGCTGGATGAATCGTCAGCATCCGAATTAGTCTTCCTTGTTGCGGCTCATGAACTGGATGAACCTTTCTCGTATTCGCACAATCGGTCCGGCGATTGGGTGTTGTTGGATCTGCTCAAAGATTGAATGAGCTTCCGCGAGTTCGGCTCGCAATCCGTCTTCGATTCGATGTAGGTGTTCAATCTCGCGTCGCGCGTGAGCCAACTGAGCCTGCGTTTGTTCCAATCCGCAGTCGTCATTGAATTCGTTAAAATTTGCAAACACGGCGCGATGATCCATTTTGCAATGCCGCTCCCTTAACTGTGCCGCAAAAACAGGCTCAGGCAACAGATTAGCATCAAATTCAAGCGGATTACTGGTGGCTAGCAGGCTGTCCGACGCGGCGAACATCGAATGTATCAATTGAACCAGTCTGTCGGTCGCTGATTCGGCAACCTGCAAAGCATCGAATAAAATACTGTTTTGAAACTGAATTCGAGCAGGACAGGGATCTGCGAGTTGACTCAACACTCTTCCAATCGAATCTGCCGAGTGAATGTTCCAGGCCGCTGGAACGTAGACCGGACAGTCATGGTAGTCCAACAGCGCCGTCGGTTTGTGCATCAACATCGATTCGAGCATTGACGTTGAGGGCGTTGTGACCATCGCATCACATTGATCGATCGCCTGATGAAGTTCCGTCCCAGTCAAAGTTGAGATCGAATTCTCGACGCCGATTTCTTTTTCCAGCCCAGCTGTCAAACGCCAAGAAATTTCCAGCGGCCGGCCGTTGACCATCGAATGTTGTTCAATGAAAGCTTTCAAATCTTTCAGGCCACGAACCGTCGCTGCGATTTGCTCTGCCGTAAACCCGGGCGTCTTCGCAGTCGCCACAAGAATTCGAAAAGGTTCCTCGTTCTCCGCTGGTTGAAATCCTGCGGACGATTGCCAGACATCAACAAGCGCATCGAGTCGAGGAATGCCGACGACTTCGATTTTGCCGCCGTTACCCCAACTGGACAATGTTCGAGCTTGCGACGAACCGATCACGGCGACGATGTCAGACAGAACAGGACGCATCGTGAACGGGCAGGCTGGTTCTTCTGCAGAGTTCTCCCAAGCGTTTCTCCATTCGAGAATTCCATCGACAAGATAGATCGTGGCCACTTGCTTGGCTTTAAGTTCAACAATCACCTGTCGAAAACGATCGAAGTGTTCCGAATAAAAGACAGCGACATCACCGGGCGAGGCAATTTCAACGACCTCATTCGCGTTGATGACTTGCGTCGAAAACGCATCGACTTTCGATAGGGGCGCTGCATGATGAGCGACTTCGGATTCCGATCCCACAAAGTAAACTTGTCGCTGCATGAGACAAAACCGGAAAACTGTTATTCTTGGTCGCCACTAACGGCTTGTCCGTCAATCCGCGAGCAAAGTCGATATAGCACGTCACCGTTCATATTGACGTCATAGACGTGCACACTGCCGTCCCCCAAAACAAAATTCGCCACGCCCGGATGAGCAGATCCCCAAACAGGATGTTCTCCCGGTGGAAATCCAGCGTCAGGTGCGGTGGCCATTTGCAACAAAATGCCGCCAAGTCGAGTGAAGGTCGCCGGCTGGTCTCCGTTGTAAATACAACCATCGGCCCAACCATCTGATTCGCCTAAATGTTTCGGGTCGAGATGCTTTTCGCCAACGAATATCGTGTTCGACAGTCCGTCAGAAACCGAAGCAAAGCGGTAGCGACCTTTGAAAGGACTGGTAAGCACTCCATCGACGACGGGGTTATCGGCAGTAAGTCCGGAATTGAAAACACCATCTGCTTTGCCGCTAAACAATGACCAACCGAAGTCGAGAAAGTGAACGTGCGAACCTGCGTTTCCAGCGTAGTCGCCTACAGCTCCAACTGGCGCGCCCAATCTTTCCGAGCGACTGACTTCGACCCTCGATCTTCGGCTTGGACAAATCATCACGGCGGCGCCCCGTCTCATGATATCGGGATCTTGAGTGCGGTACGGAGCATCCATGACGAATTGGCTACAAAGATTCTTTTGCTCCATGAACGGAAGCAACAGTGTTGGCCAAGTCAAAAATCCATCCGCCGGTCGCGATGGAGGGATCTGCATTTGCGCCCCTTCGTACAAATGCACCGAGAGCCCAATCTGCTTCAGGTTGTTGAGGCATTCGGTTCGCCGAGCCGCTTCGCGGACGCGTTGAACCGCCGGCAACAACATGCTGACCAACACGCCGATGATTGAGACGACGACGAGGAGCTCGACGAGCGTAAATCCCTTTGTTCGTTTCATTGGCTTGGGCGGGGGAGAGGGGGAAGAGTAGAATCTGGAGTTTTACCGATGCGTATAGAGTAACTCCACGATTGCACCTCGACAAGAATTAGCGTCTCGGGACGATCACGAATTGTGCAATAACGTGAAGCATTGTGCAGTTTTCTCCATTGGAGGGGCAGTTTCAGTTTTGCTAAAGTTCGCTGTCGCTCGGTTCTGCGAGCTGATAGCGGAGCGGATATGAAAACCCAATATCGGCAGAGTTTTTCCGCGGCAGAGCTTTTCCGATGCGAGAATTTGAACCTCCATCCGCTATCAGCTCGGAGAGCTGAGCGACATTAACCATAGCCGCTATCAGCTCGGAGAGCTGAGCGACATTGGCCCAGAACTCTGGGCGACGTTGGCGCATAAAAAAACCGCAAAGCCAAAAGCAATGCGGCAAAATTCATCCGGCGAGAAGCGATGGGAGTCGCTGGGAGAAAAACGAAAGTCGGACGTGCTAAGCACTAGCCCTTAGTGACCCCGGTTAACCCAAAAATTGGTCCCTCAGCCGTAGTTGCCAGATGAATGTGTATCTTAGGTTATCTATCAGCGTTTGCAAATATTAACCATGTCGCTGACAGCTGTCAGCACTACTGATATCGGTCTTGTTTAGGCAAATCTTGATCACGCACCTTGCAAATGTTCGTGAAGAAATTTTTTAAATTTTGAATTCTTCAGTTGTTTGACTTCTTTAAACGAAAGCTTCACCAGCTGTCTGTCTCCAGATTGAGTCACTTCTGGATCATCTGCAAGGTCTTCAAACTGATCGAGCGTTATCGTCTCATCGGAACTGGACAGTTCCAGCGTGATCGCGTCCGCCTGCTTCGTTTGAATACTCGCCCACGGACCTTCGCGATCCGGCAATTGAAAGTGAACCACTTGCTGATTGTTCCATTGAAACTCACCTTCAGGAGCAGCTTCCTGAAGCAGGTCGCGCAACGTCTCCAGAACTTTCATGTCCCAACTGATGTCGCCATCGGTGAAACCTTTTTTCATAAAGTGCCACTTCTGTCCAAGCTTCGCCCACGGCGTCTGCTCATCGATTCGAGTTTCAACGCGTTCCATTTTTTGCGCGAAGCTCTCAATACACTGATCCAGAAACTTCCAAAACTCTGGAATGTCGATCTCTTCCCATGAATGAGCTTTGATTTCGACTTCCTGCCAACCGCCACGAGTTTTGTTCACTTGGAGCCGAGGAGAATTTCCATAGACCGGCAGGTCTTCCATTTGGTTCGGCGTCGGAAGTGGAATCAGATCCTGCAACGTTTCCTGCCTGAAAGTATTCGGTCGAACGCGGAACCGCAGTTTCACGAACCACGGATCGCCCGTGAGTGCATTGAAGAACCAGCCGTTGTCTTTATCTTCGCCACGAATCTCGACCGTCGCACGCTCGTTCCAACTTGTGTCGCTGAAGCCTTCACAGTTTTCAATCCGGTCAACGACCTCATCAAGAATCTTGCCGCTCCAGTTGATGATTTCACCATTGCGACCAACTCGACCGCTGGTGTGCCAACTGCGACCGTCTGATTCCCACGGCATCTGGACAGCATCACCGACTTCGTCGATGTCCATGTCTCCTTCAAGCCACTCGTCATCTTCTGCAGGATCGTATGCTTCTCGTTTGACGAACGGACCTTCGGCCAGAACTGGCGCTAACGCTTCGCCAGTCCAACTGCGAGCCATTGATTTTGACTTGACTTTCGCAGTCTTTTTCTTCGCCGTCGAAGCTTTCTTTTTCTTCTTCGCGACTTTCGGCTTGTCTTCGGATTCCGCTTGCTGCTTCGCCTCTTCGGCGTACTCGACCACCATCTCAGGCGTACCAGCGATCACCACTTCACCGCCGGCGCTTCCGGCTTCGGGTCCCATGTCGATCACCCAATCAGCACACTTAATCAAGTCGAGGTTGTGTTCGATCACGATGACCGTGTTGCCAACATCGACCAACCGTTGAATAACTTCGATCAACTTTTTCAAGTCCTCAAAGTGCAAACCCGTCGTTGGCTCATCCAACAAGTACAGCGTTCGACCGGTATCGGGACGTGACAGTTCGGCCGAAAGTTTCACGCGTTGCGCTTCACCACCGGAGAGGGTCGGTGCACTTTGACCAAGCGTTAAATAGTCGAGTCCAACATCGCAGAGCGTTTTCAAAGTCCGTCGGATCTTTGGCACTTTACGAAACAACTGAAGCGCTTCGCCGCACGGCATATTCAAAACATCCGAGATCGATTTCCCGTTGAACTTTACGGCCAACGTTTCCTGGTTGTAGCGGTGACCTTTGCAGGTTTCGCACGGAATCCAAACGTCGGGCAGGAAGTGCATTTCGATGCAGTACATTCCTTGGCCAGAACATTCTTCGCAGCGTCCGCCCTGAACGTTGAAGCTGAATCGACGTGCGGTGTAACCGCGAACCTTCGAGTCCGGCAAGTTGGCGAACAACTCGCGAATCAATTCGAAAACGCCCGTGTAGGTTGCCGGGTTCGAAGATGGTGAATTCCCCAGCGGCGTTTGATCGACACGGATGACTTTGTTGATCGCATCGAGGCCACGAATGCCTTTGAATTGGCCAGGCGTTTGTGACGAACGGTGCAAGCGGCGAGCAAGTGCTTTAAAGAGAATTTCGTTGACGAGGGAACTTTTGCCACAACCAGAAGGCCCCGTCACAACCGTCAGCGCTTCGAGTGGAAATTTGACTTCGATGTCTTTGAGGTTGTTGTGTCGAGCGCCGACAACGTCCAACGTCATCGCCAATGACTGATTCGCCGAAGCGCCAGCCATCTTTACGGCTTTCTTCTTTTTCTTTGCTGCCTTCTTTTTCCCAACCGGAGGTGCATCGAGCGAAAGGGCAGGGCGGCGATTGGTCGGAATCGGAATCCCGTTTTTGCCGTTGAGAAACGGACCTGTCACACCGCTGGCAGCTCCAGCAATCTCGGCCGGCGGCCCATGCGCCACAATCTCGCCACCGTGAACTCCGGATCCCGGACCGAAATCGCATATCGCGTCGCTATGTTCGATCACCTCACGATCGTGCTCGACCACGATCAACGTGTTGCCAAGATCTCGTAAACGATGGAGTGCGGCCAGCAGCCGCTTGTTATCGCGCGGGTGCAAGCCGATGGTGGGCTCGTCCAAAACGTATAGCACTCCACAAAGTCCACTGCCGAGTTGGCTTGCAAGACGAATACGTTGGGCTTCGCCGTTGGATAGCGAACCGGAAGTTCGGTTTAGCGTTAGATAGCTGAGTCCCACATCGTTGAGGAATGATACGCGACTATCGATTTCGCGAATCAATTCGCCCGCAATCTTTTTCTCTCGCTTGTCAAGCTTCCATTTGTTCAACGTCTTGGTCAACTCGCCCATCGGAAGTCGACACAGCCCATCGATCGTCAGTTTACGGAATCGAACGGCGGCAGCATCTTCGCGAAGACGACTTCCACCGCAAGCACCACATTCGACTTCGCCGATCAGAGACTGCAAGCGAGTCCGCAATGTCGCCGAACGTCGCGAGGCTTCCTCCATTGTCGGATAGAGCCCTTTGAACTGGAACGAAAACTGAACATTGCCCTCTTTGTCTTTGACTTCGAACCAACGATCGCCGGTTCCAAAGAACACCATGCGCCGTTGCCGTGCGTCTAGCTGATTGAACGGTTTGTTGTCAGGGATTCCAGTTCCTGTTGTCCAAGCCTTGAGCATTGACGTCGACAGCTTTGACTTGAGCGATGGCCAAATGGTGATCGCTCCACCTTTGATCGAAAGCTCCGGATCGTCGATGATGACTTTCGGATCGGCACCTGTCTGCGTTCCGATGCCTTCGCAATCGGTGCACCAGCCAAGCTGACTATTGAAACTAAAATTGTGCGGACCAAGAGTCTCGAAAGATCGACCGCAGCAATGGCAGGCCAAATGTTGCGAGTGTTTGACAACTTTCCAGAAAGCTTCTTCGACCGCTTCGTTTGGTTCGGCGACATGGCAAACGCCAATGCCAATCGACAATGCGGCTTCAATACTGTCTGCGATTCGCGAACGAGCCTCCTGTTTGACGACGATCCGATCGACGACGATCTCGACCTTGTGAGCACCTCGAGGATTGAGTGCCGGCAGTGAGTCGATTTCGTGTGTCACTTTGTCGATGCGAATTCGCTGATATCCGTTGGCGCGAATGTCATCCCAAAGTTGTTCGTAGCTCTGACCCGATTCCGGAGCAACCGGTGCCATCAACAAAAGCCGCGTGCCTTCTTCGTAAGCCAAGACTTTGTCGACGATATCATCGGACGTTTGCGTTCCAATTTCCTTATCGCAGTCAGGGCAGAAAGGCGTGCCCAATCGAGCCATCAAAATTCGCAGATAGTCGTAGACTTCGGTGACCGTTCCGACCGTGGATCGCGGCGTCGAACCGAGTGTCTTTTGCTCGATCGCGATCGCTGGAGACAAACCTTCGATCTGATCGACGCGAGGTTTCTCAAGTTGATTGACGAATTGACGTGCATACGAACTGAGGCTTTCGACATAGCGACGCTGCCCTTCGGCGTAGATGGTGTCCATCGCCATCGAACTTTTACCGCTTCCCGAAGGACCGCAGAAGACCGTCATCTTGTCGCGTTCGACATCAAGATCCAAGGTTTTCAAATTGTGCTGTGACGCACCGCGGACTTTGATTTCTTTTGCAAGTGTCGGGCCATCAGATTTGGACTTGTCTTTCGGAGCAGGAATTTCCGCGCGAGGTTCAAGTGCTTTCGCGATCGCTTTCCCGGTGTGTGACGCTTTGCAGGCGGCAACCTCTTCCGGTGTTCCGCTGATGACCATTTGGCCTCCACCGGAACCGCCTTCGGGACCAAGGTCGATGACCCAGTCCGCGGTTTTGATCACGTCGAGATTGTGCTCCACGACCAGAACCGTGTTGCCGGCTTCAACAAAGTCCTGCAAAACTTTCAGCAACAAGCGGATGTCCGCGAAGTGCAAACCAGTCGTCGGCTCGTCGAGCAAGTAAAGCGTTTTGCCGGTTGAGCGCTTCGCCAATTCGCGAGCAAGCTTGATACGCTGAGCCTCGCCACCGGAAAGCGTTGGCGATGGTTGGCCGATCTTCAAATACTCAAGGCCGACAGCTTGCAGCGTGAGCAGCTTCTTGTGGATCGCAGGAATGGATTCAAAGAAGTGCAACGCCTCTTCAATTTCCATCTTCAAAACATCTGAGATCGATTTGCCTTTGTATTGGACTTGCAACGTTTCGCGATTGAAACGTGCACCTTGGCAAATCGGACATGTGACCCAGACGTCGGCGAGGAAATCCATTTCCAGTTTGTTCGAGCCGTTTCCTTCGCAGGCTTCGCATCGTCCGCCGCGAACATTGAAACTGAAACGGCCCGCTTTGTAACCACGCATTTTCGCTTCGGGAAGCTGCGTGTAGAGCTTGCGAATTTCGTCGAACAGTTTGACGTAGGTTCCCGGATTCGAGCGTGGCGTGCGGCCGATCGGAGACTGATCGATCGCGATCATTTTGTCCAAGTGCTCAAGGCCGACGATCTCGCCGAATTCGCCAGCCTCACTGATTCCGCCGTTGAGCTCCTGCTTAAGAACTTCCTTCAGAATTCCGTTGACGAAGGAACTCTTTCCGCTTCCTGAGACTCCCGTCACGCATACGAATCGGCCGAGAGGAATTTCAACATTCACGTTTTGCAAATTGTTGTGTTTGCAGTTCGTAATCGTCAGGCTCTTGCCAGGATCCGTGATGCGACGTTGCTCCGGAATTTCGATTTCAAGCCGACCAGAAAGATACTGAGCCGTGAGGCTGTCTTTGTTTTTTAAGATCTCCGACGGGTGGCCTTCGACGACGACTTCGCCGCCACGAACACCGGGGCCAGGGCCAAAGTCAATCAGATAGTCGGCCGCACGCATCGTATCTTCATCGTGCTCCACGACGACAACTGTGTTGCCAAGGTCACGCAAGTGTTCAAGCGTACTGATTAGGCGATCGTTATCCCGCGCATGCAATCCGATGGAGGGCTCGTCGA
Organism: uncultured Pirellulaceae bacterium; assembly: GCA_938010615.1. Lineage (GTDB taxonomy): Bacteria > Planctomycetota > Planctomycetia > Pirellulales > Pirellulaceae > Mariniblastus. The sequence continues at coordinate 21,420 of CALLUY010000060.1, read as the reverse complement.
GGATATATAGAACGCCAACCAAGCCGGCACCGATCTGGCCGGCCAAACGAATCCGCTGTGTTTCACCGCCGGAAAGGGTCGGGGCCGTTCGATTCAACGTCAGATAGTCGAGGCCCACGTTGAGTAAGAAACCAAGTCGATTTCGAATTTCCTTCAGTGGTTCGGTCGCGACAAAAGCTCTCACATCACCAAGTTCCAACTCCGAAAAGAATTCGCGAACTTGAGCAATTGATAAATGGCAAACGTCCGGCAACGAAAGCTCCGGCTTATCTGCAAACGACTCGTGTTTCGTCTTGAGCCTGAAGTTTCGTGATTGGCGATTGAGTCTTGCTCCTCCGCAATCGACGCACTTGATCTCATTCATGTACGCTTCAAGTGCACGGATCTTTGGTGCACTACTGAGCTGCTGATACTTTTCGTCCAACTCAGAGACGATGCCGGCGAACTGACCACCGTACTTCATCGGTGAATTGCCACCTTTCCAAGTGTACGTGATGTGCATGTCGTCGGTGCCGTACAACCACAGATCCTGCAAATTCTCAGGCAGGTCTTCCCATGCGGTCTCCAGCATTGTCCCGGCTTCGAGATTCAATTCACGTTCGACGGAATCGGAAACGCCTTGATAGATGTGCCGCTTCCAACGACCGAGGTCCTTCCATTTCCCCAACAGTTCAAAACAACCTTGTTGGAAGGATTTTTCCGGTTCAGGGACCAGTAAGTCTCGATCGAATGTGAAAACATCACCAAGCCCATCGCAGCCCAAGCACATACCTTGCGGGCTGTTGAACGAAAACATTTGCGGTGTCGGAGGCGAGAAGCCAAGCCCACAACCGGGGCACGCGTAGTCGGCCGAGTAAACGCGATCCTTTGCTCCGCCCTTTTTCGTTTTGCTGCGAGTCTTTTTCTTACGGCGAGACGTTTTGCCGGAGAACTCTTCTTCTGGTGCGTCAGGATTGATCGGACTCGCACCGGAAGGCGCACTGTCGTCGGGAAATTCGACAACCAGTGTTCCTTTGCCAATTTTTAAGGCTGCCTCGACGGCTTCGGTCAGGCGACTGCGAATGCCAGGCCCTGCGATCAGCCGATCAATGACGACTTCGACATGGTGCCGACGCGTACGATCAAGACTAATGTCTCCCGAAAGCGGAACGGTGTCCCCATCGACGCGAACTCTTGAATAGCCGCGACGCTGCAGTTCCGCGAAAAGGTCTTTGTGTTCACCTTTTTGGGCGCGAACGACGGGAGCCAAAATTGTGTAGCTGGTCTCATCTGGATAAGTGAAAATGCTGCCGATGATTTGGTCTCGAGACTGAGCCTCAATCGGAGTATCGCACTTGGGACAAAACCCCTGGCCGACTCGTGCATATAAAATACGCAAGAAATCGTAGATCTCTGTGATGGTGCCGACTGTCGAACGCGGGTTGTTGCCGGAACTTTTTTGGGCGATTGAAATCGAAGGACTCAATCCGGAGATCAAATCGACATCCGGCTTCGTCATTTGGCCAAGGAACTGACGAGCAAAACTGGAGAGACTTTCGACGTAGCGACGCTGGCCTTCTGCAAAGACGGTATCGAACGCGAATGAGCTCTTGCCACTACCGGAAACTCCGGTCAAACAGATCAGCTGGTTGCGGGGTAAAACAAGGTCAACGTTTTGAAGATTGTGTTCACGGGCACCTTTAACAACGATATCAGAAGCTGGCATACTGCGGCGTATTCCTGGCTGAGGTTCGAATTTTGCGAACCGCACATTGTAGAGACATTCTGATTCATGCCCACCCGAGGATTTACGGGGCTTGGTCCGGAGTGGTGAGAGTTAATGACGCAGCGACATACATAAAAAGTCGGCCGTATGCAAGTCAACCGCTGCAAACCGAAAGAGACGGGAAGAGAATCGAAGCAGGAATTCTTGGCCGCTGGATGCCGGGAACTATCGCACTTCCAGGTGAGCATACTCAGGTAGGCTCCCCGAAAATTGAGAAGTGAATTTTTGCAGTTTGGCACGATCTGGCCAAATACGCAGAACGCTGGACCGGCGGAAGGGAAGACCGGCACAAGGGCGAAACTGCCAAACTGTCTTGCGGCGAAAGCGTAGCAAAACCTCTATTCAGGATCCCGCAATACTCCTACAACCCGGCTTTCAGATCCGAATTTCAGTCTGACTAGGTAAATTTCGATAATCTGAACTGCGAAGTGCCATGCCGACCTACCAACGTGCTAATTTTTAAGAATTAGGTAAGATCTTACGAAAATCCCACCTACTGAAACCGATTTCAGGCATAATTGTCAGATATTAGTTTTGTGCAGGATTTAACGTTACTCCTGCATGCAGCGTTTTAGCTTTTGAACTATTCACCTTTGACCCTTCAGGAAAATTATGAAAACTACGATTACATCGATGGCGATCGCATTGCTTTTCGCAGTAACTGCGAATGCAGACGTCATTCACACAACAGACTTTGAAGCTGACGGCGCAGCTCAAGGAGCGAATTTGGGTATCCTTCCAAACAGTCTCAGCTTCGGCGGTGGCGGCGGCGACCATGTCGGAGGCGGCGCAATAGGCCTTGCCAATGTTGGTAACAGCGGATCTTTCAGCTACGCCGTAGATTCCGGTGACCTCGCAGATAACGGGAACGGATGGGGAGCTACTTGGGGCGGAATCGGTGCAGACGCCGGCAACGCTTCAGGCGGGTTTGTCAGTGAAGCTAACGCTGTCGCTGGAGACAAGTACATCAACTTCGCTGATGGACTCACATTCAACTCGAGCGTAATGATCAGTACTCTTGCGACGGACCCAGCATCCGGAGGTGGAGTTATGAGCTTGCGATATGAGTTCCTGACAGATGGTGCTGAAGTTGGGCGAATCGTCGGTACACAAACTGCTCCACCAGCTACCGGATGGAGCCAACTCGATTTCGATTTGACTATCCAAGATGGCGTAACCGAAATTTTTGATGGTGGAAACAACAGTCTTGGTGCAATCGACCTATCTACAATCAACGGCGTCAATCTGGTAATGGGTGTTGATGGCTTGGGATTTGGCAACGCAGATGGAACACTTCTTTTCGACGATCTCGTCTTCGAAGTCGACGATGCGTTCGTCGTTGTCGCGGTTCCTGAGCCAAGCTCAGCTGTGATTCTTGCTGGCCTTTTGGGCCTTTGTGGTCTTCGCCGCAAGAAGAACTAGTATCGCTTTCGCAGCGAAAACTAAGATAATGAAGCCCAGTCCAATGTGACTGGGCTTTTTTTCGTTGAAGGGTACCAAGATCGATGAAGTCGCTGTATCAAAAAACAATTTTGAAGCTATCGATGCCGGTTGGTTTGCTGGCGATCGCAATTTTCGGCACGTTGGGATGCCAGTCGGAACAACAAAAAACTCAGAGCCGACCCCAGAATTCAACGGAGAATTCGGTTGATTCGAGCAACGTCTCAGTGAAAAACGCCAAAGTCTCAACTGATGACACGGAGTACGTCGTCCCAGGTATCAACTTCGATCCTCCCACTGACGATGCAGCAGCAGATGGCTGGCAAACGGAAGAACTTTCTTCCGCGGCCGCAAAGCAGCTAAAAGAAATCGCACTGCGTTTCGATCCGTCCGCCAAGTCGAATAAGCCCTTGGAGAGTCTGCTTGCATCGGACGTTTCGTTTCAGTCACTTCGCCCGGCCGAAACAGAAACTGTCTTCGATGACGCTGCGTTTACTATTCGGCGGCGTAAGAAGATTTCAGATGAACCCAACCTTGCCACCGGTTTGGAAGGTTTCTCCGAACAGCTTTCGGGCTTACTTGGCTTTGCCACCAACGCGCGCGAAGTAAATACGAAAGTTAAAGTCTTCAAGGTCAATCAACAGGACAACGAACTGGTTACATCTGCGTACATGCAAACGTGGGCCACGTCGGATGAAGGGACCATTCAATCCAATGCAACTTGGGATTGCGTTTGGAACATTGGTGCCAAGGACGTGACGCTGAAATCGCTGATTGTTCGCGACTACCTAGAAGTGGTTGGCTCGCAAGCAAACGAATCCGGGCCAATGTTTGCAGATTGCACCGAGGCTGTTCTGGGCGATACGCCAGCCTTTCAAGGGCAGTTGCTGCCTGGCATGGATCAGTGGCTGCATCTGATCGAAATCCAATACCACATCAACATCGGTGGCTGGGAAGGCGTCGCTGTCTCCGACGTCAATGGCGATGGACTGGACGATCTCTACCTCAGCCAACCCGGCGGACTGCCCAACCGACTGTTCGTTCAAAACGGAGACGGCACTTGCCGTGACGCTTCAGCCGAATCGGGAACCGACTGGCTGAATCAATCTCACAGTTCCGTCTTTGGTGATATCGACAACGACGGGGATCAGGATCTGATCGTTGGCGTCCAGGATGGATTGTTGGTGATGGCCAACGATGGTTCGGGAAAATTCTCCGTTCGTCGCGGCTTAATTCTTCCCGCCGCAGTTCCGTATTCGATCACGCTGGCCGACTACGACCAGGATGGCGACTTGGACATTTTTACCTGTTGCTACGATCGCAGGTCAGGCGTCAATCGCGAACGAATTTTTGCCAAAGCCATTCCATACCACGACGCCAACAATGGCGGGCGAAACGTCTTGTTTCGAAACGATGCAACGCCGGCCGATCCGACTGCCGGAGATTGGAAATTCAGCTACGTCACGAAGGAAGCAGGCCTCGACGAAAACAATCGTCGCTTTAGCTACGCTGCTTCTTGGGAAGACTACGACAATGATGGCGATTTAGATTTGTATATCGCCAATGACTTTGGTCGCAACAACCTTTTTCGAAACGATGGCGGACAGTTTAAAGACGTTGCCAAAGAAGCCGGTGTGGAAGATGTGTCAGCCGGCATGTCGATCACTTGGGGCGACTACAACAACGATGGCTGGATGGATATCTACGTCAGCAATATGTTCTCGTCAGCTGGAAATCGGATCGCGTATCAGGGTAAGTTCCAATCGGATGCTGGTGACGAAACCAAAAAGCTATTCCAACGTCACGCTCGCGGGAATTCACTTTTTGAGAATGCCAAAGACGGCACGTTTCGCGACGTCAGCGTTGACGCCGGAGTCACGATGGGGCGTTGGGCTTGGGGGTCAAGATTCGTTGACATCAACAATGACGGCTGGCAGGATTTGCTGGTCGCCAACGGATTTCTGACTCAGGGCAAAGCCGACGATTTGTGATCAATGTATTGGCGGCAGGTCGTGTCGCAATCACCTACTACCGCGGATGCGGATCAAGCAGCCATTGATCATTACCTGTCCGTTTGGGAACCATTGAATCAGCGAATCTTGACGGGAAGTTCGTTCAGCGGGAACGAAAGAAACTGCTTCTTTTTGAACACGGGACAGGCCGACTCAAACGGTAAGGACCAGTTCGCTGACGTTTCTGCTGCAAGTTCACTGCATCACATCGATGACAGCCGTTCGATTGCCGTCACTGACTGGGACCAAGATGGCGATTTGGATCTTTGGATCACCAACCGCACGTCGCCACGGATTCGTTTTCTGCGAAACGACACGCCAACTAAGAACAGCTATTTCGCGTTCAAGTTGGAAGGGCTTCCGTCGGCCAATTGCCCGCGCGATGCCTATGGAGCACGCGTCGAAGCCACTTTCGCAAACGCAACTGGTGAAACCACAAAGCGATCCCAAACGCTGTACGGTGGCGACAGTTTCCTTAGCCAATCTTCGAACTGGTTGCACTTTGGAATGCAACCTGATGAATCGATCCAATCCGTATCGGTGCGTTGGCCAGGCTCCACAGAGCCCGAATCCTTTTCGATTCCTTCAGCGAATAAGCGTTGGCTCCTGACACAATCGAAAAGAGTCGCAAAGGAGATCCCACCCGCAACAGCGGATCAAGCTCCGCTTGTCGCGAAAACACTCTCCGGCGTTCCGTTGAAAGCAACAGGACGCTTAAAGATTAGCTGGCCGCAATCAGTCGGTGAATTGCAGTATAAATCCATGACGGGAGAGCTCGTCACTAAAAAACCAGTTTCCTCGCGGCCGACGCTGTACATGTGCTGGGCGAGCTGGTGCGCACCGTGCCTGGCGGAACTGCAAGAGATTTCTGAGACAGACATTGGCAACGTTGAGATCATCGCGCTCAACATCGAGGAGGCCACCTCCGGCAGTGGTCCGTCGATTTCGAAACAATTAGAAATCCTCGAACGAGTCAATTTCAAGGGAACTCCCGGCATCGCAACAACCAAACTACTCGGTACGCTCAATCAGAAACACCTTGAGGCAATTTATGTTCGAGCAGACCTTCCGCTGCCGGTCAGTTTTCTGGTTGATCAGAATGGGTTGCTTCGCGTCGTTTACAAAGGCAAGCTAGAAGTAGATCAGGTTGCCAAAGATCTGAAAACGCTAGACGCAAAAGGACGTAACTCGATGGCGCTGTCTGTGCCATTTCCTGGCCGTTGGTCGGAAGAGCACCTCGACGGAAACCCAATCGCTGTCGCAAGAGTCTACGTGCAGGACGGTAGTCCCGAGGATGCGGCGACATTCCTGAAATACTACCTTGAAGTTTCAAAGCCTGCCGAAGATGGTACTTCACAATCCAAAATCGATCCGCAAACCAATCGACTGCGTGCTGCAGCAGCTTACGAATTGGCAATGCTCGCGTTTCGCAACGGCAAACCGGACGAAGGATTTGCACATTGCGAAACCGCTTTGAAACTGGCCCCGAAGTCGGTCCCAGTGCTTCTGGCTATGATCAGTCATCTCGCAACCGTCGGAGAGTTCGACAAAGCCCAACCCTACTGTGACACCGTCAAGCAACTTGCTGGCAACCATCCAAGTGTAAACTTTCAGCTCGGTCGAATAGCTCTGGGGAAAGAAGACTATCGTGCCGCGATTGACCATTTTGAAGCCACCTTTAAAGCAAACCCTCGCCAACTTGCGGCTGCAAACAATCTGGCGTGGATCCTTGCTACGAATTCTGACCAACAAATCCGCGACGGCAAGAGAGCGGTTGAAGTCGCAACACGAATTTGCGAGGTGACTCAATACAAAGACGATCGCTTCTTCAGTACGTTGGCCGCGGCCCACGCGGAAAATGGCGATTTCGAAAATGCGATTGCGATAACGAAAAAGGCAATCGATTTGGCAACTGCCAAAGGTGACCAGAAAACAATTGCCTCCATGAACAAGAGGCTAAAGTTGTTCGAAGCTAAAACGCCGGTGCGTGAATAGCATCGCGACCTTCGTGAGTAAGTTGGATTCGTCCAAAGGCAATTCGAGCTGAGGCGTAACAGGGAATTGCATGGTTCGCGCCAAGGTTCCGCCAGTCGGATGGGTACGCAAGTTCATACTGCAAATCGCAACCCGAAGCGTTAGTTTTGAAGTTGCACAAATACAAGCCCGAAGCGCAAGCGAGCGGATATTCCCCAGGATTTCCTGCTCCCTCGCTTGCGCGTCGGGCTTGTATTGGAACGCTTCGCTTTTTTAATTTTCACGTGTTTTATCAATTAGAATGCGAAATCTTGTCTCAAATGTGCAACTTCAAAGAGCGTTAGCGAGGTACCAGCTGCACCTCGCTAACGCTTCGGGTTGTGATTAACACTACTGGCTTTGGCAATTCCCTATTGCCCCGGGCTTGTATCAGCTTCACCAAACCTGCTTTAGCCTCGAACTGCCGCCAATGCTGCATCGAATTGTGCTCGTGTTGATTGTCCAGCGAACCGTTCTACCACTCGACCATTTGCATCAACCGCAACGAGGAACGGAAAACTACCAGTTCCCATGATGCTCATCAATTTTGCAGCTTCGTTGTCGACAATGACCGTTCCGTTGAATCCAGCGTCGTTCAGCCAATCCGAAGGCGGATAGTTATTTTGAGTTGGCCTCACTGCCACTGCCCCCGCTACGAATTCAACATCATCACCAAGATCGGTTTCAGCCATCCAGCTCACGATCTCTGGCAATTCACGATTACAGAATTCGCACCAGTGAGCAAGCATCGAGTAGATTCGTGCTTTCCCAGGCTCGAAACTGTTGAACGTTCCGCCGTTGATTGTCTGAGCTTCAAAATCTGCAATCGTTTCGCCAATCGCAGGATCAACCAATGCAGTCCGGTCAAAATCGGGCAAGTCAGTTCCAGAATTAACAAGGATTCTGCCCGTGTCGAGCGTCACACTTTCGTCGGTCACACTCAAATCAAACGCTTGTTCGTCGAATAGGCCGCTTGAATCTGTCGCGCGAACCGTCAACTCAGCATTGCCGTCTCGTGCCGGAGTCCAAGAAACGTTTCCTTCCGCATCAACCGTTGGCTGTGCGTCAGTCGACAAAATCGCGTCTCCTGTCGCTGTGACTGTCCATGTGAGGACATCGTTCTCAGGATCTGTCGCTGTCGCCTGGACCGTAAACGCCTCAGAAACAACAGCAGATGAATCGGCAATCGTTGCGACCACCGGAGCATCATTCACAGGAGTCACATTGACCGTCAGCGTTGAAGTTGGAGAACTGGTTTCGCCGGCGTTAACTTGAATCGTGACGGCACGCGAACCAGCAGTTGGATTGTCGGAAGAGTTTTCGTATTGCAACGTTCTCAAAATATTGACGTACTCCTGAGTCGTTCGATTACCAGTAATCGACAGCGTGCCGTTCTCAGATCGTTGCGTGGCCAATACTCCGTTCGTTGTGGCTTCGACAGTCAATGATTCAGTAGCTGCTGCTGAGGCCGGCAGTGAAATCGTGACGCCGGTAATCGCATCATCAACCGTCGAAGTAATCTCTTGGACTCGAGCACCCAAATCAACGGAGTCACCGTTTTCAGTGAACTCGAATGCCGAAGTATCGCTAAGCGCCAAGCCAATCGACGGGACAACTTTCATAATGCGAATATTGTCCAATAGCGGACCGCTTCCATCACCGGTGAACGAATCTCCCGGCTCACGGAAGACCAATCGAGTCGAATCAGAATCGGCCCGAACCGTGAAACCAAAACTTTGCCAGTCAGCATTGCCCCGGTACGTCCCTACCCACTCATTGTTCCAACGGATTCGCATCTCTTCGTCTTCACCGACGGTGCCGCTTTCCGATCGCAAATCGAAAGACAGAAAGTAAATCCCTCCAGCTTCCGTTGCGATGTCCGTGAACACGATATCTGAGTTCGTCGCCTGTCGATCAACATTCAAGTAGCGAGCCCCATTACTGCCGCCGCCGTTTTGCACATCGACAAGTCGCTCACCTTCCTCGCCTACGACACTCCAGCCCGGAATGTCGTCTTGGGCCACAGCGCCGATTTCATTGTTTTCAAAGCTTCCATTTTCAACCGTCTGACCGGTAACGGGAACCAAACGCACATTATCAATCGTCGGCCCAATTCCGTCGTTGCCTGCGCCGTCAACTTCCTGAATTTCAAGTCGCGTCAGATCCGATGCGCCTCCCGCGACGTCTACCGCGAACGACTGCCAAAAGGTAGTGATGGCTCGATAGGTTCCAACTTCAGCACCATCCCAGAGCACTCGAATATCATTGGTTGACGCATCTGCCGAGCCACCGGCCGCGCGTCCGCGTAGATCGAACGCGAGCGTATACAACTGACCATCAGTCGTGTCGACATCCTGAAAAACGGATTCCAAAACATCAGCCTGCTCATCGAGATGCAGGCCCGTCCCGCGCGGCGAATCATTGAAGCCAACTAACGTTACGGTGTCGCTGGCACCCGCGGTTTGGTTCCAGCCAGGAAGGTCAGCGATGTCCGTGCGTTGCCATGTCGTGTCCGCGACATCGACTTGGTCGAAGTTTCCATTGACGATCAAGCCGGTGTCGATGGACGCATCTCCATCGAATTGCGCCAGACCTGTCGTGACCAAAAGTTGTCTTGGCTCAAGGACTCCGTAACTGGCTCCAGTTTTTGTGCGGCGACGTCGCTTCATGGTCACAACCATTTTTTCTATTTGGGACTTTGCAAGGTATTCCCCAATTTTATGTGAGATCGCGGTAAATACCAGAGAAATTGATACTGGCCGCAAGGTCGTGTAAAAAGCAGAACAGTTTGCAGTCCCAAGACGGACAATCGACACAATTGACACTTGGTCTTGGCATAAGCTTGCCTCCTGCACGGTGGCATAAGCCTCTGGCTTGTGATCATCCCGTTGAAACGCTAGCCACGGACTTGGGGTCATGGCTACAACATGTCGTCACTTCGTGACTAACAGTGTGCAACTTAAAAACTTACGCTTCGGTTTCTATCAGGCGACCACATGGCAATGGGGCACTGCTATTTTGCCCGAATCGAGAAGTCCATGATGACAGGGTGATGATCGCTGCCACCGCCATCGCCAAGAAACCGGTCATGCACATGAATCGATTCTGAAACCAACACATGGTCAATCGGCGTCGACATCGGCCACGCAAAAGTTGGCCAACTCGGATGCAAACCAAAACCTTTTCGACTGTCGCGCAAGTTCGTGTCGCGAATTAGCTTCGCAAGATATCGGGATGCTGGATTGCAATTCATGTCGCCAACAAGAATCGTTTCGATCGAATCCTGATTGAGATGATCGGCAATTTCTTCGAACTGTCGGTTCCGCAATTCAAGCCGAAATCGATTCGTCGGCGACATCACATGAGTGGCCAAAATCCGTACCGGCTGTCCATCGATACGAACGGTCACCACGGCAGCCGGATTGTCAATCGCGTCTTCGGTCAGCGGAATTGACTTCGCATGTTCGAATGGAATTTTGCTGAAGATGGCAATGCCATAGCCGTGCCAACGAGGATCCCGATGCTGATGCGGATAATCTTCGTTCAACGCATCGAAAGCTTCATGCCACATGCCTGCGTACTCGATGATCGCGAACATGTCTGGATCATGCTTGCGGACTTCGTCAATCGCCAACTGAAATTCAGAATTGATCGCCAACACATTGAATGACATCACTCGAACGAGCGTTTCGCCAGCGGCAGGTTGTTGGGCAGGCAAATAGAATTGCCCCGATTCCCATCCCGACCAGGCGACGGCAATGGCAAGACAAACAGCCAACAGCTTGCTGACTTTCGCGAAGCGAGCAAGCAAAATCAAAACGACGAACAGAACCATGAACTGGACTCGGAAGTTCGTCAACAATTCGGCCCAAAAGAACCGTTGACCGAAAAAGGAAAACAGGTAAGCGAATATCGCAACCCACATTCCCGTTCGCAGCAACCAGCGAACCAACGTCGCGAATCGGTTGGCTTTTTTCGGAGCCGAATCTACTGGCGCATCCTGCATTGATTCGTTGCCTTAGAGATTCATCTTCCGACAGTACTTTGTTCTCGACTTGGTTTCAGGTTGAGATCGTCGCGGAAGTCGTCCTCAACGAGTTCCACTACCGGCAAAGCAATATGAGATCGAATGCTAGATCAAGACCAAGCTTTCCAACAACAGTCGCAGCTTTCTCAGTTCGCCATCGTGATCCACATCCGCTTGAGGTTGAATGTCCACACAAAGCGTTCGACGAAAACTTTCTTTTCTAAGCAAGTTAATCAATCGACCGTAGTCGATGATCCCCTGACCAACGCGAACCTGCAAATTTTCCGGCGTTGAATCTCGCAAGTAAACGTTATGCACGTAACCCAACAGCTTCTCATAGTTTGGCGGTTCAGGATTGCCAAAGTGATAGTGACTTGGGTCCATCGCCAAGCCAATGCCTTTGACGTGACCGCAAATCACAGAGACCGTATCGACGTCTGCTGACAATCGACCGACTTCAGTCCGCATTCCAACTCGGACGCCATGCACATCGGCGATTTTCACCAACCGTTTGTAACGCTCAACTTCTTCGTTGAATGGCGTACCATGCTCACTGGCTCGGACTGTCAGCGAAACGATTTTGGCCAGCTTCGCCAGCTCACAGCACTTGGTGAAAGTCTCGAAATATTCTTCGCCCTGGTCCTCGATGCGTAAATCCAGCCCGGTAACCACGAGGCGACAGGTGTTGGTGCAAGTATCCAGAGCGGCTTCAAAGTTATTCTTGATATCCGACGGCTTCAGATGATTACCGCTCTCGTAAACTCCCAATTCAATGTGAGAGAATTCAAGATGGGCCAACTTTTCGATCGTCTCGGAAAGCGGCAGATCGGGATAGCATTGCGTAGTTGCGGCAACAAACACACGCAGACTCCTTTTGCGCAAATCAATTTGGGCGTAAAAATGACGTAACGACAGCCGGGTCGGGCAGTCGCCAAACTGAGAAGATAGAGAACATGCCAAAGTTTTACAACACCACCAGGAGCAAGCCGACTTGCCTGTCACAACCACATTATTGAGCAAGCGGTATCGCGACTTTCTGGCACTCGACAGCGTGAGCTTACAGATCGACCAAGGAGAAGTTTTCGGCCTGCTAGGCCCCAACGGCGCGGGCAAGTCGACGCTGATTCGGTGCCTGCTGGGCTTCCTGAAACCATCGTCAGGCAATGCGACCGTCGACGGACTGGATTGCTATCGTGACCGAGTCGCCGTGCACGCGAAACTGTCCTACCTGCCTGGCGATGCAAGAATGTATCGCACGATGCGAGCCAAGGGACTGCTGAAAATGTTCGCCGGTTTGCGAGACGGAGCATCTTTCGACGACGCCCTCCAAGTTGCCGATCGACTCGAGCTGGATGTCTCCCGTTGGGTTGGGCTGATGTCGACAGGCATGCGTCAGAAATTGGCGCTGGCGATCTGCCTGTCTGTCGAAGCTCCGCTACTAATACTTGATGAACCGACAGCGAATCTTGACCCAACCGTTCGCGGACAAGTTCTGGAGTTGATCAAGGAAGCCAAGAAGCGCGGCCAAACAGTGATCTTTTCGTCACACGTGTTGTCGGAGATCGAAGAAGTTTGCGACCGCGTTGCCATTTTGAAAACTGGCAAACTTGCCTTTCAACAGTCGCTGGAAGATTTGTCATGGCAACATCGAATCCGCGCGACCACCGAAGTCACCGTTGCAGATCACGCCGACAAACTTATTTCACAGGAAAGACCAACCATCGTTCAAAAAGACGATCGTGTGTTGATTGAAACTCAAGGAGACCTTTCGCCGGTGTTGAAATGGCTGGGCGAAATGCCGCTACGAAACGTAACGATCGAGCCAGTCGGCTTACGTTCGGTGTACGACAAAATCCACCGCGCCACCGATGTCACGGTCGAGCCGCCCTCAAAAAAATCGGAGGTTGCGGAATGAGCATTCGAAAAGCGCTTCGTCGAAAATATTTTAGCGAGTCCTGGTTGCTTTGGTCCGCGATCGCATTTGGCATTGCGATTTTCTGCTGGGTGCGAGTTCGCGTTGTCGGTGAATTTGACACTTCTCAATTCAGGCAGATCGTGGACTTGCTGCCCAAAGACTGGCGAAAGTTCTCGTCCGTCGATTTCGATTGGCTCGTTTCTTACCTCGGCCGCACAGCGCTAACGCTCGACGAACCGATGCTGCTGATGTTGATTTCCAGCTGGGTCATTGTTCGCGGCTCCGACGTTGTCAGCGGTGAACTTGGACGCGGCACGATGGAAATGCTTCTGTCGCAACCGGTCAGCCGAATGAAAGTTTGGTGGACGCACGCGTGGTGGACCTTCGTTGGAATGATTGGCCTCGTTGCCATAACGTGGCTCTTCATGGCGATTGGAATTTGGACAACCAGCGTCGAAGAAACCTCTTACATGGAACTCAACCTTGGAATCGCGCAACTTCCACTCACTTTTGCGGAGCCGGTTACCGAAACGATTGAGATGTCCAGCAAGGTCAACCCGCTGCTATTTGTGCCGGGCGTCGTGAACCTGTTTTCACTGTGTTTTTTCCTCGGTGGATTTTCCGCGTGGTGTTCCTCAATGGATCGATTCCGCTGGCGAACGCTGGGCATCGTGGCCGCTTTCTATTTCCTACAAGGCGGTATGAAAGTCCTGGCGATGGCATCGGAATCACTCAGCTGGATTCGTTTCATCACCGTGTTCGGTTATTACGGACCAGCGAACTCGATCGAAGCCGCCCAGAAGAGCTTCCTAAACTGCTTTGCTCTATTCAAAGTCGGAACTCAAGGCCAGCTGATGCCAGCGCCGTTGCTGAACAATCTGCTTTTGCTTTCGCTGGGAGCCTTGTTTTACGTTTGGGGCAGTCGCATTTTCAAGAAGCGTGATTTGCCGGCGCCAATCTGAGCATCAATCAATTGGCATGATCGTTGCCCTCTTATTGAACTGCTGAAGTCAGCCGCCCGCGGAATTGGGCGAAAACACTTCATTTCCCGCATTCGACGAGAACAATCGAGAATAAGCCATGATCAAACTGACGACTAAGTGTCCCAATATCGCGACAGTTTTGACAATCACTGTTTTGCTCACCAGTTCAGTATTTGCACAAGAACAGGTGAGTATTCTTCAGGATTTATCCTTCCCCGAAGCGCAGCAAACGACTCCGGAAGTTCCCGAAGACTTGAACATTTTGACTCGCGGTCCACTTCACGAAGCTTTCGCATCGGCCCACCAAGCCGATCCGCAATCGTCGACGCTGATCCTTAGTGCACCGCCAGAATTGATCGACGAAGTTCCTCCTGAGTACAAGCCAGACGGCAACAACGTTCAATGGATTTCAGGTTACTGGGCTTGGGACGACGCCCAATCCGATTTCATCTGGATCAGCGGAATTTGGCGAGACGTTCCACCGCACCGACGTTGGATGCCAGGCTATTGGGACGCTGAAGGCAACGGACATCGTTGGGTATCGGGATTCTGGACAGAAGAAACACAGCAAGATGAACTCGGCTATTTGCCGGAGCCGCCACCTGCTTCGATCGATCAAGGTCCTTCAACGGTTGCTCCCAGCGAGCAGCACTTTTATGTGCCAGGAAATTGGCAGTACCAAGACAACAGATATCGCTGGCTGACTGGACATTGGAAGCCAGTCGTTGAGAACTGGATCTGGGTTCCGTCTCGATACGTTTGGACTCCTAACGGCTGTGTTTTCCAATCCGGATATTGGGACTACGAGTTTGAAAGCCGCGGAACGTGCTTCGCTCCCGTTCAGTTCACTCAGCCTGTTTACCTGGCTAGAAACTACAGCTACCGACCGTCGTTCGCGATCAATCTGAACATTGATTTCATGACGCATCTGTTCGTTCGTCCTCGTTGTGGTCACTACTTTTACGGTGACTGGTACGGATCGAACTTCAACAACGTAAGCTATCGCCCGTGGGTTTCTTTCAACAGTCACTATCGCAGCTACGATCCGTTGCTGTCTTACTACCGTTGCCGCCGATCATCTTTTGACAATCGCTACAACGTCGTTCAGTACCTTTCTCGTCAACACAACTTTTACAACAACAACCGTGACTATCGCCCGCGCCCAACTTACAAGGCGCAGCACAAACACGCCAGGAATATTAGTCATCGTCATGGAAGCCGCGGCGGTCATGGCAAGGACTACCTTCGCAAATCTAGCTACGTCAGAACTTACAAAGATCTGCGAAATCGAGACGAACAGCGTCGCCGACAGACGGCTGACGTTCGTCATCAGCACAATAAAAACATAAACCGCCCGAAGAAACACCACAAAGTCGCCGACGAAGAACTTCGTAAGAATCGACGCGCCATGGAGCGACACGCCGAATTGCAGCGCGAGCGCCAGCGACATGAACATGCTGCTAGGAACAAGGGCTCCAAAAACAAGGTTGCCAGAAGCTCTGTTGGAAAGAAACAAAAGCCAAACAATTCTTCGAACCAAGCTGCTCAACGGGAGAGGTCACGTCGAGCCCAACAGGAACAGGCAAAACGTGCTCAGCAAGATCGCGCACGACGAACCCAGCAGGAAAATGCTCGCCGGTCTCAGCAGCAAGTTGCGCGCAACAATGCGTCAAAGAAAGCCAGCGGCAAGACTCGTCCACAGAACGATTCCGCTGCTCGGAAGCGTGAACAAGCGGCTCGAAAGAACCAACAGGATCGAATTCGAGTTGCTCAGCAACAAGAACAAGCGAGGAAAGTTCAGCAAGACAATGCTCGAAGAGCTCAACAGCAGAACGCAAAAAACAACGCGTCACGTAACCGCAGTGGAAAGTCGCGAATGCAAAACATTCCATCTACCCAGCAACGCGAACAAGCTGCTCGAAAAGCCCAGCAAGATTCTGCCCGCAAAGCACAACAAGCAAGTGCTCGTCGGGCTCAGCAAGACAAAGCACGTCGCGCTCAACAGGATGCCGCACGGCAGGCTCTCGCGAAACGAAACCAGCAAGATCGGTCTCGTCAGCAAGCTGCCCAACAACGGGCTCGACAACAGCAGACTCAAAACGACGCGACTCGAAAGTCACAGCAGGACATGGCTCGCAGAGCACAACAGCAACAGGCAAACCGTGCTCGACAAGACCAAGCACGAAAAGCTCAACAAGCGAACGCGCGGAAAGCTCAGCAAGACAATGCACGTCGCGCCCAACAGGCAGCGGCACGCAAATCTCAGCAGGATCAAGCAAGACGAGCTCAGCAACGTGCTCAACAGGATCGCGCTCGTCAGCAGGCCGCTCAACGTGCTCGACAACAGCAATCGCAACGTGACGCTGCCAAACGAGCTCAGCAGCAATCGCAACGTGACGCAGCCCGACGTGCTCAGGCGAACAAGCAAAAGTCGCAGCAGAGTAGGTCGAGCCGGCTTAGAAATCGATCGTCAAAGAAAAAATGAGCGGCTACTACAGCTTAGGGTGGCGGGAAAAATAACTTGTTGATTTCACATCAACATTGACAGGAGCGACAAGAGACGTACAGGAAAACCAATGTTAATCAGCTCCCCCTCTCCCCAAAAATTCGGAGTAAGGTTGATGAAATGGCAGAGCGGCAGCATCCGAATTTGCGGGGCGAGGGGGAGCCAGTTGATGTTTTCCTGACAAGGAAGTACCCCAATTATTTTTCACATGACCCTTAGGTGTGAAAAGTTAAATTTAATCTGACACCTGCTGCTTTGTTCGCGATCTTTCGTCCTCAACCTTTCTCAAACGCTCGACGTATCGCTCCGGCGGGGGAAGGTTGAGTCCGAGGTAGCACTCGATAACGGACTTCAATGAGTCCATGTGGTCGGGGCGAGCCTCCAATCCTTGCTCAAACAGCGCTAACGCTTCCTCAAATTGACCTGACTGCTTGAGAGCGGTCGCCTTTGTGTGAAGAAACGTGGACTTCTCACGAGGTTCGATGTCTGCAGGCAAATTTTCGATCGCTTCATCGACCAACTGCAGCGCGAGTTCGAGGTTGCGATGGTCGTCATCGGCAACGATGTAGGTAAAAGCCAAATTGTTCAAGATCGCAGAGTCCTTCGGGGACTTCTTTCGTGCTTTCTCATAATGGCGAATCGCCTCCGCGAACTGCTTACGGATCAATGCCTGATTCGCAAGCTGATTCAATTCCGAAGCCGAAGCATCGACATTGCGACCTTGCATCTTGTCCAGCACCTTCTGATACAGCTCACGCTTTTTTTCATCCACTTTGTCGAGCGCATCGTTAACCCGCTTTGTATGGATGGCCATGTTATCGGTGTCACCGATCTTTTCGTAGCAATCCGCGAGATGCTTGTTCGCCGTGATTAGAGTTGGGACTTTCTCGACCACAATCTTGAAGTCTTCAATTGCTTCTTCAAACTTCTGTTTCGCAGCTTGCTGGTTTTGCTGTCTTAGCAGCAACATGGCTTCCCTCTTTTTAATCGCACCGCGTGTTTCGTAGAGTATGTACTGATCGGGGAACAGCAATATGGCGCCGTCGAGCAACTTTCCTTCGCCGTACTTTGGATTTTTGCGAATCGCAATCGAAAGCAGTCGATGGGTAACGAATTCCGTTGTGCCGAATTGCTGCTTAGCAATGTCCCAATGGGCTCTACCTTCGTTAACGTTATCACGAAGCAATGAGCGAGCCCCGATGAGGATATGAACGACACCAGGAATGGGACAATCGAGAACCGAATTCCGCAACCAAACATCACGTTTTTCGGCGTCCACTTCGACATCAAGATACTCGACCATACGATCGTAAATTTTTACGTCTCTAGGGTTGGTTGCGATGGCCTTGCAGAGTGCGAATAACCGATTTCTAAAATTCTCTTCCGTGCTTATATCTTTGAAGTCGTCGGCATTCTGAATGTAGACCAACGAAGCCAGCTGCAGTACCTTTCGCCGAACCTTCTGCGTTTTCACTGTCTGGTAGGCGGTTTTGATAAACTCGTTTGCCATCTCATAGTCTTTCACGACCGTCGCGCACTGGACCAGCGAAAACCAGATCTCGTAAATTTCTGGGTTCTTTTTCGCGATCTTAAGAAGCTTTGACGAGGCAACACTGACCGCCTGTTTCGCTTTCGCTTCTTCGCCAAGCATAACGTAAACGTTGACCAGTTGCGGCATCGCCAGAACCTGCTCCATATGCGTGAAATTCTCGTCAGCCGTAATTGATTCTAGCCACGTCAAAGCCTGCTTCAGGTTTTCAATTTTTGGCTCAGTGCCCTCTTCCAACGACTTGTCGCGCACTAAATAGAGATCCACCAGATTGACTTTGGCTCGAAGGTTTTCAGCATCAGCATCGATCGCGGCCAAGAGAAGCTCCAACGCTTGCTGGTGTTGTGACTCATCGAATCCTTCCTCGCGATTCTTGCGAATCAGTTGCTTTGCGAGCAAAACTTCTGCCTCGTCAACTTCTGTCGTTTCAGTCGAGTCAACCGTTTCGGAATCTGCTGACTGAGTTCCGTCATCGGAAGCAGTTTCTTTGACCCCAACATCTTGCAGTTCCCCCAGTGTTGAAACCGGTGCGCGAATTCCACTGATCGCAAAGGCAGCAATCGTCGTCGCCAAAAAGGTTACCCAATGGACAGCGGCTGAACCCTTTCGATTTGCTTGCGGCAGCATTTTGATTCGCTGCACAAAGCTGTTCTGGTTCGGGATAAACATCGAAGCCAAGCGAAGCTGATTCTGG
The DNA here is from genome assembly GCA_938010615.1 of uncultured Pirellulaceae bacterium. Taxonomy (GTDB): domain Bacteria; phylum Planctomycetota; class Planctomycetia; order Pirellulales; family Pirellulaceae; genus Mariniblastus. The sequence goes on along the minus strand of CALLUY010000060.1, from coordinate 2,516 downwards.
CTGTCCTGTCGCAAGGCAAGCGTTGCGAGCGTTCGCGCATATTCATTCGGTCCCGAAGTTGCCTGAGACGCAACTTGGTCGGCTGCGACTTCCTGATTCAATCGCATTTGCCCGACAAGCCAATGGACTGCTGGATTGAAGAAGTGCATCGAAGTGCAAACCTGCGAAATGACATTCGCCGCGAAATCGCCATGATGAATGTGGGCAATTTCGTGAGCCAGAACCGATTCCTTTTCTGCTTGTTTCCAATGGTTGAAATCGTCGGCAAGGAAAACTTTTGGCTTCCAAAGTCCGATCGTGGCTGCAGTTCCAACCAATGGCGTTTGAAGAAATTCAATCTCACGATCGCAACCGATTTTCTGACGAAGAATTTTCGACATCGCCAACGATGTCTCGCAGGAAACAACTGTCGAACTGAGACGCAAGCGCCTGAGCGAAAGGAAGCCAAGCACAAGTCGTCCGAAGCCAACAACGCAAAGACCAAGGAAACAGACACCAAAACAGATAACTCCGTTCTTGGTCAATTCCGTCGAAAAAACAGAGGCGAAAAACTGGCTTGCCATGTTCTTCACGGACTCAACCCAAGTCGTGTTTCCCAGTGAAGCGGTTTGACCGTCGGCATTTGGCTCGCTGAAGAATTCAGCATCATCGATAGTTTCTAACGATGAAAGTGACGCGAGATCATCTTCATCAACCATCATCGCCGTCGCCACAGAAGAATCCGCGCCCATCGCATCGAACCATGACGGCAATGGAAGGGTGATCGCGGCGCTGACGACCATCAACAACAACATTCCAAATGCAATCAGCCTGGCCGCAACTTTCGGATGGTTGCCGAGAGCGATTTTTTGAATCAAACCGATGGCGATCGACAAAACGGTGACTTGGATGGTGAGCGTCAGGAGTAGCCATGAAGTTGGACCAATCATTTCTTCTCCTTCAAAATGTTTTCAAGAAATTGGCGTTCGCGTTTCGTCAGTTTCTTCTTGCCCATCAATTGGATCAGCAACTGTTCTCGCGACCCGCCAAAGACTCGGGAAACGAGGTCGGACACAATGTTTCCCGACACATCTTCGAACGTTCGAGTTGGCTTAAACGTGAACGGGCGCTTTTCGTTCGTTTGAATCAAGAACTCTTTTTCGACGAGGATTTTGACCAGCGTTGCGACGGTCGTGTAAGCAAGCTCGCGGCCATCGACCTCGAGTTTTTCTCGAACATCGCTAATGGCCAGATCGTCGTTTTGATCCCAAAACACGTGCATCACTTCAAGCTCACGCTCGGTCAGCTCTTTGGCTTTTGGCCTCACCATGTGTCACCTGCGAACTTTCGTTAACTTTGGTTTCTTAGATTTGGTTTTATAGTAATGGATCCAAGTTGGGGATGCAAGACAAAAAGCAGACGTTTTCCAATCCGCGGATCTTTTCCCGCAGGATTCAACTTTGGTTTTCGCTATAAAAAATATAATTTCAATTCGATGGGAGAAATCAATGACCAGAACCATGACATCAATATCGTTTGCAGTTCTCTTTTGCGTGACGTCTGGGTGTGGCGCCATGGGCGGGATGAGCGGAGATTACTCCTGCGATCTTCAGCTTATCGATGGCAAAGCCGAACAGGCAGATCTTTCACTCGAGGAGGCTCGAGAAAGCTACTTCAAACGAGGTCCTGAATCGATGTCGCTCAAATCGAATGGAACGTACAATCGAAAAATATCCGGCACCACTCACAGTGGCGATTGGTGGGAAGAGGATGGAATGATCATGATTCGCTGCCGCTCTCAGCGTGGCAAGCGGATAGCGAAGGGATTGATCTCAGAAGGGGCGGACACCAAATTTACAATCCGAGACGGTGAATTCTATCGGCAGTACGCCGGAAAGAATTCAAGCTACGAAGTCGTTTACAAAAAAGCCCCACCACGCTCGACCCCCTGACCTTTTGTCCCGAAGATGTGCGTGTTACTTTCTGGTAACTAGAACAAAGCTGAACACGCTGGCAAAGACGACGAACACTAGTCCGACCAAGAACCAAGAAGGTTGTGGGAACCCCCAAAACATTTTGGTGACGTCTGACTTTTCAGCGCACTTGATAATCACTGCCCCAGCCGCCGAAAGAAGGCCAGTGAGCCCACCGAGCCAAACCTTCCATGTTGAACGCTCACGAAGCTTCTCCAGTTCGCCGTACTGCTCTCTTGTTTCGGCATTCAGTTTGGCGATTTCACAACGCAACTTTCCGGTCTCTGCCTCAAATCTTTCAATCCGGCGTTCATTGCGAATCCGCATCTGTTCTTGCAAGTGCTGTGCGTTTTCAGCTGGCGTACGCTTTCGGAAATCTTGCTCTTCGGCTTTCGAACGTGATTCGGTTTTCTCGTCGGCGTTGTCTTCTTCGACGCGAATTCGACTTAGGGTCGCGGGAAAAATAAGTTGGTGATTTTGAATGTGATTTCGAATTGGTTATAATTTCTTCGTTGCCACGAGCCAAGGAGATTTGACATGCAAACCTACTCGGAACAAATTGAA
>CALLUY010000059.1 GCA_938010615.1 uncultured Pirellulaceae bacterium | reverse complement strand
CGTAGCGACCACCTCCGGACCCCCAAGGAATACACGATTCGATCCTGAAGGGATCGCAGCAAACGCCCGCTGTGATCCCTTCGGGATCATGTTTGCTTTCGACCGAATCCGGTGATGGCGCTGCGCTTATCACCGGCTAATGGCTTGAATCCCTTCGGGATGGGCTCGATTAGTTCAACTTCAAAGAGCGCAAGCGAGTGGTCGGTATGCCGATCGCTCTACGAAGCGTTGCAATACAAGCCCGACGCGCAAGCGAGGGATCCGGAAATCCTCGGAAATATTCCCTCGCTTGCGCGTCGGGCTTGTATTGCCATCATTTCATTGCCCATCCGCAACGCTCACTTAAACAAATGTCGCTTCAGAAACTCCAGCCGCTTCTTCGCGGCCCACGGAGTATCGCCCGCTCCATGACCAGCGCCGGGAATCAACACGAATTCGAAATCTTTGTTGTGCTCGATTAGCTTCTTCACGACCTGCGTTGTCGTTGCCGGATCGACGTTGCGATCCAATTCGCCGACGGTCAGCATTAAATGCCCTTTGAGAAGGTGCGCGTTTTCCATATTTGAATTCGCGGCATAGCTTTCATCCACCGGCCAGCTCATCCATTGCTCATTCCACCAAATTTTGTCCATTCGATTGTCGTGGCATCCGCAATCGGCGGCGGCGACTTTGTAAAAATCGTTGTGCCACAACAATGCAGCCATGGCGTTCTGACCACCAGCTGAACCTCCGTAAATCCCGACTCGAGAAATATCCATTTGGGGATACTTTTCTGCCGCGGCTTTGATCCAAGCAATCCGATCCGGAAAGCCACCGTCCTTCAGATTCTTGTAACAAACATCGTGAAACTTTTTTGATCGCCACGCCGTTCCCATGCCGTCGATCTGAACGACGATCATGCCAGCATCGGCAAACTGATGTTCGAAATGGTAATTCTTCCGGAATGACTTTGGCACATGGTGACTGTGCGGACCGGCGTAGATCTTTTCGACGACTGGATAGGTCGCTTCTAAGTCAAAGTCACGCGGCCAATGAATGACGCCCCAAATATCTGTTTCTCCATCACGGCCTTTGGCTGAAAAACGAGTCGTGACTGGACGATCCCCAAAAGTAGCCGATGTATTCTGGCGATCCAATTCCACAACCAGTTCACCAGTTTGGGCGTCGCGAAGTTCCGTCACAGGCGCCATGTCGACTCGGGAGTAGGTATCTACCAGAAAATTTTCGTTCTGTTCGAATCCGACGCGATGCGTTCCGTCACCGTCAGTCAAAACTTTGAACTCGCTACCGTCGAAGTTGGCTCGGCAGAAATGTTCGTGGTAGGGGTCCTGATCAGCGTGAACACCAACGGCATAAAACCAGACAGCTTTCTGGACTCGATCGATGCGTTCAATTCGCTTCACGTGCCAGTCGCCGCTGGTGATTGCATTCACCAATTTGCCAGTGTTCGCGTCAAAGCGATACAGGTGATTCCAACCACTACGTTCGCTGGCCCAAAGGATCTTATCGTCAGGAAGCGGACTGAACACTGACTTTGCAGCATTCGAGTATTGAATGAAAGTATCGCTCTTCTCCTCAATCAGGGCACGAGTCTTGCCTGTTGCAGATTCGACTTCAACAAGCCGCACGACTTGGTGGCCTCGCTGGTTGTAGTGCAGCCAGAACTTTTCGCCATCCTCTGACCATTTCACAAACTTCAACGACCAAGGATGCTCGAACAATTCATTGGAAACCGAAATCTCTTTCTGATCTTCAACTGAAAACAGCCGCAGTGTTTTGCGCGGCAAATCGTCGCCCGGTTTCGGGTATGGAAAACGGTGAACAATTGGTTGCAGCTGATCCGACGGGGTTGATTCGACGAACTCGACGTGAGGCTGAGGCACATTGGCAGTCTGAAATGCTACGAAATAATTCGATTTTGGTGACCAACGCACATCGGGACCGCGAGGATTTTTGAACCATGCCGTGCCGCTGCCAACATTTTGAAATGTTAACTCCGCCGTCGCGTCTTCAGTCAGCTGTCTTCCTTCGAGCCACAAATTGTGTTCGCGAACAACCAGTTTCGGCACATCGCGTGGCTTGACGTAGCGATACCGATCCTTCGAACTGACGCGTGGGCGGCGTTTTATTTTTCGCACGTCTGCAAGCATATCGGCGTTGATGGCGACGACTTCATTTTCTCTGGAACGAAAACTTCCCAATCGTTTTCCAGTTTTGGACTTCACCAACCAAGCGTGTCCAATGTGAGTGTTTTGGAAGAACGATGCGCCTGGCTTCACTGTTCCATAGCTGCGTTCTCTACCACCACTATTGACCCAATACAACTGCAACAGTTCTTCGGTTTCATTTTTGATTTCGATCTTCGTTGAATCCCCCCCATTGATGCTATTCAGTGGAGGCAAGGCAAGTCGAGGAATTGATTTGACGAATTCGGGAATTTTTTCGACTCGCTTTTTCGTCTTTGTTGCGACATCGACAAGAAATTGGTCCCCTCGAGATTCATATAGAAACTGCTTGCCATCTTCCGACCAGCGCAGGACCGGTTCGCCTTGACCAGCGAGGGAATTGGCTGCAAATAGGATGAAAACAAGTGTAAAAACAGATCGGAGAAATTTCATTCGTAGTGCCTAGCTGTAGATTTTCAAAAACCCAGTCCACCTTTCAGTTGGCGAAGGGCTAACAACAGGATAACCACAATCATGACAATTGCGATTCCGTTGAAAACTTTCGAGTTCACGAAGCGAGACATCAGCCTTTTCTGATTGGCAATCACCAACAGAAAAATTGCCAACACCGGAAGTAACAAGCCATTAGCAACCTGAGCCAAAGCGATGACTTGCTGGGGACTGCCTTTCATGAAGATCGCTGCAATGACTCCGGCCAGCACGACAGCCGTCGCAGTTGCTTGGAGTCGCCAGTCGGAAAGCTTGTTCGGCCACCCGAAACAGCCTGCTGCCGCGTACGCCGCCGCGACCGGAGCCGTTATCGCGCTGGTCAGCCCTGCCGCGAAGAGTCCGATTCCAAACAGCATCGCTGAAGGATCTCCAAGGACCGGTCGAAGCTGAGTCGCAATGCTTTTGACACCAGCGAATGCTTCCGCCGCGTTTCCGGTTTCTCTTGCTTCGGCGAATGCTGTTGAACCGGACAGCAAAATCGCTGCCGTCACCAATCCACCAAGCGTCACCGAAAAGATCGTATCCAAACGTGACGCTTGGATCGCAGCCGCTTTCTCTTCTTCCGTTTCACAATCACTCCACAGTGTTGCAGCAAGACTTGCGTGAAGAAACAGGTTGTACGGAACCACAGTCGTTCCCAGCACGGCGATCAACAACCACAAGGATCCTTCTGGAATCGATGGAATCAAACCAGACACAATTTCCGCAACCGAAGGAGCACTCATCGCCGACGCGGCGAAAAACAATATGCTCAGCAGCGCTACCAAACTGGCCAACACGAATTTCAAGACTGAAAATTTGTTGATGTAGACAATCAGAATCGCGAAGGCTCCGATCGCACCGACGATCCAAGGCTGAAGCGAACCGGCCTCGTCCGATTGAGTCGCGATTTCGATTCCTGTTGCGGCACCCAAAATGTTGCCGGTTTGGTACGCTGCGTTACCAATCAAAATTGCAACAACGATTAATGCGGCGATGGCGAACTGAAGGGCAGGGTGCTGGATCAGTTTTTTGATCGCCTGGCCGAGCCCCTCTCCGGACACGATTCCGATCCGTGCTGCGGTCTCCTGAAAAACAATCGTTGTCAAACAGGCGAATACTACCGCCCACAAAAGCGATGGACCATATAAGGCGCCGGCTTTACTAGCTGTGACGACGGTTCCCGGGCCGATAAATGCAGCAGTGACCAGCATTCCGGGGCCAATGCGAATTCCGTTTTGTTTTGCGGTGGTCATGTTGCTAGCTGCGATGAGATTGGAAGGGCTCACTATACATTGTCGTTCAGCTCTCCGAGCTGATAGCGGGGCTTTGGGAAAAATGTGGAAATCGCACCCTGCCAAGTCGCGGATGGATCCCTGTCATTTAGCTAAATTGATCTCAATGGGGAAACGGATCTTGGTTCCCGCAATCAGTTCGGAGAACTGAGCGACATTGGCCCGCCATCAGTTCGGAGAACTGAGCGACATTGGCCCGCCATCAGTTCGGAGAACTGAGCGACATTACCCAGCCAACCTCCGTTGCCAACATCTCCCGCCCCAGCCATCTCCACTGACCGGCACCTTCAATTCAGAAGCAGCGTCAGAACGCCGCTAGCGTCAAACGATCCGGTTTAGTCAAAGCGTACTGAGTGACGATACCGGATGTGATGACTATTCGTTTTGCACTGCCGTTGCCGGTGCGCGAGAGTCTATTGTTGAACACAGACGAATACTATGTCCGTTGCTCTGATAATTCTATTGATTCGCATGAAGCGAACGTTGCGAACCGCAGCCTTCATGTTGGCTTGTTTTGCGCTTAGCTCAGCAGCCACCTACGCCCAAGATTCTGGGCTCGCCGATCAAGACTATCAACTTGCCGCCGGCTACTACCAACAGTCCGACTGGTCACAATGCGCTGTGGCATTTGAAGACTTCATTGGTCGATATCCTGACCACAAGAAATCGTCAGAAGCAAACTTCTTCCTCGCCGAATCAAAAATTCAGCTTGGAAACTACGCGGACTCACTTGTCGCGTTCCAAACATTCATCGAACAAAACCCGAAACATCGCTTGGCTCCACGAGCTATGTTTCGGATGGGAGAAGCAGCTTACCAGCTGGACAAGGGCAAGATCGCACTGAAGTCGCTGGAACTGTTCATCAAAAAGTATCCTAAACATGATCTCGTCGAATATGCGATGCCGTACTTGGGCGAACTGCGTCTCGGCTTCAACGAACCTGACTTGGCCCAGAGAGCATTTTCAACGGCACTGAAGATCTATCCAGACAGCAAACTTGCCAATCAGAACCGATACGGATTGGCTCAGAGTTATCGCATGATGGGCAAAGCCAATACGGCGGCCCGATACTGGAAATTCATCGCCAACGATGAGGATCCGGAATTCTCTGGTCTGGCAAAACTGCAACTTGGTATTCTTGCCTGCGAGCAACAAAAGCGGGACGAAGCCAAGACATTGCTAGTTGATGCTGAACTGGAATTGGCAAAAGACGATGTTGAGCATCGTATCGAAGCCCAATACTGGTTGGGTCGCATCGCTCTTGAAGATGGCGATTTCGAAAAAGCGAACTCGATCTTTACCGGCCTCGAATCTTTGCCAGCAGACGAAAACTGCGGTGCCGGCATTTGCTACGACGCTGCCGTTGCGGCGTGGAAAACAGATCGCGACGACCTTGCGATTGAATGGCTTTCAAAACTTCGATCGACTTGGCCAACCAATCGCCTTGGCGCTCGTGCAATGGCACTTGAAATCGACTTGCTACGTGAACGTGGCCTCGATGTCGTCGCGCTGGACTACTGTGGCCGATTTGCAGAACGATTCCCGGCAGATGACTTGCGATTTAATGTGGCGGAAACGGCTGGCCGAATTCAGTACGACCAGAAGAAATTTGCGGTCGGCGTTTCGACTTTTGAAAAACTGCTTGCTGATCACACTGCCAAATTCGAAGGCGACACATCGGATCCCGAACAACGAACGCGAAGAACACCTTGGCTGTACTTGAAAGGTCTCTGTCACATTGGGCTGGGTGAATTTGACACCGCAATCCGAGATCTACGTTTGGCAGAAGCCAACTTGGTCGATGCGGGATCGCAACCTCAGATCAAACTCGCCATCGCCACATCGCTCTTCGGGCAGCAGCTCCATCAAGACGCCGCCACCGAATTTGAATCCTACCTTGAAGTCGCCGACATCAACGATCGCGGAAATGTTTTGTCGGCATTGTCACGACTGGTCGTTTGCTACGGAACGCTTAACCGCTGGGAAGACGCCGACGAAGCCGTCAATGTACTGCTGGAAGGTAACCGCGAAACCGGGCTGAAAGCCATTCAATTCATGGCCGATCACGCCAACGAAAAGAAGCGATTCGATGCGGCGACTCGATACTATCAAATGTTGGCAGCGCCAGATAACGCCGCACCGTTTCGAAATCAGGGACTGGCCGGACTCTCATGGTTGATGATGGAATCAACCCAACCGGAGGCCAACGATGTTTTCCGTCGATTGCTGAACGAGTATCCAGACAGTCAGTTTTCATCGCGAGCTTCGATCTCTAGAGCCAAATTCTTAGAGGAGCAAAACGATCAAGCCGGCGCGATCCTGTTGTACCAATCGGTCGTTGACAAGTTTCCAACATTTGAACTGGCGCAAATCGCCCGATTGCGACTTGCCTGGTTCAATCAAAAATCGGACGACGTGGAGTCGTTGCATCGTGCTCGAAACCAGATCGAAACATTCCTCGAAGTCGCCGAGACTTCAACCCAAGAGGACAGAGAATCGGTTTCACTGATCAGCGAAGCGCTTTACCAACTGGGCTGGGTTAACGATGACCTCGAAGATACTCAACGGTCACGAGAAGCATTCGAAAAACTCGTTGCCTCGCACCCGGACAGCAAGTACTGGCCGGATGCTGCTTATCGCGTTGCGTCGTCGCTGCTTGAAGACGAAGAGTATGAGCACGCTTCTGCGATGGTTTCCAAAATCCTGCAACAGGAAACGGTTCCACCAGAAGTCAAGATTCAGGCGTTGTACCTGCAGTCAAAAATCGCTGCGGCAAGCAACCGTTGGGATCAGGTTCCTGAGTTGATGGAAGAACTGATCGCCAGCTCGGACGACCAAACCGTTGTCGCCACCGCAAAATACTGGCTGGCAGAGTCGCTCTACCATTACGGAGACTTCGATCGGGCCGGAAAACTGTTCGACGAAATGCAACCCAACGCAGCTGAACTTGGCGAATCACTTGAGCCTTGGTTGCTACTTCGACTTGCGCAATGTCATGGCAAATCCCAACGCTGGACCAACGCCGCGTTGATCGCACGAGATTGCATCGATCGGTTCGAAAATTTCTCTGCCGCTTACGAATTCAATTTCTTACTCGGCCGAGCCGCTGAATACGACGGAATGTTTGCCGATGCTCGTGACCAGTACCAACAAGTCATCGATTCAGACAATGGATCAGGAACTGAAACAGCAGCCATTGCTCAATGGCGAATTGGCGAAACTCACTTTCACCAAAACGAACACAAGCTTGCGATCAGTGCTTACTTCAAAACCGATTCGAATTACGACTTCGAAAAATGGAGCAGTGCCGCCTTGATCCAAGCCGGCAAGTGCCAAGAACACCTTGAGAACTGGCAACACGCCGCGAAACTCTACACGCAGTTAATTGATCAGTATCCGCAAAGTGAATTCTCTGTGGATGCGAACAAACGACTCAATCGTGTCAGTCAACTTGCGACACGACCTTCCAATGACACTCAAACCCAGACCCGCTAATCCCGTTAGTGCACGAGACCCGAGGAAATCAAAAATGTACCGTTTGCAACCATGCGGAATTGCCGTCACCTTCACAGCTGCCATTTTTCTGGCGTTGTCGATGAGCTCGACGTCGATGGCTCAAGATTTCAATTCGTTTCCAACCTCCTCCGTACAGAACGGATTTGAAACGCCTGACCGCGCCGTCGCGACACCTCGTGTCGCTGCCAACTCCTTGGACGATTCTGGATCGTTCAAAGTCGGAGACGGCTCGGTCGCGGAAAGCGCACCGGCGGCAGTCGCCAGCAATGTGCCCGCTCCCGTTTCGGCGACTCGCGTTTCTGACTTGCTACGACGTGGCGGCGTGTTGATGATTCCGATCGGGATTTGTTCGCTGATCCTGTTGGTGTTCGTATTCGAACGATTCATCAGCCTTCGAAAAGGCCGCATCATCCCGGGACCTTTCGTTTCGCGGGTACTCGAACAAGTTCGCAGCGGAGAACTCAATCGCGAATCGGCAATGACATTGTGTGAGCGAAACGGGTCGGCGATCGCCAACGTTTTCAAAGCAGGATTCTCAAAATGGGGCCGTCCATCGGTCGAAATCGAACAAGCCGTGCTTGATGAAGGTGAGCGTGAGTCGAATCACTTGCGTCGCTATCTGCGATTGATCAATGGCGTTGCCACCGTTTGTCCATTGCTGGGAATGTTGGGAACCGTTCTGGGAATGATTCACGCTTTCGATGCGATTGCCGCCTCAGCTCCAATGCAAGCCGAACCGAGCATGACCATTGCAACCGGCATCAGTCAAGCATTGCTAACGACGGCAGCTGGTTTGACGGTCGCGATCCCAGCACTGATCGCGTATCTGTTCTTTTCTGGTCGAGCTGACCGACATGTGATGGAACTGGATTCGCTGGGCATGAAAGTCGTCAACCTTGTCTCAGCTGAAGCGATTTCCCTGAACCAAAAGTCGCAAACCGCCAGTCGAACCAAACGAAAGGCTGCATAATGCCTCTCAAAGTACAACGCGACGATCAAACGGCGATCAACTTGACGCCGATGATCGATATCGTATTCCTGTTGATTATTTTCTTCATGGTCAGCAGCCATTTCACCAATCAAGCCACCTCTGCGGAGCGCGACATTGCGATCAGCGTTCCACAGGTATCGGATGCGGGAGCACTCACTGCTCCACCGCGCCATCGAGTCATCAACATTTTTGATGATGGCCGAATCGCTTTGGACAAAGACATCGTCAACGTATCGGAGCTTGAGTCACGCTTGGCCGATGCAAAGGCTCAGTACGATCAGCTTGGCGTCGTCGTTCGCGGCGATGGAGCATGTCAGTACGAAAAGGTCGCTGCGGTGATCGCGACATGCAAGAAAGTAAAAATTCGAAACTTGAACATCGCCGTTCAAAACGAAGACTCCCTCCGACGGTAACGTTGCCTCACCTTCACCAAAACTGAAAATTCAAAATGAATTCGTTGCTGGAACTCATTGACCGCATATTCGGCATGCTGCTGGAGTTTTTTAACTCCTCCAACTTGCAGATGATCCTATTGGTTGGTTCTGGTCTGCTTACCATCGGTCTGCTGATCCTGGCGCTGACTCGTTGGGGGCACTCGCGTCCGGTTTGGAAATGTGTTGTCCTTTCAGTGACTGCCCACATTCTTCTGTTGGGATACGCTTACGGAACGCGTCTTGTTTTGGTCAAGCCATCTCCGCAAACGGCGAAAGTCGACACGGAAGACGAATCCATGGAGTTGCATCTCGTCGACGAAAAGGGAGCAGATAAAGACATCGACGAGCGGATCGAGTCGGAGAAAATGTCGTGGAACGAATTCGGTAACGAACAGCCATTGCCGGAACTCAAACCGCTTCCGCGACCGAACATTGATTCCGAGATCGTGATCAATCGTCAGCAAACAGAGTTCGCCGCACAGATTCCAAAGCCAGAGCCGAAACCAGATTCAACGAATCGATTTGAGCCCATTCCGAGAGCTCAGCCGGAGCCGCGACCTGCACCACCGTTGCCAGCGCCGCCCGAGTTTGTTCAACTTCCTGAACCAACGCCGGTCATGTCGCCTGCCGAATTGCCAGTCTTGCAGAAGCCAACCGCCGAGATCCCAGAATCCAGCCAGGAGTTCGTCAACGAGATGTTTGCGCGTGAAGGCGAGTTCAAAGCGAACAAAGTTGAACCAGAGCAGCCGATTTTCGCTTTGAAGCCGTTGCCTCAATCATCGCCGAGTCAAACCTATCAATCTTCGAACTTCAAATCAGTCACCCAAAGTAGTTCGTTTCGCACCGCAAGTCGTTCGCCAATTCGGATCGGCGATGGCAAACCAGTGCCCAAAATGTATGAATTGAGGACCGCAAGCGATCGACGCCAGATACTTGAGGCGCGCGGTGGATCTTTGGAAACGGAACAAGCCGTTGAGTCCGCTTTGCTTTGGCTGGCCAATCACCAAGATTCAGACGGACGTTGGAATTCAAGCAAATACGGTGGCGGTACCGAAACAAAAGTCTTCGGCCACAATCGCGATGGAGCCGGAGCCAATGCCGACACAGGAATCACCGGCTTGGCATTGCTGGCCTTCTTGGCTGGAGGTCACTCACACATGGACGGGCCTTGGCAAGAAACCGTTCGCGACGGCATTCAGTTCTTGATCAACCAACAGGACTCGGCTGGTTCTCTTGCCGGCGAGTCGAGACTTTTTGCGAGGATGTACTGCCATTCGATGGGACTGTTGGCGCTCAGTGAAGCCTTCGCGATGACCGGCGATCCAAAACTACGAGCCGCGGTTCAACGTGGAGTGGACTATTCCGTTCAGGCTCAAAATCGCTATGACGGCGGTTGGCGTTATCAGCCCGGCGATGAAGGTGACATGAGTCAATTCGGCTGGCAAGCGTTGGCTCTGCACAGCGCTGAAATCGGCGGCATCGATATCCCGGAGGACACGATTCGAAAAATGCACTCGTTCATTGATCGTTGTGCGGTGAAAGAAGGTGGTGGAGTTGCTGCCTATCGTCCGGGCCACGGCCCAAGTACCACGATGACCGCCGAGTCGCTGGTCGGGCGATATGTACTTGGTCAGTCTGTTTCTGATCGCGTGATCCGGGAAGCCAAATTTGAGATCACTGGAGACATGCCGTCGGCTCGGAAGCCGAATCTATACTACTGGTACTACGGCACGATGGCCATGTACTTTGCCGGCGGCCCCGAGTGGGAACAGTGGAATACAAAAGTTAAATCTGTTTTGCTATCCAGCCAAGAACATTCCGGAGACGGTCGAGGAAGTTGGGAGCCCAACGGTCTGTGGGCACCTTACGGAGGTCGCGTTTACTCAACCGCGTTGTCAGCACTGATTCTCGAAGTCTACTATCGCTATCTGCCGACGACTCAGCAGCCCAACGAACGATTCGCGGCTCAAGAAGAAATTTCGCGTTAGAACAATCACCCGCGCATACTTTTAGTCACGAAGTGACGACATGTTGAAGCCATGGACGCAAGTCCGTGGTTAGGTTTAATGAACCGCTGCCGAGTGCCGAAGGCACGGCAGGAACCAAGCTTTGCCCTGCCGCAATTTTCCTGCCGTCCTTTCAGGACTACCGATTAATGCATCAACGTTTCCATGGACTTGCGTCCATGGCTAATGCATGCCGTGCTTTCAGCACTAAACTGCAACATCAAAACGCGTCGGGTTGGGATTCTCGCGGGCACAACAAGCCTTGATGATCATTCGCTTGCGCTTCGGGCTTGTATTTACAGCACCTCGCCTACACTTGCGCTTGGCGGTATACTGTGCCGTTTCAACCATCCTTGCACTAGGAACCACTTCGATGTCGAACGATGCCCCGATCAATCTAAATGACTTTATTCGGGACGTTGCAGACTTTCCCAAACCGGGAATTCTGTTCAAAGACATCACACCGTTGTTGCTAGACAGCGATGCCTTTCAAGAGTGCATCGATCAGATGGCGGAAAAAGTAGGCGACCTAAAAATTGATGTACTCGCCGCGGCTGAGGCTCGTGGATTTCTGTTCGCCGCTCCTTTGGCGCTTAAGCTTGGATTGGGCATGGTTCCGATTCGCAAGCCAGGAAAGCTTCCCTACAAAAAGCATTCGTACAGCTATGAACTTGAATACGGCAGCGATACGCTCGAGATGCACGTCGACGGCGTAACGAAGGGACAAAACGTTTTGGTCGTCGACGACTTGCTGGCGACCGGCGGCACCGTTGAAGCTTGCTGCCGGATGATCGAAAAGTGTGAGGCCAACGTTGCTGGCTGTCTGTTTATGATCAACCTGACGTTTCTCAATGGCGCAGAAAAGTTGAAACCGTATCCAGTGATCAGCTTGTTGGATTATTAGCCGCGAGGTGATGCTTTCGCTGGCGACGCCTTCTTCTTCGCCGATCGCAATACGAATTTATCCTTCGCTGCGATTAAGCAGATCTCCTGGCGGTTGAATGCCAACTGCCGAGTCCGCACGTGTTTGAATCCAAGATCTTTGACGCGTTTGATCCAGGCGGGAACCGAATCAAGCAATTCCCAGTTAGTGAGCTTGAGCGTCAGAGCCATTCCTTTGATGTTGACCGCGTCGTGAGCCACGATTTCTGAAACGGTGTCCAGCGTGTAGTTCGGAACCATCGTGATGTCGGCGAACAACCAACGCACATCGCGAAAGTCACGTTTCTTAACTTCGTGACCGCGGCGACGGATGTGATTCAAATTTGGATTCTCCAGAACTTCGGGCTCCATCTCGGCCGGATCGATTGCGATCACTTTCGCGCCCATCTCAAGCAACAGCTGACACGCGCCACCAGGAGCACTTCCGATTTCTGCACAAACGTCACCCTCGGAAACGGGCAAGCCCGACCAGAGGATCGCTTCCTTGAGCTTGAAGTAAGCTCGACTGACAACATCCGAATCGGTGTCGAACATTGGGACTCCGCCAGGCCAGCGACCGGCGGTTGTGTTGACTTCATGGAATCCGTACCACCATTGATTGGGCTCGACGATGCAAACATCGAAGACCAACGCATCCGGTTTGGCAGATCGATTCAGGACCGGCTCTTTTTTAAATTTCTCCGGAGTCGCTTTCATCGCTGCGAGCAACTGCTTTCCGGCTTCTTCGGCCAAAACAGAAACGCCAGGCTCAAATCCGCCAGCTCCAGGAATTTTTCGGTCTCGCTCCCAAACGTGAATCACGTCCGCGCGAGCCAAAACATCGCCTGCGTTTTCGATGATGGCCGTGATGATCTCCGATGCGTCTTTCGATTCCGAACGTCCCAACGACCATCCGCTGGTTCGGGCCAACGTCGACTTGAGCGTGTAGCGATCCGGCAGCCGATTCTCGACGTCGACTTTGAACGTCACGAATCCGGGTCGCGAAAAGGCGAGCTTCAGCTCCGGGTGATTGGCTGGAATTTCTTTGCGGAGGGCCGCTTCGGCACCTGCCTGGCAGGAGGCGAAAATGAAGTTGGCGTTGTTGGCTGTTTCAGTCATGGCGGTATGCTAGCAAGGATGGCAGCTCAGGGACATGCACTTTCTTCATTGCACATCAATACAAGCCCGACGCGCAAGCGAGTGGTCTTGCCGTCCGATCCCCGGCAAAGAAAGACCCCTCGCTTGCGTTTTTTGACGTTGCACAAATACAAGCCCGACGCGCAAGCGAGGGAATATTTCACAGGATTTCCCGATCCCTCGCTTGCGCGTCGGGCTTGTATTGCAACGCTTCGGGCTTTTCTCCGCCAACACGACTGGTGTTTGAGCCCTTGCGGGGATTGGGTAAACTTCGCTTTTAAACATGCATGCAGGGCAAGGAGGACACCTGATGTCCGACCCAATCAAGTTCGTCCACGCTTCCGATTTTCACCTCGACCGCCCCATTAGTGGGCTGGCGGAAATCCCGAAGCACCTCATCCAAACGCTTGCGTCAGCTCCTTACGAAGCGGCTCAACGAGTCTTCGATTTTGCGCTCACCGAACGTGTTGATTTCGTTTTGCTTTCTGGTGATCTGTTCGATCAAGATGCGGGCTCAGCACGAGCACCTTCTTTCCTGTTGAACAATTTTCAAAAACTGGCCGAGCACGGCATTCACGTTTATTGGTGCGCTGGCGAATCGGATCACCCGGACCGTTGGCCAAGCTCCATCGAACTTCCTGAAACGGTTGTCACGTTTTCGTCGACAGTTGTAGAAGAAGTCGAACATCTTCGTGGTGAAAAACGCATCGCAACTATCCTCGCATCTGGCTTCGATTCAAAACGTCGCAACGGAGATGCGTTTGCGGCACCGGCGGGAGAAGGGCTCAACATTGCCTTGACCTATGGCGACTTCGAATCCAGCAACCTCAACGCCGACAACATTCACTACTGGGCGTTGGGCGGAAGACACAAAGCCAATCGACTCGATCGTAGCGGCTCCATCGTTGCGTGGCCCGGAACGACTCAGGCTCGCAAACCAAAGGAATCTGGAATTCACGGATTCAATTTTGTTCGCGTCGATGCATCGG
The DNA here is from genome assembly GCA_938010615.1 of uncultured Pirellulaceae bacterium. GTDB lineage: Bacteria > Planctomycetota > Planctomycetia > Pirellulales > Pirellulaceae > Mariniblastus. Next base: position 19,123 of record CALLUY010000059.1, on the reverse strand, counting down.
GAAAAATCAAAGTTCAAACCGTCAGTTGTGATCGCGTGCGGTGGCTCCCGCAGAAAATTGCGATCACCGAAAACGTTGGAATGCAAGAATTGAAAGATGCCCTCGCAGAACGCGCATTGAAAATCATCAGCGATACAACCGATCAGATTGTTCTTTCTCGGTGGCTGCTGAACACCGAAGGAGAATTCAACCCGCGGATTCGCAACGAAGAGTGGAGCGGTGAAATCTTGGAATGGCTCCGCGACGAGTTCGGACGGGGAGATCGGGGACTCTGGTCGACCACGGTGGATGTTGAAACACCAAAGTCGCTACCGATGGAGTGGTACGAAGAGGACACGATCCTCGGTGAGTACCTACGAGCCGTCGGTCGCTACCAAAGTGACGATTCGTTGAAACTGAACTTACACGAATACATGCCCGACACAGTCAAAGGCGACACAATGGCGTCAGTGGCTCATGTCTCCAAGGAGCGACGGGAGATCACTCTGCGGCGTGCCGCAATGATCGGCGTGAATTATCTGGCTGGACACAAACACGTGGAAGAAATTTCACACGAAGAACTAGAGACCGAAGTCGATGAGTTGCGAGAAGCTTCGTAACGGACTCGCGAAACGATTTAGAGACATACAACGTCAGGGATGGAAGCCTTGGCGACACATGACAGGGAGCGTGCAGTGAAAATTACTGATTTGCAAGTCGATGGATTCGGCGTTTGGAAAGGACTCGATGTCAATTCGCTGTCCGGCGACATGACCGTATTCCATGGCTATAACGAAGCCGGCAAAACAACATTGATGCAATTCGTCCGTTCGATGATGTTTGGTTTTTCGCCCGGACGACTCGACAAGTACACGCCTCCGGTTTACGGCGGTCTCGCTGGCGGTGGCATGGACATAGCGACCAGCAATGGGACGTGGGACATCGCTCGCCATGTCGATCCGAATCGCCATTCGGATCCGATCGGCGATCTCACCGTCACCGACGAACACGATGGTTCGGTGCATGGAAGTGCGCAATTGGTCAGCTTGATGGCTGACGTTGACGAGTCGATCTTCAACAACGTTTTTGCGATCGGCCTTCGCGAAATTCAAGAACTTGGTGCACTTAATAGCACTGCGGCTTCTGAGTATCTTTATCGACTAACCAGCGGAATGGATCGCGTTTCACTAATCGACGTGATGCGAGATCTCAAAAGTCGGCGTGAGAAAATCTGGTCAGCGAACCCGAAATCCGATTCGCGATTGCAATCGTTGTCCGACCGTCGACAGAAACTACTACGTGAAATCGATGAACTAAAACAAAATGCCAAACGCTGGTCGCGGATCGCCTCGGAGACAACGGATGTCAACCATCTGCTCAACGATCTAAAAACGAAGCTAAAGAAAACAGAACGTGAAGCTCGGCTCGTCGAGATCGCAATCCAGATCGCGGAGCGATGGCAGAGTCGAACGGTTGTTCGCGACCAAATCGCAGCCTATGCAAAACTTCCGGACGAACGCGATGTATCGGTAAAGAAACTGGACGAAGTCAACCAAAAGATCACTCAACAAAAAGAGCGAATCGAACACGTGAGGACTCAGCGACGCACGATCAAGACAGAAGCAATGGCTTTGCCAATCAACAGGCACCTCTGGTCACAAAAGTCTCGCATCGAGGCGATCAGCGAACATGCGCCGTGGGTCCAATCTCTGGAGCGGCAAACAGAGAACATTCAGGACGAAATCCAACGAATTGAAAAAACGCTTGTCACCGAGGTCAACAGTCTTGGCCCACAATTGAAGCTTCGTGCACGTGACGTTCGCGAAATCGGCGGGGCCGGTTTCAAGCAACTCGAAGCCGTTGGCGATCGTTTGGTTGAATGCCGCGAAACCTTGGAAGCAACCAAACAGGATTTGGAAAAGCGACAGTTTGATCTTGGTCAACACAATCAACGGCTGACCAAGTCTCGAAGTGAACTTGGCGTTTCTGAATCACTGGAAGAAACAAGCACTTACGTCAATCGACTCAAGCGTCGTGTTGAGCTCGAGGAGAAGATCGAAAAACTCAATCGCTCTCGTTCGACGCTGGAGCGTGAAATCGATTCGGTCGTCGCCGAACAAGTTTTGCCCGTTGAGAAATTGGCTGTCGTCGGCGGTGTGTTTATCCTTGGCTTCATTCTCTTGGGCGTGGGAATCCTCACTGAGATCGGCGGTTGGAGCAACCTTGCGCAAAGCGGCCGACAAAGTGGTTTGCTACTGCTATTCCTTGGTGCCGGAATTGCGGCGCTCTCGGTCGGCATCAAGTATCACTGGGAGAAGATGGCGAAGGAGCAACTCGACGACTACCGACACCAAATCGACATCGTGCGTCAGCAACTCAAGCGAGCCAAGCATGAGCGTGACGATATCGAAAAGCATCTGCCCGCCGAATCAATCACTCAATATGACTTGGAGCTTGAGACAGCGACCAGCCGACTGAATCGACTCACCGATCTCGTACCGCTGGAACATCGTGTTGAAAACACAAAAATGTCGCTGGAAGACGGCCGACGCAATCTTCAAATCAAAGAACGTGAACTCGAAACAGCAGATAAGACTTGGCGATCGGCACTCAGAACCGCTGGCTTGCCGGAGCCACTTGAGCCGGAACAATTGAAGGAAATCATTAGCCGCAGCGATCGAATCTCCGGATTCAATACGCGACTGGAGCAACTTCGAGTCGAACAGGATCTGAAACAGAAAGAGATCTCTACGATTCAACAGCGAATCGAATCGACGCTACACGAAACCGGTTTACCTTTCGACAACACCGGATTGTCTGATCGCCTCGGATTGATCTCGCGAGCCATCAACGAGCAACGCGTTCATGTTTCAGCTCGCAAGGAACTTGCGACCAAGTACAAGGCGCTTCGTTCTCGACTGAACAAAACCAAACGAGAACTCGATCGTCAGCTGGGTATTAAACAACGATTGCTGGCGGCCGTTGGCGCAGAATCTGAAGAGGCTTATCGACAGATTGCAGCAAGGCACCTCCAGCGTCGCAAGCTGGAAAAGAAACGCGCCGAACTGGACGATCAAATTGGCTTGGCGATTGGAAAGCTTTTCAAGCACAAAGAGCTCGAGGAAATTTTCGCTACGTACGGTTCCAGTGGTTTGGAAAAGCGATGGGAAGCACTTCAAAACGAAGTTGAACTCGATCGCGAGGAGCAAAATCGACTGATGCAGCTCCGTGGAGAGTTGATGCAGGAAGTCAAAGCTCTCGGTGACGATTCACGATTGGACGAAGTCCGCCTCGAATTGAACTCAATCGAAACTGAGATCGGGCGACTGAAACTCAAGTGGCAAGAACTCGGTGCGAGCACTCAGATGCTTGAAATGATCCGTGAATCGTACGAGTCAAAACGCCAACCCGAAACGCTTCGCGAAGCTTCTACCTATTTGGATAAGCTCAGCGATGGCAAGTACACTCGCATTTGGACACGAATGACCGGCGAAGAACTTTTGGTCGACAATGTGAACGATGAATCAATCGCAGTTGAGAAGCTCAGTCGCGGAACACGCGAAGCTGTTTTCCTGAGCCTGCGTTTGGCTTTGGTTGGAGCTTACGCAAGACGCGGCGCCCTGATTCCGATGGTCTTGGATGATGTGCTGGTCAACTTCGATGGCCAACGCGCTCGCAATGCAGCGGAAGTCCTGTATGACTTCTCGCGAAACGGATATCAAATCTTGATGTTCACTTGCCACGATCACATCCGTGACATCTTCCATTCGCTTGGCGCGGACGTGCGAATTCTTCCGGCCCACAAAGATGTTTACGAGTCGCAAGTGAAGCCTGCAAAGTACAACGGCGACGGACAGCGGATCGAATTCCCAGTTCGACAACGTGAACTAGTCGACGAATCGGATCTAGTTTCGACCGTAGCCCATGCTCCAGCTCCCGTGCTGGAACCAGCACACAGAATTGATCCGTTCAGAATTCCGGTCGAGTACGTTGCTCCGGTATCGAAACTCGACTTACAAACCGATGGCTATGACCAGGCATTGGCCTATGAGCTTTCGGCGATCGAATCTGATCAACGGGAAGAACAACGTTTGCGACACGAACTTGTTTACGTTTCACCAACCAACGACGACCGTGAAATCCTGCTTGGTGGCAATGATCCAATCTGGTGGCAAAACGATGCGGTCATGCGTTAAGCAGACGAGTCTCGGTGAGACGCTGCTACTGCGCCAAAGACTCTGCGCAACCGAAATAGTTTAACAACGGTAAAGCTCAAGGTTTGCTTCATTGGCACCAACTGCCAAGGCAGATTGACCGGAATTCGCAGAAATTTCGATACAACTCGGTAGGACCGCGTTTCGCTTTCACCGAGCCTTCTGATGCCATTGCCGCGCAATTTGATGCAGATCACCATCTGCGTTTGTGCATGCGCGATGGTGATAGTGACTGGATGCCAATCAACGCGACGACAGCCAAGACTACTTTCATTTTCTGAAACGGTCGAACCGGAATCGACTGCTGAATTCAACCAATCTCTCAGTCGGCCGGACGTTCAACAGGTTGCTTTTCAGGATGAAGACGAATTGGAAGTAGCCGTTGGACTGATTCCGCTTTCGATCGACGACGAAACCATCGCGCCGAATCGGCCTCGCGAGAGCGAATTTTCTGCAATCGATACTGGCGTCACGCTTCAAGAATTGGAGCAACTCTTGCTCTCATCGCATCCGGAAATCTTGAAAGCGCAATCGCAACTGTCGGGGCTAACGGGCAAAAAACTGCAAGCCGGTCTTTCGCCGAATCCGAACGTCGGCATCATCGCCGATGACATCAATGCGGCAGACGGGGCAGGGCGTTATGGAGTCTTCTTTGGACAGAAGGTTATCCGAGGAGGCAAACTTGGTTTGGCTGAATCGGTTGTTTGTTCAGAACTGGACGTTGCGGGCAATCAGTTGGACGCAACGAGACAAAGATTGCTAATCGATTTACGGCAGCGATATTACAACGTTCTACTCGCACAGGAATCCGTGCGGCAAACACGTGAACTGACAGAGGTTCTTAAAAAATCTGTCAACGTATCGGAGAAGCTCTTCGAAGCGGAGGAGATTGCCAAAGCGCCAGTCCTTCGATCACAAGTTGAGCTACAGAACTCAATCATGCTTGCCCGACAAGCTGAAAACCAACGCACTGCGGCAACTCGTCGACTTGCTGCCTTGCTTGGTGAATCGGAAGTCGCGTTTGAATCGCTTGCGGGAGACGTTCGCGATGCGTCACCGATGGACGATTTCGAACTGGCGTTCGATCAGATGCTGGCAAACCATCCGGAGCTTTCTGCAACCATCGCGAACACTGAACGGGCTCGCCGTGAATTGGCTCAGCAACGTGCCGTCCCGATTTCTGATGTGACGTGGCAAACAAGCGTGCAGTACGATTTCACGACCGATGAACTGGTCGGCGGATTTCAAGTTGGTCTTCCGATCCCAAAATACAATCGGAATCAGGGAGCCATCTTTCAGGCTCAGCAAAACATTCAGACGTCGATCCACGCAGCAGATCAGAAAGTACTTGAACTGCGAGATCGTTTGACGACGGCGTGGTCGAACTACGTCGATGCAAAAATTCAACTGGAGACGCTTGACCGCGAGCTGTTGCCAAAAGCGGCTGAAGCCTTGGAGTTGGCCAGCGAGGGATATCGCCAAGGAGAAACACCCTATCTCGAATTGCTTTCCGCTCAACAGCTTTTCGCGACCACAAAATTGGGCTATCTCAAGAAGCTTCGTCAGCGCTGGCAGTACAACGTCGAAATTCGCGGGCTGATTTCGAATTTATAGACGAGCCTCTTCCAGACTTGCAAACGTACCGGTCTGAGAAAGAACGTCTACTTTCACCAATCGGGATCAATTTTGAGTTCAACTTTTTCATCATCGATTGGATGATCGAATTCAATCCGCCACGCGTGCAGGGCGATTTGACGCTTGCGAAGATCAACGGTCTGTTTTCCAAAGGGCGTTTCGGATCCGTAAAGTGCATCCCCAAGCACCGCATGACCTCTTGAACCAAACTGCAATCGAATCTGATGTGTCCGTCCGGTAAGTAATTCGATCTCAACCAGCGTCGCGTCCGCCTTTCGATCTCTGACGGAAAAACGCAAGGCAGCTTTCTTGGCACCGACATGATCCTCGGCCACGATCTCAGATTTGGCTTGGTCGGGGACCTTCCGCATGAAGTCCTCCAGTTCTTCGCCGTCGCCAACGATTTCACCTTCGACCCAAGCCAAATATTTCTTTGTGATGGTCCGTTGCTGAAACTGGGCGGAGATTCGTTTTGCGGCTCGAACGTTTCTGGCAAAGACAATTAGCCCAGACACTGGTCTGTCCAACCGATGGACGGGCGTCAAATAGATTTTTGACTGCACGTCTTCGCGGGTCATCAGAAACTGCCTTGCACGGAGTTCAAGACTTTCAATGCCCGGCGGGGCCTGTGTTAACAGTCCGGGCGGCTTATTGAAAATAATGACGCCGCGTTGTTCATAGACAATATTTGGGGCAGGCAATTCGGTCATGTACGGATTGTATCGAATCTACAGATTTTTCGCATGCTGTTCAGCGAGCATACCAGTTTTTCGAACCACATCACTTGCGTCACCTGATCGTAAGCTACGTTTCAAAAAGTCTCCTTGCCGAAGGCGATTCTGCCGAATGGCGATTCCAACCCGGAACACCAAACATAAATCTATTCGTGGATCGAAGTATGTTCACCAACCAATTCCAACAGTCACCAAAAACTTTCAAGCAAATGCTCCTAATTGCAGCTGGCCTTTGCTTAACGTTTTTCACGTTCGCTGCCGTTTCTCAAGCTCAAATTGAGGGTTTCACCAAACCATTTCGCAGCATTGATCTATCAAGCGACGAAGCCGGTGCGATTGCTGAAATGTTGGTCGATGAAGGTTTTGACGTTGAAAAAGGTCAAGTTGTTGCACGTTTGGACGATCGACTTCAGAAGATCCAGTTGGAAATTGCCACTGAAATGGCAAAAGCAACCAGCCAGCTCGATGCTGCCAGAAAGACACTGGAGAAGCGTCGCATGATCAGCCAGCGGTTGCAGGGAATGCAAGCAAACGGCCACGCAAGTGAAAGCGAACTGATCCGCAGCGAAATGGAACTGTCGATCGCAGAAGCAAAATATAATGCAGCCCGCGAAGAAGCAGCTGTCCGCTCAATCGAACAACAACGTGCTGAGATTCAGTTCTCACGTCGATCTATCCAAGCTCCAATGAGCGGAGTTATTTCCAAAGTCCACCGTCGCGAAGGAGAGTTCCTTTCACCTCTTCGCCCGGAAGTTGTCACAATCATTCAGGTCGATCGACTTCTATCAACATTCAACATTCCTGTTTCTCAAGCCAATGAATTTCGCGTTGGCAAAGAATTCGAATTGAAGTTTGAGAACGGAAAAACAGTTGTCGCAACCGTTCAAACGGTCAGCGTCAGCACTGATGCTCAAAGCCAAACAGTTGAAGTCAAGCTCGTGTTTGAGAACCACGGCAACCACTTCCGCTCTGGCGAAATCTGCACCTTGAATATCTAGGATGACGAACCCGGTGGCGAATCGAGTCGCCACTTCCGCCTCCCTCCAAGCTCCCAAACTTACCGGCAATCATGTCCGAGCCAACTCAAACCATTCGTTCTCAGACTTCTGAGATGAAGGCTAACCGACCGCAGTCCGTGGAGATCGAAGTAAATTCGATTGGAAGCGAACTCCGTCAACTGGCGATGAATTCTGACAAGTTGAATGGCCTGATTCGTGGCGTTGCAGAAATCGTGTGCCGTGAAACAGAATGCCTTGCTGTTTGGATTGGCCAACGGGACCCTGCTTCGGGAACCATGCAAATCCACCCTTTGACAGATGCCAGTGCAACTTCCGTTGCAGAAATCGCAGGCCCCAAACTACCGACTCTGCTTGAGCGAACCGAAGAAACGGGTGACCTTGGTTCGATTCAAATTAGTGAAAACCACTCGATCGCGGCATCTGCTGTCGGAGTTCAGGTCGACAAATTTGAAATGGTGTTGGCGGGTTGTTTCGTCGATTCCAATCAGTCGTCGACGCGGCACCAGTGGATACTTACGATGGGCGCGCAAGTCATCGAACACTGGATTAAGGGCAACGAACTGCAACGCAGTCAGACACAATCGAAGTTCCTAGGCGACGCACTTTCTCTGTGTGGATTGCTGGATCGTTCAACTTCCAAACAGGAAGCCGCAAATTACTTCGTCAATCATCTGAGGCGATTGCTCTCAATGAGCCAAGTCGTCTACTGTGACGGGGTCACGCCACTTAAAGCGAAACTGTCAGCGATTTCTGAAGTCGAACAATTTGATCCTCACAGTGAATCGTCTCGCGTCATTCTCTCAGCAGCCTGCATCGGCATCACAGCTGACGAGGCAATCATCTATTCTCCAACAACCAAGACCGCGAACGCTGTGCAGACCCTTGCGTTGGAAGCCTATTGCAAAGCCAACCGATTCACTTCTTGCGTTTGTGTTCCAACGAAGGATCACGAAGGCCTTCCGACCGGATCCGTTTTGGTCGCCAGCCGCGAAAACGCGTTTTCTGAATTGCAGCTGACTCAACTACAACAATTCGCGTCGATCAACGGAGCACACCTAGAAGTCGTCCGTCGAGCGAACCTTGGCGCGAAGGATCTGGTCGCCGAGCAAATCAAACGCATTCCTTCGAAAAACTGGTTTCGTACTGCAATGAAAGCAGCGGGGTGCATTGCGTTGCTGATGTGCGTTCCAATTCCATACCGCGTCGCCTGCGATTGTGAAATCCAACCGGTGACTCGACGATTCGTTTCGGCACCGTACACCGGCCCACTCGAACGAGCCGTCGTTCGTCCTGGCCAAGTCGTCTCCAAAGATCAAGTATTGGCTTACATGGACGGTCAACAATTGCGTCACGAATTGACCGGCGTGGAAGCAGAATATCAAGCCGCACGACGACGTCACTCATCGTCGCTGGCTCAAGGTGAAGTTGCTCAATCTCAGATCGCTCGCAGCGAAATGAAAAAACTGGAAACACAACTGAAGTCGCTCAAGGATCAGCTTTCACGACTGGAGATTCGCAGTCCCTATAACGGCATCGTGATCAGCGGCGACTTAGACAAGGCTCAGGGAGCCACCATGGAGATCGGGCAAACGCTCTTCGAAGTCGCTCCACTGGACAACATGTTGGCTGAAGTCGCGATTCCTGAATCCGAAATTCAGCATGTTAAAAACACAAACAGCGTTGCGATCAAGCTCAATGCATTCCCGTATCGAACGTTCTACGGCGAAGTCAACACGATTCATCCAAGTGCTGAAGTCCTGAACGATGAATCTGTCTTCGTCGCGGATGTAAAACTTACGGACGACGAATCCGTGATTCGACCAGGCATGAAAGGGACCGCCAAAGTCAAAACTTCTTGGCGCCCAATTGGATGGAATCTTTTTCATAACGCTTGGGAATCCGTTCGCTGCTGGACAATCTGGTAGGTCAGCATGAATACTCCAGCAATGCAACCAATGAGCGGCGATCCAAACGCGCAGTGGCTCGATGCAGTCCTGACACTACGACAGGAACTGCGTTTCGAAACGCGAACTCAACAAGGCAAACAATTTGTCGTTGTCGAAGATCCGGTACGCAACAAATTTTTTCAAATCGGAGTCCGAGAGTTCTCTCTCATCTCCAGCATCGACAGTCAACAATCGATGGGAGAACTGGCCGCGGCGATGGACGATGAAGAGGTGAACGAGACGTTTGCCGCTCAAGTTTGCCAGTGGTTAATTCAATCAAACCTCGCGTTTTGCGACTCGATTGACAGCAGCAAACGAATCAATGCTCAAGTCCAGTCGATCGAGAAAGCCAGCTTGATCGGAAAACTAAATCCGATTTCCTTCAAAGTCAAACTGTTCAATCCAACTCGTGCGCTCAACGCAATTTTTCCATTCTCGAAGTTTGCGTTTTCAAAAGCGTTCTTCGCCGTTTGGTGCATCGTTGCAATCATTGGACTGAAGACCATTTGGTCAAACTGGGATGCGATGGGCGGCGCTTCGACGGGCATTCTTTCGGGATACGGTTGGGCTTGGTTGTTAGTGTTTTGGTTGCTGCTCAAAGTCATCCACGAGGCGGCTCACGGAATTGCGTGTCGAAAATTCGGTGGCGAAGTCCCAGAAGCTGGAATCCTGTTTCTGCTATTCACACCAATGGCATACGTGAATGTCACGTCAATGTGGCGATTCGGAAGTCGATGGCATCGAATCGTTGTCGCTGCCGCTGGTATGTATGTCGAGCTATTTATCTCATTCATCTCAGTCATCGTTTGGAGTCGCACAGAAGGTCTCGTCGCCGACACCGCGTTCCAATTGTTCATCATGTCCAGCGTGACAACAATTCTGTTCAACGCCAACCCGCTGATGCGATTCGACGGATACTTCATCCTGTCGGACTTGCTCGGCGTAGCGAACCTGTATCCGAAAGGAACTAAATGGTTCGGCGATCGCATGAAGAGCCTGATCTTTGGAACGCCGACAACGCCGAATCTGATTCCACGTGGCGAATTTTGGCGTTGTTCGATTTACGGAACGATGGCATTCTTCTGGAAGATTCTGATCTCAATCAGTTTGACAATCGGAGCAAGCGTTCTGCTGCCGAACTTCGGCGTATTCCTCGCGGCGATCGGTGGCGCGTTGTGGATCGGCATGCCGCTGTACCAACAGTACCAACAAACGATCGGCAGCAAAGCAAAGCATCCAATTTCACAAAAGCGACTTGGAATCAGCATTGGAACAATCGCCTGTGTAGCTGGACTGCTGTTTTTTGTACTTGGTGCTCCAGCGACAAAGTCGGCTCCTGCCGTGGTACAGTTTTCCAACGAGACCATTCTGCGAGCTGAATCACCGGGATTCATCGACGAAGTATTGGTTACCTCAGGAGACCAGGTAAAACTTGGAGACCTGTTGGTTCGATTGAGAAATCAGGAACTACTCGATGAACTGACCAAGCTTTCATGTGATGTCGACGGATCGCGGATTCAAGTTCGCATTCATCAGCAAAACGATGAACTTGGTTTGGCGACCGTCGAAGAAGAACGACTCATCGGTCTCGAGAAACAACTTGAAGAAAAAACAAAGATGGCGACATCGTTGGAGATTCGTGCTCCGTTTGACGGTTTCGTATTCCAGCGTCAATTGCAGAACATGCAAGGACAGTTTGTAGAGCAGGGTGATCCTGTGCTGAACGTGGCGCAACATCGTTCGAAAGAAGTCATCGTTTCAATTGACCAACGAGACCTGGATTCAGTCAAAGAAAACCAGGGACAGGAAATTCGCGTTGCGATCGCTGGCATGCCAGTGTTTCGTTCACGGTTCCGCCGAGTCAACCCACGTGCTTCCACCACGCCGACTCACCCAAGCCTTTGTGCTTTCGCTGGCGGTTCGCTTCCAGTGAAACCAGCGGCCACCGATTCAGAATCAGGTCCAGCATTTGAACTATTGACTCCGCGTTTCACGGCTGAACTTTCGCTTGAAGACAGCGTGAGCAAGTCATTGCACAGCGGACAGCGAGGATTGGCGTTCTTCAAGACCAACCGGCAATCGATGGGCAGCTATCTTTACCTCGCATCGTGCGACTGGTTGCGGAACAAAATCGAACTTGCGATGCAAGTTCAGTAGCACGGATAAATAGCGGCACTCAACGTTCGTCAACGATTTGCCGGCGAGGGCTCACTTTTCAACTTCACGATTCGTTGGCTTGTGCACACACGCGACCAGCACGAAGCTGATGATCATCAGCAAATACCAAGCTCCCAGTTTGTTAAATGACACCATGTGCCATCCTTTCTTTTGGTTCGGATAACTCCAAGCTCGGGCGTACGTTCCAATGTTCTCTGCGAACCAGATGAACAGCGAAAACAGAAACATTCCTAGTAGTAACGGCATCCAGCGATGCTTCTCGTCGGCTTTGAACCAAATGACACCTATGCCGTAGAGGCCGAATGAGGCGATAAACAGAGCCCAGCGAATGTCTGGGACGTAGTGATGAGTAAAGAAGTTGATGTAGATCAACACCGCAAGCAAGACTTGCCATTTCAATGCTGGAAAACGATCGAACTGAAAATCAAAGATCCGCCACACGCGAGCGATGTAGCTTCCGACGCTCGCGTACATGAAACCAGAAAACATCGGCACTCCCATGATGTTCAGATAACTGAACTCGGGGTAGATCCACGAACCGACGTGTGTTTTGAAGACCTCCATCACCGTTCCCACGATATGGAAGATAAAAATGATGCGAGCTTCTTCGAGCGTCTCAAGTCGCAACAACAAAAGTAAAACCTGAATCGTGATGGCACAGAGGGTAACGAAATCGTATCGCGGTAAAGCGACGTCCTCTGGATAAAACAGAAACGTCACTACCAAAATCGCCAGCATCAGCGCACCAAACAGGCAAGCCCAAGCTTGTTTGATTCCGAAAGTCACGAACTCGAAAACGAATTGGCTTTTCCAGCCTTTGACGAATCGTGTGTGGAGTTTGGCACGCTGATCGTGGAGAAACTTGCGAGGGTTGAATTGCATCGGGGTTTCCGTTGGTGGTCAGATTGCGACGTTCAAATACAAGCCCTACGCGCAAGCGAGGGATCGGGAAATCCTCGGAAATATTCCCTCGCTTGCGCGTCGGGCTTGTATTTGCGCAACATCAAAACGCGCGAGCGAGTCAAGAAACTGAGAGAAAACTCATTCGCTCGCGCGTTTTGAAGTTGCACACATTTTTATTCCGAAGGAATTTCAGCCATTAGCCGGAGGTCGAGCGTAGCTACCACCTCCGGAACCCTAAGGATGCACGATTCGATCCTGAAGGGATCGCAGCAACCACCCGCTGTGATCCCTTCGGGATCATGTTTACTTTTCGACCGAATCCGGTGATGGCGCTGCGCTTATCACCGGCTAATAGCTTAAATCCCTCCGGGATGGGCTCGAAATAGTTCAACTTCAAAACTTGCGCGTTGTGCTTGTATTGATCAACAGGACCTAGGCTTCGTCAGCTTCAAACTTTTGAACACGTTCAAGCATCTCTTCAATCTGTTTTTCAAACTGCGCCCGATCTTCGGGTCCAGCGTCTTCAAGTTGTTTCAATTCCAGTTTCAGAGAGCGCAAGTCCATGCCCAGCGTCCTGAGCATCAGTTCCTGGTCGCGTTGTTGCTGGTGGTTGATTCGATTCAATTCAGTCATTGGCTTAACAAACTGCTCAGGAGTCAGTTGTTCGGCGGTCGCTTCGGGAGCAGGTTGCGCCGTCACGAGCAACAAGCCAATCAACAGCGAAGCGACACCCGCCAAGGGAACGAGCCTCCAAACGGAGAGCCAATTGCTTAGCGATTGTTTTTGCCGAGTGACAACGAATTTTTCCGTGTGCGTGTCTGCGTGCCCAAAGCCGTGAGCGAAAGAAAGCGAATCGACAGAAATATTCACGCTTTCAAAATCACGCACCAACCGATGGCAGGAATCGCAGCCGGCAAGATGATCGTCAAGAATCGTTTGCTCATCGAGCGAAAGTTCGTTGTCGATCATCGCGCTGACCATCGGTTCAAACTCGCAATCTTTTTCGTTCGGATTCATGATTCCTCCTCTAGCAAACCTGCCTGCTTCAGATCCGCCTGCAATTTTTTTCTGGCTCGATAGATCCATGTTCGAATTTGGCTATGTGATGCGGACAGCACTTTCGCAATTTCGTTGTAGCTCAAGCCACCATTGACTTTCAGCTGCAATGCTTCGGCCCATTCATCTGGCAAGTTCCCCATGGCTTTTGAAATGCCAAGCTCAAGTTGCTCCAGTTTCGTTTCGGAGTGTCTTGACTCTGGGATTGCAAGTGTCTGTGCATCAATCGGTTCGAATTGGCGTCTGCCTTGTTTTCGAAGTCGATCAATCGACAGATTTCGGACGGTCGTAAATAGAATCGCTTTCGTCTCTGAATTCGATTCCAATTTGGCTACCGTCCTGCTGCTAAGCAACTTACAAAACGCTTCCTGCGCGATCTCTTCCGCGTCGGCCCAACGTCTCACGATTGACATCGCATAACGGGTCAATGAAGGCGCATGTTGGTCGAAGAATCGTGCTTCGGTAGCACACGATTCGCCATGGTCCGTTTCAGGATTTGGCTCGGCAGATTCGGACACGAATTCCTTTGCGTCACTCATCGCCGATTCGAACGGCATCGACATCAGGGTTCCAGTTGATTGGGCTCTATTGAAAGAACGAAGATTTCAAAAATCGTCGCAGAGATATTTTGAAATACCCAAAGTTTTCCTGAAAGTTGTCGCAAAACGTATGGAAACGCAAGATTGTCGCTTTTACGCTCCGTCGGCGATGCGATCCACGTGCTTCGCATCAGTGGTGCAGGGTTTCATCGGATCAGCCCCATTGGTGGATTTCGGCAAGGCAAAGGATTACGATTCGATTTTGAGTCACGAAACTTCTTTAGTGAGATTGCCACGAAACAGGAAACGCTCGACCGAATCATCAAGCAACAAATGATTTACTGGTTGTTCTCGATCGGGTTTGCTACTGCGTTGGCTCTTTTCGCAAAGCTTATTTGGACGGCAAAGTTTCCGATTTTGATATTGATGCCATTGGCGATGATCGGATTTGCTTTTGGCGCGATTGGCCTGATAAAGAAAGAGTTGACGCCGCTGGTTGGGAACGGATAAAAGAGCGACGCTTAAGTTAGTGAACGAATACAAGCCCGAAGCAAGCGAGTGGTCACAGAGTTCGTCGAGCAACCCAATACGGAATCTGACCCGCGTAAGCGACCACTCGCTTGCGCTTCGGGCTCGTATTGGCTGTGCCTGTTTTAAGAACGCAACGCAGCATCAGCATCGATCGTTTCAACCCAACCTGAATCAATGAAGATCATCTTCAGGATAAAGTAAAACAACATGCAGAGCAGGGCACCGGCGGGGATGGTGATCGCCCAACCCGCGACGATGTCTCGCATCGTTCTCAAGTTCAACGCGTTGATGCCTCTGGCAAGTCCAACTCCAAGAACCGCTCCGACCAAAGTGTGAGTCGTCGAAATCGGTAAACCAATTGGAAGTACCGACGCAAACAGGATCGTGATCGCTGCTGCGAACTCAGCACAGAATCCGCGGCTCGGCGTGAGCTCCGTGATCTTTTCGCCAACGGTCTTGATAACTTTCCAGCCCCACGTCGCCAGTCCAATCACGATACCGCACCCACCAAGCAACAAAGCCCAACTTGGCGTGTTGGACTTGGCCAGAATCTCATGCTCAGTCACGGCTTGGTAAGCAGCCGACAACGGGCCGATGGCGTTGGCGACATCGTTCGAACCATGAGCAAACGCAACCAAGCAAGCGGTGAAAATCTGCAGTACGCTAAAGATCCTTTCGACTTGTCGTAGATCTTCCGAATCGGTGTTAGTCGTGATCTGTTCCAGTGCGGCATCCTGCAATAGCTCAGCATCAGCCAGCAAGCCCTTGGCTTTCTCCTGCATCTCGCCAGACGAATTGTTCTTCACACGCTGAAGGTGTTTCACCGTTTTCGCCAACGAGCGTGAGACGTCCGCATCGAGAACGGGATTGTTTGAGCCACTGTCGTCTGACTCCACCCCCTGTCCCGGCTTGGTGCGTAAAGCAAATTTTGTGATTGCGTATCCAACTAATCCTAGAACGATCGCAACCGCAACCACTCCAAGCATGAACATGGGATCTTTCGGATCTCGCTTCATTTCCTTCCACATTGGCTTGAGGCCTTTGAAGCAAGTCAACCCTGTCATCACAAACATCAGGATGAACACGAGTCGTGGAGCAACTCGGCGCGCCGCTGCGACCGGATTTTTCTTGTAGAAAACCGTCTTCAACAAGATTCCAAACACGATGTAGGCCACCGTCGCTGAGAGCAGCGGAGAAATCACCCAACCCGCGCTGATGAATCCGACTTGCCCCCACAGGATTCCACTGGATCCGAGAGAAACAACACCGAAGCCAACGACGGCGCCGACGATCGAGTGAGTTGTCGAAACGGGCCACGACATCCACGTTGCGATCAAAAGCCACGTTCCTGCAGCGAGCAGCGCCGCAATCATTCCGCAGGCCAAAATATACGGTGCATGCTCAGGAGAATAATTATTGGCGATCTCCATCGGATCGAAGATGCCTTTGCGGACCGTCTTCGAAACGTTGGAACCAACGATGTACGCTCCCGCGAATTCAAAAATCGCAGCAAGGACAACAGCCCACTTCAACGTCAAAGCTCCGGACCCAACGGAAGTTCCCATTGCGTTCGCGACGTCGTTGGCTCCAATGTTCCAAGCAACGTAGAAACCGCAAACCAGAATCAGACCAATCAGTACGTATTCGACACCCATTTCGCGTGGTGACCTTGTTTAGAAGGGATGGTGGAAAAGCAGGAGAATGAAAAGCGACTATTTCAGGCTGAGCGTTTTCAAAACTCGATCAGCAAGATTTTCAGAAACGTTGCTCAGTCGACCGAGCGTGCGAGTGAATCGCATCCAGAGATGGAACTCACCGATTGAGAAATCAGTATCGTGGGCATAAAGTTTTTTGAGCAAGCTCATCTGCACGACATCTGCTTGATGCTCAGCAAACGCTGCGTCTTTGGCGAGGCCGCGAATTCGTTCTGCTTCGGCACCGCCAAAACCAGCTTCGATTAATTCGTCCAGTTGACTGATGATCGAAGCGCAGATGGTGCAAGCGTTGATGTTAAGTTCGAGGAACTTGTCAAACTCGGCTCGAATGTCATCCGGAAATGGGAGTTTGCGAATCGTCAAAACTTTGCAAACATCTTCCGCCGTATCAGCAAGTGAATCTTGCAGAGAAAGGATCTCCAATACTTCGCCACGATCGATCGGCATAAAGAATCGCTTCAGCAACCGTTCGCGGATGTCGTCTTTGATCTGGTCAGCTTGATGTTCAAGCTTCGAGACTTCATACGTCAAGTCTTCAACCAGTTCAAACTGCCCTCCCTTGACGGCGTCAACCACCTCGGACATCTTGTCGATACACTTGCTAACTTGATCCATGTGTTGCTGGATTTGCCCGAAAGGCGATCTGCCAAACAACTTCCCAATCGTACTCATATCAGCTGTCACCAATTCTGCTATCAATAGTGTGCCGTGATCATAATGTTAAGGATTCTTAACCGAAAGTAGCCAATCAAAATTGTGTCGAAATACCCACACAGCCTAAGAGTTCGAACATGAGATTCCCCCGCGCGTTACGTCGCCTATTGCTGGGCTACTTGATTCTGCATCTGATTGCGGCCGGAATTTTCGTGCTTGTTCTGACGCAATTGGTACGGAACCAAATGGTTCGGGACGCTCGGTCCCAGATGGAAGCCATGACAACGATGCTCGCTGAGCACATTGATGAGCTTGATGACAAGATGAGGTCCGCCAGTTTGCCGGGGCATGTGGAGCAAATTGGAGAAAAAACGGAGATGCGATTCACGCTCATCACGCAGGAGGGAATCGTTGTCGCTGACTCGATCACTGGAACGAAGGACATTGGCCCGCACGGAGACAGGGAAGAAGTTCTAGCTGCAGATCGACACGGCGTCGGATTCT
Organism: uncultured Pirellulaceae bacterium; assembly: GCA_938010615.1. Classification (GTDB taxonomy): domain Bacteria; phylum Planctomycetota; class Planctomycetia; order Pirellulales; family Pirellulaceae; genus Mariniblastus. Next base: position 1,516 of record CALLUY010000059.1, on the reverse strand, counting down.
CGCAACGGCACAGTGATACGCTGAATCAATCCATGATGTATTTGGCTCGCAAGTATGAGCCCGGTGGTTTCGTTCGCGTTGCAGTGCCAATGGCTTCGATCGACAAAGCAGTCAACGCAGTGCAAAAATATGTCTGGACTTTTGCAATTCTGTTAGGAGCTTTGACTGCTCTTGTCACAGCGTTTCTTTCGTCTCGATTTTTACGTCCGCTGACACTGTTTTCAAATGCAGCCCGAAAAATTGGCGAAGGGGAGTACGACAGCTTTCCGGCAGTTCATCATCGGGACGATGAGTGGGGACAACTTGCGGATGCATTCGAACAAATGCAATCCGAGCTAAAGCATCGCGAAAGTCGGCTCAGTGAAAACAGTCAGCGACTGGAGGCGGTTCTATCGAGCATGATTGAAGGCGTCGTGGCCCTTGAGCCAAATGGAAACGTCATGCTTGCCAATGGTGCAGCATGTCGAATGCTGTCTTTTCATCGAGACAACATCGTTGGCCGCAAGTTATCTGAGATCGTCCGGATTCCAGAACTCTCGGAAGCCATCGAAAAGTCTCAAAGAGACCGCACATTTTCAAAAACCGAATTCAAAACCATTGGAGACTTCAGCCGCACGTTGAAAGCTCGCGTTTCGATGTTGGCCGATGAAGACAAACCAGGCGTCGCGGTCGTTTTGCATGATGTTTCAGAGTTGCGACAGTTGGAAACAATGCGACAGGATTTTGTTGCCAACGTTTCGCATGAACTGAAGACTCCGTTGGCGTCCATCAAGGCGTACGCAGAAACGTTACGCATGGGCGCGCTTCATGATGAAAGCAAAAACGTACAATTCTTGGAACAGATCGAATTTCAAGCGGACACATTGAACCAGCAAATTCAGGACTTGCTACAGTTAGCTCGCGTTGAATCTGGGGAGAAAACGTTCTCGATTGCTGACGTCGACGTGAACTTGATCTGCGAATCTTTGCACCGCCAGTTTTTGGATTCGGCGAGTAGTCGACAGCTTGAGTTGCATCTTCAACTTGATCAGCCGAGTGCGATTGCCCGATGTGATGCCGAAGCGATTGAAACGATCGTAAAGAATCTTGTCGTCAACGCAATTCACTATACCCCTGAGGGTGGTCGTGTTTCGATTTCAACAAGGGGCGACGATAACTGGATCGTCATCAGCGTGATTGATACGGGGATTGGAATTGCCAAGGACCAACAGGCTCGGATTTTCGAACGCTTCTACCGAGTCGATAAGGCTCGCTCGCGGGACATGGGCGGGACGGGACTGGGTTTGGCGATTGTGAAACACCTGACGCAAGCATTCGGCGGAACGGTGACGCTTGAGAGCCAACTTGGCAAGGGAACCCAGTTCTATGTGAGACTGCCACGGGCGAAGGGGTAGACATCGTCGAGTCTTGTCGTAGAAGTTGTGGCACAGTTATTTATTGTCGCCAGTTTGAGCCTGCCGGTAATTGTGGACAGTGAACGCGTGACACATAATGATGGCTTGTCGTCTTCGTTTAC
>CALLUY010000058.1 GCA_938010615.1 uncultured Pirellulaceae bacterium | reverse complement strand
TGCGTCCATGGCTAATACATGCCGTGCTTTCAGCACTAAACACTGCAACTTCAAAACTTACGCGTCGGGTTAGGATTTGCGCGGACATACCAAAACCGTGCAATGTGCAATCTCAAAACTCACACTTCTGGTTATGATTTGAGCTTCGCTAAACTGACAATCAGCCTTGAGAAACTATGACCACTCCCGCATCCATTCTTTTCGTTTGCCTCGGGAACATTTGCCGCTCGCCAACAGGGGAGGGTGTTTTACAACACCTCGTTGAGGAACGTGGACTCGACTCGAAAGTAACCATCGATTCCGCTGGCACCATCGGATATCACGAGGGCAATCCTGCCGATCGTCGGATGAGAGACCACGCCAGCAAACGGGACTACGACTTAACCAGTCGTTCGCGGAAAATCGTGCCCGATGATCTCGACCGATTTGACTTGGTCATTGCGATGGATCGTCAAAATCACAGCGACATCATGGAAATTGATCCTACGGCAACCAACGTGAAGTTGATGAGCGACTTCTTGGATGATAGCTGGCCAGTTGATGTGCCTGATCCGTACTACGGCGGCGCCGACGGATTCGAAACGGTGCTCGACATGATTGAAGCTGCCTGCCCAAACATCTTGGATGAACTTCTACGATGACGACTGATTTTGAATCGCTTGGGGAGGTAAAACGTCGCTTTCCCGGCGTCAGTTTTGAGCCAAGCGTTTCTGATACTGCAAATGTGTTTGTGAAAACCAGTCACGAAGATATTTTTGGTCCGGAAGTGGTTGGGCTCAATGCGATGCGGGCAACGCGAGCAATACGTGTGGCTAACGTCTTCGGATCTGGAGTGAGCGAAGACGGAACGAACGTGTTGGTGTTGGAGGCGATTGAGTCCCATGTTCCAGCCGGCGATTTTTTCGAACGTTTCGGTCGGCAGTTGGCGGAGTTGCATCGCAGCAGTTCGGCTGATCGTTTTGGATTCGAGCACGACAACTTTCTCGGCGCGAGTCTCCAGCCGAATCCGTGGACGGATGATTGGACAGATTTTTGGTCCAAATCGAGGCTGAGCTTTCAACTTAAGCTCGCAAGAGAGAATGGACTTGGCGACAGTGAACTGCAAAGCCTTGGTGACTCAGTGATCAATCGATTGGATTCGCTGATTGGTGGATCGACAGAGCGGCCGGCTTTGATTCACGGTGACCTGTGGAGCGGAAATTGGATATGCGATGAACAGGCTCAACCGGTTCTGATTGATCCCGCGGTTTACTTTGCCAATCGCGAAGCAGAATTTGGAATGACGACTCTGTTTGGCGGCTTGCCGGAATCGTTTTACGACGCCTACCACGAAGCGTGGCCGATGGCGGACGGGTGGGAAGATCGGGTTGCGATCTATCGGCTATATCATTTGCTGAACCACCTCAACCTGTTTGGAAGTTCCTACTTGCTACAATGCATTTCAATCCTGCGGCGATTTAGTTGACCCTGCCAGCCCGGAGGGCGAAAGATCTCTGCCGGTGGCGTCAGCCACCGGAAACATGGCAAATCGTCTCAAAGCCCAGAGGGCGACACATTCGTCGTCAAAAGGAGAACTGATCACCATGGCATCTCATCAACATCACTAGAGAATGTTGCAGGAAGAATACTTGAAGATGCTCGCCGATCATGAGGTTGAGTATGATCCAAAACCTATGGGAATAACTCCATCAATGTGTCGCCCTCCGGGCTTGAGCTTCAACAGAGTCAATATCCGGTGGCTGACGCCACCGGCAATGATGTGCCACCCTCCGGGCTGATTGATGATTTGTTGTTCAACGCACGTAATCGTCCACTACTGATGAAGCGTGCCGAACCGACTCGACTCCAACGATGTTATCACTCACCAAATTCAACTTTGCAGTTCTCTTGCCCCGTCCTACCGAATCGAGGCAGAGTTTGATAAAAATAGGGATGTCCAAACTGCCCGCTCGTTAGAAATCACTTCTATGTCCTCGACTCAATCCGAAAGCGAATTCTGGTCCGGAATCCCGGAAGAGAAGCGTCCGCGGCATATTGCGATGATCATGGACGGCAACGGACGGTGGGCGCAAGAACGATCGCAGCCCCGAATTAAAGGACACCAACAAGGTGCCGAAACCGTTCGCCAAATCACCGAAGAATGTGCAAGGCTCGGCATCGAACAACTGACGCTCTACTGTCTGTCGAGCGAAAATTGGAAACGTCCAGAGCTGGAGCTAGAGTTTCTGATGCATTTGCTGACCGAGTATTTGGTCAATGAGCGAGAGACTCTGAACAAGAACAATATTCGGCTCAAGATCATTGGTCGTCGAGAACGAATTCCCGAAGAAGTCCAGCTCGAGATGGATCGTAGCATCGAGCTGACGTCGAAGAATACAGGAACCTTGCTGTGCCTCGCGATCAACTATGGCAGTCGCGCAGAAATCGTCGACGCCATTCGCAGCATTAGCCAACGCGTGAAAGATGATGGACTCGAGGTCGACTCGATCGACGAACAGTTGGTGTCGGATCATCTCTACACCGCCGGCATGAGCGATCCGGATTTGATGGTTCGGACTGCTGGCGAAATGCGAATCAGCAACTACTTGCTTTGGCAGTTGAGCTACGCCGAACTGTGGGTGACGCAAAAGTATTGGCCTGAGTTCGGCACCGAAGATCTCAGAACCGCGATCAAGGACTATTCGAAACGGAAGCGTCGCTTTGGTGGTTTGAACCGACCGAGCGAAGAGAAACCTGATCAGCAGGAGTCATCGTGCTAGGTCGTCGACTGGCTTCTGCGGCTGTATTGATCACGACAATGATCCTTTTGCTGTGGGCTGATTTTACGCTCGGTCAAAAAGCGTGGCTTGGGCGCTCTGGTGTGTTGTTGGCAATCCTCTGCGTGATCATTTCGACTGCTGCCGCTGATGAGTTCCACCGATTGTGGAAAGGCACAGGATGTCATCCTTCTTGGTTGATGATGTTAGGGGCAGCCGTGATGGTCAGCATGTCCAACATTCCTGTTTTCTGGCAGGCGTATCCGGCGGACTGTCCGATCGGAAGGTTGGGCTGGGTGCTGTCAGGCATCGGTGCGGCAGTGCTTATTGCGTTTGTCTATGAGATGCTCACGTATGATCCTGAATCCGCAACGATCGAATCGAATCGCGGTGAAGTGGCGACACGGATTGCCAAAAGTTCGCTAGCGTTTGTCTACATCGCGATGCTGTTTGGGTTTGTGTTGTCACATCGTCAGATTCAGGACAGTAATCATCTTGGCGTGGCGGCGATCGTGTTGGTGATCGCGACCGTCAAGTTATCCGATTCGTTTGCTTACTTTGTTGGTAAATCGATTGGGAAACGCAAAATCGCACCGAAGCTCAGCCCCAATAAAACGGTCGAAGGTGCCGTTGGTGCCATTGTGGGCGGCATCGTTGGAGCCGCGATCGTCGTGTTTCTTGTGAGCCCATTGATCTGCAACGTGACGGTGCCGAAGCCGTGGTGGTGGTTCTTAATATATGGAGTTGCGGTTACGCTGGCTGGCATGCTGGGCGATCTGGCCGAGTCGCTTCTTAAACGCGACGCCCAGATTAAAGACTCGAGCAGCTGGCTGCCGGGACTTGGTGGCGTTTTGGACGTGATCGATTCGCTCGTCTTCGCTGCTCCGGTTTCTTTCGTGATCTGGCTGATTGGGTAACGATACAAGCCCGAAGCGCAACAGGAAATTGCATGGATTGCCGCACGGCTCCGCTATTCGGGGAGTTGCGCCGTTTCATATTGCCAATCACAACCCGACGCGTAAGCGAGGTGCGCGCAGGTACCTCGCTTACGCGTCGGGTTAAGATTTGCACGGACAAACCAAGCCATGCAAGTTCCTCGCAAGCGGGTGAATGCTGAGCGCGGGGATGCCAGCCGGAAACATTCACTCGCTTGCGCTTTTTGGTTCTTCCGGGTTTTTAGTGGCGTCTATTTGGCATCAAATCGAGCTTTCCGCAGTAGAACAGAATCCTTGCTCGGTAGTTTTCAAAACATCTGAATCCTCTTGCCGCTGATTTGATCGACTGAATCCGACTGTTGAA
>CALLUY010000057.1 GCA_938010615.1 uncultured Pirellulaceae bacterium | reverse complement strand
CATCTACTCAAGACACTGAACTGCCGACTATCATTCGCGACAAAACTCTCGGACAATTCAACTATAAATTCGAACCCGAAACACCCAAGTTATTTTTCACATGATCCTTAGTTCATCATCGCTTGGCGAGTTCACAGAAGTGATTCCTTATCGCCGCAATTGGAATGTCGGTACCTTTAATCGGCTTGGATTCCATCGGTTTCCAAGTTTCAAACCACGGCGTCCCTGGCTGATGTGTCATGTTCGACAACTTGATGCCGCTGAATGGAGAATACAAATCCCAAACACGCTGAATCAAAGAAACGGCTCTCATTCCATCTTCGTTTGAGCAATCAATCCTAGGTGTATCGACATGCATCGTTTCGAAATCTGTTCGACTAATGAGCGAAGCAATATTATTGGTACCGTAATTCTTAACTTCATGGTAGATGGACTCAACAACGGGACCATACTTCCAAGCCTCGACTTGTTCGTCAATCAACCCTGTTCCGTAAAGCCCCAGATGCCAGCCGTGCGCAAAGTAAACCAACTTCAAAAGCTTCATCGGAGTAACGAGCTTGTTCTTCTCGATACTGATTGCGATGAATTCGTTGGCTACTGCATAGGAATGAAACATTTTTTTTCCGGGTTGGCTATCGCAATCATTGCATTGCCCTGTGACACGTCTGGTCACTAGTTATCAAACTTGTCCGAATTATTGACAGCCCAAACCGATACTGCAAGCTGCCCAACCGAGTAAAGCTGGGCATGCACAATTCAGAACGGCTGGCCTGTAAATCAAGTTCAGAACGGCGTCAGCCGTTTCAGGATTCGTGGTCAGCAGTCGATGAAGCCCAACAAAGCGACACCGTCAAGGACCTCAGATTCAGTCTCAGGCCTTCAGAAGCGACAATCCGTTGAGCCAAAATCTTCCAAAAAATAAGACACAGAGCCGGAAAGTTGGTTCAGCAAGCAGTCAGCCGTCTTGATTCTCGTCGAGACGTTCGCGAATCGTCCTTAGAATGAATCTTCAAATGACTGGACCCGCTCGTCAATCGATCCAATAGTCCAAATTTCTAAATGAGTTGCTCGAAATCCCTGTTCACCAATCGGAGCATCGATAAAAATTTCACAATGCGCTACCTCTTTCGCGTCAGAGGGGTTTCCATCTTCGTCAAAATCAATCACCCATAGACACTTGTTCGGTATAAGTAAAACTGGCACCACGAAAGTAGAATGCTTCCCCTTCGCCCGCAAACTACCGACGACCAACTCATGGCACGACGCAACAGCTTGCGACCATTTTGGATACACACTGTCAGCGCTTCTGACTTTCTTCAATTCTCCTCCTTTCGCACGATGATATTGCTCGATGGATCTGCCAACGCTGCCTTCGCTGTACCGAAGGAAAACGTCCTGGATGCGAGCCATGCGTCCTGAATGCTCATTGTGAGGTGCGATGGGAGCAATACGGCAGGCTCCCTTCTCATTCAGCTTCCTTCGAGTTCGCAGCACGACAACCGGCGTAGCATCTGAAATTTGCTTACATTCGATTGCCAATCGGAGCTGAGCACCACTTGTTGCAGTGGCTGATGCTCGAATATCGAACTCGCGGTGCATATTGGTTACTGGGTCAATGTACGTTCCGCAGTGTTGCATCTCAGAGAACCATTTTTTCAGCCGTTTAAACGCTTGACATTCAAATGCAAAAGAAGAATCTTTGCCGACAGCTTCCTCAACATCCGATTTCGAAAACGGCCGAGTTTGATCAGGTTGAACATCCATCGTAGTAAGTCCGAATAGTAGGTTTTAAGCGAAACATTGCATCGCCATTCTAGCGGGTCAGACCCGTTGATTCAGACGCGACCGAATCTAAGCAGCGTCGTTGGTGACATTTCCGGCCCGTATCCGTACCAAACTTTCAAACAAATCAGTAGCTCCATTTGTTCGGAAGCGCGCGGCTTGAGTGGTCAGCTTTCTCGTTGTCGTTGCCCAAGCCGATGCACCAGACACCATCGCGGCCGGCCCAGCGCGTAGTGACATCTGGCATTTAAAAGATGATTGCTAGAATAAAGATGAACGCCATGAATCCAAACGCGATAACCGCGCATCCAATCCCACAAGCCACTAGCCCCGATGCTGCGCCCTCAAGTGAAGACTGACCAACAGAGGTGCTATCTTCGTACCGCCGCACAGCGTTGACCGCTTCATCAACTGGCAGATTGAAGAATTCACGATTTCTATTGACTCGTTGCGAAGCGAATCTCTCATGCAGTTCCCGTTCTACTTTGCTCATGTCGCGAACCATTGCCGCGTATTCAATTTTGAACGGTGTTGGCACACCAGTGCTTTGCAACTCCGATCCTCTGCGATTAGGATCAATTGACCTGCCGATCTTGACGATACCAGGCATCGATGGATTACTCATTACGTAAACGTAACCGTAACCTTGACTCGTCTCTTCTTTCTTTTGTTTGGCGTTAGAAATTGGATCATGGTTTTCTGAATTCCGATTGCGATTCGAGACCGGCGCATTGGATTGCTCCCGAATACTCTCCGCATTTGCTTTCGCGACTCGATCCCGTTCGGCTCGTTCTTGTTCCGCCCTTATTCGAGCCTGCTCAGCCACCCGATCAAGCTCGGCTTCCAATGCTTGTAGGAGATGTGATCCGGGAACCACAAATTGAACATTGCAGGATGGGCAGAAGTCTGTCTTACCAACATCAGACAAAGGCGACGTAAGCGATTCTGAACATTCAGGACAACCGTAGCGGACCTTTTGGGCACCAAACCAACCTTTCGTGATCTCCACCTTCATTAGCAAACCTTGCTTTTAAATCTTTCATGTTCATCTCGTCCGGTGCGTCGACTTAGCTGTTTTCGCACGATCCTAGGCAGATTTCAGATCCCAATGGCGCAACTGCACTCCTTGGCGGTGGGGGGCTCAGCCGCAGATCGGTTTCGGCTCGAATGAGGCAACGGTTCCGCCCCTTGTTTTGCGAAATGCTTAACCAGATCGGCCTTTATCTCGTCCCGTCCGTGTATGACTTCGAAGCCTCTCGCCGGGTAGTCGATGACTGGCGAAGTATCATCCGGCAGCCAGTCGGCAACATTCCCTTTGCCCTCCATCGCAAGCTTTGGCCGCGGTGCGAGGAACGACATCAACAACCATGTCGCGAAGGCGATGGTCAGTAGTTGGATGGCTCTTTTCATTCCAGCGTTACCTGACTTAATCTTTGGTAAACAAATAGATTCCGATTACACCGATCGCAACTCCGATAACTAGGAGCATCATTTGTTGTTGCTGCAATCCAATGTTATGCACAGCGTTGCCAGACCCTGTAGACACTGTCGTCTTCATACCGAAAGCTGAAAGCGTTACGAGAATACCTATCATGACTCCAATCGCTCCGATCGGCTTTCTCGAAAAGTCTCCGCTGCTCGACTGAACTGGTGAGCCTACTCGGGATGATTTCGCCAAGAACTCTCCGCAATGTTTACACTTGATCGAATGCTTCAAAATCAGTTCGGCACAATACGGGCAGGTCTTTTTCTCTTGCAGCTCATATGGCAGCATCGCCAGTAGCGTCTTCCTACCGAAACTCCTTTGCCACTGTCCTCCAGTCTGGCGTAGGTGAAGGACGTGGCAACGTGAATGGATCCACCCCTTCTCTATCTGGATCTTGAAATCACTGTCCGAGACAGGCCCATGCTGGTTCTCTCCATCGAAAACGTACCAGCCATCTTCAAAAGATCGAGTCTTCGGGTCAGGTGGAGAGGGTCGCTCCGGCTTAACCTGTGGTGTTGTTGGCTTCTGACTTTCTTTCCTTGCCTCCTTTGCTTTTTTGACTGCCGCCTCGATGATCGGTGTTTGATTGGCGTAGATCCATTGATTGCCGGTTGCTGTTGGGCTGTGGACAAGATCCTTTTTCTTTAGCTTACGCCTCAAAACATGATCAACCATCTGATTGAACGTCAAAGGCCCAATGGTTTCTGGCGTGCCGATGGTTTGTGGCTGGTAGTACCACTGATCATTCATGGTGGGCTTTCTGAGGAAGGCGAGAATCTTCAATTGTTGACGATGTCGGGCTTTATTTCTACTTCGCCTGATCGTCCACGCTTTTGACCCCTTCGATCTGTCCTACAATTGGCATTGGAAAATCCGCATAGGCTCGAGCATCGTGTAAGGGTCAGGCTACTTTTAGGACCGCCATAAGGGACATGATTTGTTGAACTCGATTGAGTCAGCGAAGAATGCTCATGAGATGCCGGATGAGTAAAGTTCCTGCAGCTTGCGTTCGGAATTTGCACAAAAAAACGCACCCGGATTCGGGTGCGTTTTTGAAACTAAAAAAGTGGAGCTGAGGGGGCTCGAACCCCTGACCTTTTGGCTGCCAGCCAAACGCTCTCCCAGCTGAGCTACAGCCCCGTTTTCGATGTCGCAAAGGTTAGCAATCCTCCGCGACGATGTCAACAGATCGACAGGACACGAATTCTCGCAAACAGGTTCGTGCAGGTTGAATTGGCCGATCTTTTCTCGTATTCAGACCGCTCATTCCGTCCAACGGAGACACATTGAGCCATGGCGAATGAGTCGAGCCGATATCACCCCATAGAGATCGCAGCTCAATTTTGATTTCTGGATCTGTGGCGACAAATGGAATTCGTCATGAAAGCAGCTGCCCAACAATTCGAAGAATTTTGGCTCGGTGTCGTCTTCCAACGAGCCCAGAAACAACATGAAATTGTTCGATCGAGCTCCGAAATACGTTTCAGTTTTCCCAAACAGGTCGACCAAGTAGCTGATGTCATTCCGCGACGCCAAGCCAAGGTACGCCGGAGCCGGCCACGATGTATCAAAGATTCGAAACTGATCGTTGCGGCTCGACAACGGATCACAAGGCGGAACCTCATTCAAGACGGGATACTTCTTGAACAGTTGCTCGGTCACCACCTTCGATTCAAGAACTCTTTCACGATCTTCTTTGGTGGATTGGTAGTAGCCCAGAACCAACATGGTCGCGATGGGAACAAGAAGGATCGGAAACACCAAAGACATCGGCAACACAACCGGTAAGGATAGCAACACGCATAGCCAATAGCAGCGTTGCCAAGGAAACGGGCCGTCATGAGGATTGTGATTTGAAGCTTCCTCAATGGCGCTGTAGAGCAACGTACAAACGCCCAGCAGCCAAACCGTTACCATAAACGCTGCAGCAATTGCTCCACCAATGATATCTTCCATTTCGATCCTCCCAAATGTTGCTGTAGGTTCGTTCGAAAGGATGGAACATTGCTGAAATCCCTGACCGAATTTTCCTCTGTGCTCTCTGTGACTCTGTGTTTCAAATTCCCATGCAATGTTTTGAAACACGGAGGCACGGAGAACACAGAGACGAATGCAAATGCTGCGGCTAGAAGCCGCAACCACGACTTACCCGCCCAGCCAATCGCAAAACCCGGTCCAAGTCCGTGATAGCAGCCGGCCGGAAACAACGTCCTCTGTGATCGTTTCCTTTGCAGAGGAGAAATTCATCCAAACGGCTTCAATGTACGGCTGACTACTGCTGGCGAAAATCTGCCAAATCCCTTCATCGTTGATCCGTTGCAAACCCTGCCAGTAATGATCAAACAGGTGCTCGTCGAGCAAATTTCCCGTGACGCGAATCGTGGTCAAGGCGCCTTTGCTGACCGTCGCAACTTGGTTCAACGTGTACATCGTCATGGCACTCGACACGTCAATCAAATCAACGTCTTGCGAGTCCGCCATGTCTTGCATTTCCGACCACATCCGCTTGATCTCGGCTTGCGGAATAATCTTTGTCGCGTCGATCGTGCCAACAGAAGCCTGAGCTTCCTCGATCGTCTCTCGCAAACCATCAAGGCTCAACGGCGGTTTGTCGAACCGGTCGGTTGCTTTCCCTGACGCAGAACCGATGGCTTCAAGTAAGTCAGCTGCGTGATCGATCGTTGAATCGGCATCAATGACGCCTTCGCGTTTTAGTTCATCACCCAACTGCCGCAAGTACACGTTCGAACCATAAGCCACGTCGCTCATCACGGCCAGAATCGTCATTGGCGAAACGTGCAATGTCGCCATCCCGGCCAAGTCGACAAACGTGCCGACCGTCTTTTTCGCGACGTAACCTTCGACTTGCGTGTCCGGAGTCTCTTCGCCATCGGCTCTTTCGGCTCCTCCAATGTCGTGCGCAACCATGTCCAACATTTGTTTGACAAAAGTCTTGTACGTTTTCGAATCCTGAAACGCGGACGGGACCAATAGCGTTGCCGATTGCTGCGCGATGCCGCCGACGATCGCGGCGGTGCTACGGATCGCTCGTTCGGGAAGTGAGAGCGAATACTGAAGATACCTCGTTACCGACTCAAAACCGGGATCAGATTCGGGTTGAATTTTCTTGTTCATTCGATTGACCTGGTGGACTACTGCTTCAACAACTTCGTCGCCGCCTCGACATCTCGCGCAGCAACCACCACGCGAACGTCACTGGCGACTTCGGTTTGAAATCCAGAAGTGTAGCCTCCGACTGCCTGAGCTTTGATTCCGAAATTGCCAAGCTGCACCACCAACGCACTGGCACTCATTTCGTCCGGCAGCGAAGCCACCACCGTCGGCGAATCCGGATCAGGTGCTTTGCGTCCGAAGACAAGAAAACCAGCAAAGGTTGCCAACCCCATCAGGGCCCCCAACAAACAGGGCCAGACCAGTCGCCGTTCTTCGGGCGAATCGATCACAAACAGCGAACCCAACAGGCCAACAATGGCCAGCGCAAACAGCAGCAAAATACCCGTTTCGATATTTCGTCGATTCATTGTTCGTTCTCCTTGTTGGAATTTTCTGCCAGCCACCGTTTTACTTTCGGTCGCAATTCGGCAACCAAAAACGCCGATCCCGCAACGCAGATCGCATCGTTACATTCGAGCGTTTCAAGCAAATATTGCCAAGCAAGTTCGGGAGTTTCCCGAGTTTGCACGTCTGGAATCCGTTGGCCAAGGTCGCGACGACGCGAAATCGACTCCTCTACCGCAGCCGACAACTCATCGATCGGTTTGCCGCGAGGATTTTCTTGGTAACGAGTCAGCACAAGTTCATCGGCAGTCGCGACCAGCGGTTCCACGATTTCAGCCGTCTCCTTTTCCCGCGTCGTCGCAACAAGGAATCGTTTCCGCGCCTCTGATCCGACTTCGGCGTCGAACGTTTGCATCAGTGCGTCGACCGAGGCGCCATTGTGAGCCATGTCCATCATCACGAATGGCGAACGAGACAAAATTTCAGTTCGGCCTGGCAAAGTCGCTGATGCAATTCCGCTGCGAATATGATCTTCAGAAATTTCCCAGCCTTGATCGACAAGAATCTTGCAAGCGGTGATCGCGAGTGCGGCGTTGGCGTGTTGGTGATCGCCCGGCATGTCGACCTGCAATCCATCGATCGCAAAAGGTTCCCGTGTCGTCCCGGAGCATTCGAACTTTCCGTCGTCGTTTCGATTCGTGCTCATGTCGCGATCGAGCTGAAAAAGATGAGCCCCGCGATCGGCTGAGATTTCTTGGATGGCTTCGATCGCTTCCGGGTGGAGTGCTCCACTAACCACCGGCACGCCGGGCTTGATGATGCCAGCTTTCTCGGTTGCAATCTTTGTGATCGTGTCACCAAGTTGCTTCACGTGATCGAGGCTGATGTTGGTGATAATGCTGACCGCTGGCTGACAGACGTTGGTCGAATCGAGCCGCCCGCCAAGGCCGACTTCTAGGACGACGGCTTCAACTTCCTGATTCGCAAAGAACTGAAACCCGGCTGCAGTGATGATCTCGAAGAACGTTAGGCCTCGTTCGTTTCGCGACGCAAATTCTTCGTCAAGCGAATCGATGGCTGGCTGGATTTGCTCGAACACATCGGAGAGCTGCTGGTCCGTAATCAGTTCGTCATTGATGGCGATACGTTGATTGATTCGTTCCAAGTGTGGCGAACTGTAGATTCCTGTCTTCATTCCAGCGTGACGCAGGATCTCGCCAATCATTTTCGAGACCGAACCTTTGCCTTTCGTTCCGGCGACGTGAATGACGGGAGCTGCTTGATGCGGATGGCCGAGCCGATGCATCAGATCATGCATTGTCTGCAGTTTGAAACTTCTCGGACCGGCGGAGCTCTGGCGTTCGTAGTTGACGCGTTGATACAGTTCGGCCAGTTGGCGAGAGTATTTGGATGCAGCAGTTTCGTTCATGCAAAGATTATACGCAGCGGGCACAAAATTGGCATCTCATTTGAATCACGCGCTGAACAGTGCGGCGGCGATCACAGCAACAAACAGCACCCCTAAGAGCCCAACCAACACCCAAACAACAATCGAAGTTTTGTACTTCATGTGCGGCGTTTGGAAGATGACATCCTTGTATCTAGGAGAAAAGACCATGGTGCCTTTTTTTGAAAACAGCAAGTACAAAACGTAGCCGTTGATCAGCGTTCCGATCGGGAAAAAAATCAAACCAATCGCTGCGATGACTGCTGCTGGAATCTTTGACCAGGGAGACAGTTTTCTCAATCCGATGGCAACGACAATTTGGGCCACCGCATATATGACCAGGAACGCACCGATGGCGAGCATTACTGCTCCAAATTGGGCAAGCGAAGGCTCACCGGGCCGATTTCCATCATTCAACATGGCAATCCCGGTGATGAAGTAGCCGGTTCCCGCCAGCAACAACATGCCGCTACCGATTAGGTAAAGCAGCCCGATCGACTTCACGGACGCCTCGTGCGATAGATGTGCGTGTCGAATCGCTTCGACTTCGGAGTGAACGTGCTTCTGTTGAACGACGCCCGGCGCGTATGGGTTTTCTTTGATTTCAGACATTATCGGATCCTAAAAGGTGCTACGCAAACGCACTTAGAAGTGCGGCAACGATGAGCAACATTAAAAAGCCATAGACAATCCAAACGACAATCGGCGTTTTGTACTTCATGTGCGGCGTCTGGCCAACAACTTTCTGGTACTCGGGCGAGAAAATGGTCACGCCCTTCTTTGATATTAACAAATACAAAGCATAGCTGTTGATAATCGTTCCGATGGGCACAAACAACATACCAAGGCCTGCGACGATCAATCCAAGCTCTCGAAATTGCGGGTAGAGTTTTTTGAATCCGTGAGCAACGACAAGTAGAGCAAATGAATACAGAAAAACGATCGATCCAAAAGCAAGAAACCCAAGCCCGACCGATCTGGGGGAAGTTCCGTCAGGGCGAAGCGGCCCGAATATTGCGCCGAACCCGGCCACGATTACGACCAACCCTACGAAATTCCCAATGACACCACCAACCAGATAAAACAGTGCGACGGATCGCATGGCCCCTTCGTGTGACAGATGCTTGTACCGAATCGCTTCGACTTCGGTGTGAACGTGCTTCTGTTGAACGATGCCCGGCGCGTATGGGTTTTCTTCGATTTCAGACATGGTTGCATTCTAGACCGCCAACCAGTAATTAACCCGCCACCAAGGCACGGCATTTCCAACATGCTCTTCGCTGTTCTTCCTGTTTTGCCGAGATTGAATTCAATAAAAAGGCCTTCCTCTGTTTGATTGACAAGTTCTCAATCAAGTCATCAACAGAGGAAGATCCATGTGCGGCAAGGCGGCCAAAATTGTTCTTACTGAAACTCAGCAAAGCGAACTCAAAAAGAATAAGCGATCCAGCGTTTGCTCACAACGTTTGATCCAACGTGTCAGCATAATACTGCTTGCTTTCGACGGCATGCTGAACCAGCAAATAGCATATCTAGGGCACTACCCCTTGGGTTCTTGGCTCACCTGCGAGATGTTCCGGAACAGCAACCAAGATCCCAGTAAGAATGGCAACGCTCCGAACAGCCCGCACAAAAGACCGCTGGCGATCCAGTTACCGTCGTCGCCGGTTCGGCTCATGTACTCGTTCACTAACGAGGAGACGTTGAAGACGCCCCATATCATCAGCGCAGCTGCGGACAGGGAGCGTGAGACGTAGCCAACGATGGCGTTAAGTTTTCTTCGGTCCATCGAATTCCCTTCGAACGATCGAGTTCGATTACTGAATGCCGGCAGAGACGGAATCCTGAATTCGCTTCAACGCGGCTTCCGTGTTTTCGAGCGAATTGAAAGCGCTTAGGCGGAAATAGCCTTCACCTGCGGCACCGAATCCACTTCCGGGAGTTCCGACGATGTGGCACTTCTCCAGCAGGTGATCGAAGAATTCCCAGCTTGTTGTTTCCGCTGGTGTCTTGATCCAAACGTAAGGAGCATTCTCGCCACCAAAGACTTCAAAGCCCATCGCCGTCAAACCTTCACGAAGAAGCTTGGCATTGTTCATGTAGAAATCGATCAGCTCATTGATCTGAGCTTTTCCTTCTTCGCTGTAGGCTGCCTCAGCGCCACGTTGAACAGGGTAGCTGACGCCATTGAATTTGGTGCAATGACGGCGGTTCCAAAGCGTATGAATCGCGTGCTGCTCTCCGGATTTCGTTGAGCCCATCAATTCTTTTGGAACGACGGTGAAGGCACAGCGGATACCCGTGAAGCCAGCGTTCTTGCTGAAGCTTCGCATCTCAATCGCGACCTTTCGGGCTCCCGGAATTTCGAAAATTGAACGAGGAATTTCAGGGTCCGAAACGAATGCTGCGTAGGCTGCATCGTAGAGAATGATCGAGTTATTCTTCTCGGCGTATTCGACCCACTTCGACAGCATCGCGTGAGTTGCGACAACGCCGGTCGGATTGTTCGGGTAGCAAAGGTAGATGATGTCGACAGGCTCTGATGGAAGCTCGGGCTCGAAATTGTTTTCGGCCGTGACTGCCATATAGACAAGTTTCTCGTACCGTCCGTTATCGTCTGCTGGTCCGGTGTGGCCTGCCATCACGTTGGTGTCGACGTAAACTGGATAGACCGGATCAAGCACGGCGATACGATTGTCGTCACCGAAGATGTCGAGGATGTTTCCGCCATCGCACTTCGAACCATCGGAAACGAAGATCTCGTCAGCATCAACTTGGATGCCGAATTGCTGATAGTCGTTCTTGGCGATCGCTTCGCGAAGGAAACCATAGCCCTGTTCAGGACCGTAACCACGGAACGTCTCAGACGACGCCATTTCATCGACAGCGGTGTGCATCGCTTTGATGATCGCAGATGGCAAGGGCTGCGTCACATCGCCGATGCCCATCTTGATAACGTCCGCCTCAGGATTGGCGGCACAGAAAGCTTTGACTCGGCGACCGATCTCAGGGAAAAGATATCCGGCTTGTAGTTTGAGAAAATTTTCGTTGATCCGTGCCATGATTCTTCGCGTTTTTTGTGAGGTAAGTCTGGAGCTACTCAGGCCAAATCCCGAGCTTTTTCGCTCCAAAATTTTCACATATCACGTTGAAGTCGGCAAGCCGCGAAATCGATTACGACATCAATAACAGCATGAACAGTGTCACGGATCCGTTGTTGATACCGTGCATAATGATTGGCGCGATCAGAGAATCTCTCCACTCGCGAACCAGCGAGAAGTTGATCGCCAGCGCCGTCAACAGAGGAATCGCAACATATCCTTGTGGGTGAATGGCTGCGAAGATGAGGCCATTGAACAGCGCGGAGAAAATCACGCTGCCCCAGCGCGACCAGTCGCCGCTGAGTTCTCGCAAGTGCCGATAGAGCACGCCTCGGAACATGGTTTCTTCGACGATCGGTGCCGCAACACAAGCCATCAACACCACGTAAGCAATGTTCAGCGATTGCCCCTCTGCGATGATGTTCTGAATTGGATGTCCGGCCGCAATCCCGGTTCCAAACGGCTTGGGCTCGGCCATCAGACTGGCGACTAGTGTGAGGATCAACACGCAAATCAGTCCCAGTACCATCAACGGTGTGCCGGCGATGTAATTGACCGGACTGACGGCAACGTCGACCAACCCACCTTTAGCTTTCCATCCGATGTCATGGCACATCTGTCGAAACGAGATGCCACGGATCACCGGATAGATCAGCACGATCAGTGATCCGAAAAAGAAACCCATTGAAACGATCATCCCCAATGTTGGCGTCATTTCGATTGCCGCCAAATTCATTGCTAGCGAGGTTAGCTCCGGCCCTCCAAAGAAGAAAACCAACCACAACGCAAACGTTTCGATGTAGATGTTGACCGATTTACCGCGAGTCAGAAACTTTGGTTTCAATTTGGTAGTCGCAAAGAGCACTGAAAACACAGCTGCCAATACAACGCCGAACATGAGTGTGAGAAACGCTAGAACCATGAACGTCATCATGAGTCCCATCGACCATGTTGCTTCCGACAGGAGCTGCTTCCGTGTCTTCACGTTTCGCGTTCCTTCGGGAACCAATGCAATTTCACCGATCCAACCGAGCTTTTCTTTGATGAAATCCCGATCGCCATCGGACAGCGGTGTCGCGTCAAAGTCGCCATCCTGTTGGCTCTCGATTAGCTTGCCCACGATCTCGCGGAGCTTTGTTTGGTCTTCGTTGAACTCAAAGTCAGCTTCGGATGCGGCCTTGTCGAGCTCCGAAAGTTTCTCTGCCGCTTCGTCGGGGCCGTTACTTTCAGCCACCAGAATCACATAGCACAATCGTTGTTCGTAAGTTCCATCGTTGAGCTGTTCAGGAACTGGTGGTCCTGAAACGGATGATTTCTTTTCGTCATCCTCCTCTTCTTCATCGGATTTAACTTCATCGTCGTCAGATGAACTGCCGCCCATGCCGCTCAGAAAACCTTTTTGTCCGACAACTGTCCGGCCTTGCAATTGAACAGGGAACAGATCTGAGGCATTGGCTTCGGTGCGAGCCTCCTCGCCGGAGCGAAACAGCGCTGTCGATGCGATCATCAGGACGACAACAACCGCAACGACCAACCAAGCAAGCTTGCCGCCGATCGAAAGTGACTCTCGTTCGATTTCGTTTTCGACTGAACTTTCAGAGTTGTCGTAGTCGACTGGAACGCTCGGGGCCGCAAATGGCTTGGCGTTTGAGAGGTCGCTATCTGGATGGGAGTTTTCAGGCACTGAAGATTCGTCTCATGAATTCGGGATTGAATTCCCATTGTATATTCGGAAGGAAAAGCTTCCAGAGTTCAAACCGCACAGCCGTACTGGTTATTGGGCACTAAGTGCGACAATCGCGAACGATGTAGCGATTAGAGGGTCGTTCTCACGCATCAGTGCCGATTCGTTTTCAAAACGGCCATCATCTCGCTGAGCCAACTCGAGCGCTGAGGACACTTCGGACTGCATCAATTTGGCCCAGTCACGATCAGGGCAGACGCTCGTTGTGCGGGCAAGAGATTGCAAATGGTAGAACTGCAGGGCTCGAGGCCAGTTGGACTGTTCGTCTTCGTCAAAGCCAGGGACTTCGGATGCTTTCGCGTGAGTCTTCTGCCATGTCCAACCTTCATCGTAAGTGTCGCCGCCCGCAATTCCTCCGAAGTGCAACGCCAGCAGTCCGTCACAAGTCGCGGATCCGTAAGAGCGTGGCGTGCCGTCCGCAGTTTTGGATTTGTTAAGCGCTGAGCCTGGTTGGGCCGAAAACCGAAACCCTCCGTCGGAGTTCATGCCGTGAATTCGCTTTAACCATTGGACAGCTTTCTGCTTCGATTTCTCAACTCGGGCCATCGTTGCGTCATCAAGCTTTAGTTTCAAATTGTCGTTGCTGTCGTACAAGGAGTAAGCCTCAAGAACGAACCGAGTCACCGAAACATTCGTTCCAGAAGTCTTGCCCGGCATCACGTTCGGGCCGATCACATCCCAGCCGCCATAGTTTGGATTGTCGGATTCGAAGCCGCGTCCTTCGACACACTGCGAACGCATTAGAAAGTCGAGCAACACTTCGACTTGTTCAGCGTCGAAGTTACGTTCAAATCGATGGGCCGCAATCAAAAGCATTGCGGTGCTGTAAACAGGATGATCTAGGGAGCCATCCGGGTTGGCGACGCGTCCGCGAGCCAGTGTTCCCGGCTCCAGAAATGAAAAGGCTTTCTCGATGGCATCACGATGTTTTTCTCGAGTTGCCTTGGAAGTCATCGACAACGAATACAGTGCCAATGAAGTCGTCGCGGCGCCCTGTTTCATGGCGCCGTAGTGTTTGCTTTTCCAGGCACCGGATTCGTCTTGTTGCTTCATCAGCCATTGGATGGCTTTGTCGACAGGTTTCTCATCGGCTGCCCGTGACGTTGAGGAAATTGCTGGCAGCAAGATGCAGATCGCTACGGCGAACATTCGAAACGGAAATTGCATGAGCTACTTTTGTGAAATGGGCAGATAGCGATTCGGTGCCGACAGAACCAGACATGCCGCAGCGGTGCAGAAAGTTCGACTGGTGATGCAATGGTGCCCTGTCCAACTTCCGTCGTCGTTTTGCACATCCAACATTTTGTCGCGGACTTTGGGAAACCACGTCGCCCAATCCTTGCCTTCCTTTTGCAGCATTGTTTCGGTGATCAAGTGAAACGCCAAAAACTCTTCGCCTCCGGCTTGATTGAACGCTGTGTTGTCGCGAGTGACAAGTTTTAGCACATTCGCAAATGCTTTCTTCGAGACGGCTTCTTCTTCCTTGCCCATCGCGTAGAGGACTCGAATTCCTGTCGCGTTTTTGTAGAGCGAATGCATCCAGTGCTGTCTTGAGTTCAAAGAAGAATTCATTTGCTTCATCAAGTGATCAGCCGTTTTCTCCGGCGAACCTCCAACGCGAAAGCCAGCGAAATGTGATGATCGTAAGCTGGTCCAACCCATCACCGTTCCCAACGTCGGCGCCCAAGATTCCTGTCCCCAATCGCCACGAGGGCTCTGCGATTTGACGACGGTTGAAACCAGCTTTCCCACCGTCTCGCGAGTTTTGCGATGTATGCCAATTTCCCCGCAGATTTGACTGAGGAACAGCAGCGCGAAAAAAGTGTGAGCTTGCGATCCGATTTTGTTTTGGAGTTGCGTGCCGGATTGCGAAGTGATGTTTCCGTTGGGCATCCTCTCGACGCAGCCAATCAAATAGTTCACGATTCGCTTGAGATGCGTTTTGTTCGGGCCTTGGCTGGGCGTACTGCCATCTGCCAACAATGCCAACCCGACCATTGCCGAACAGCCAATGTCATCTGCTTGGCCAATGTCGGTTCCGTGCCCGCCTTTTCGTCCCTCAGTTCGCTTGAGCCATTCAAGTCCTTTGCGAACGGCTTCGACGGATGCTTCGGTGAACTCGGTCAGCGAACTGGCTTCGTCCTTGTCCTTGTATTCTGAGCGAGAGCCGGATGCCCAAGCTTTGGACTGAAAAACGCCAAGAGCAGGAACTGCCACTAGAGGAGCTCCGCTGGCAATGAATCGGCGACGGGAAAATTTCATCTCGAACTCCGCAATTCGCTCAAATAAAGGTAATACGCTCAGCACTGCGATTCGTTCATTATGACGGCTACGATTTGTCGCGTCAAATTCAGTGCATTAACTTCGAAGTGATGATCGCATATCCGCGTTGCGGATACCGCAAACTTGCGGTTAAAGTCACGGAGCAGGCGACATCGCTTTCCTTTCCGAGCTAACTGATGACGACGACCGTCAATGAATTTCACAGTGCCAATCCGCCAATGGATTGGGTGAACGTTCGTGCGGTATATCGAAAGTTGCAAGACGATTTCCATTTGCTGACTGAACCGTTCGGTATCTTTGTTCCAGATGATCGCAATCTGGATCTGTCGCAACTCATTGGTGCGATCGATGTTGTCGATCGTGAGCTCGACACGATCGAAATTGCGTCTGAGCGAGAAGTCTTTATTTCGAAGGTGCTGTTTTACCTACGCGGCGAATCTACCGAGCTGAATGTTAATGCTTCTGGGGAATTGCTTGATCGAATGGCAATCCTTCGCGAAGCCATCGATCGCTTTGGAATTCGCGGCGAGTTCTGCGACACCGTGCAGAAGGTCGTTGATCACGGCGAAGCGAAGCGAGTCGCCACGACTGACAAGGAGATGATTCATCATCTGGTAGAAGAGTGGCGATTGACGGGCGTTTTGCCTGTGCTGTTTCTGCGCGAGCTGAGCACGCCAGCGTTCGAGAAATTTTTCTATCTGTGTTGCGCGACGATGCCAGCGATCGATATGATCCAGGACGCAAGGAGGGATTTCCGCAGCGGTCAGATCAGCGTGCGGCCTTCGCTTGGTTTGTACGCCAAGCTAATGAAGATCTTTTTCAGCCCGCTGCCGAAGTTATTGTTTTTGTTTCCGTCGCCGTTGACCTTGGTGCGTTACGCACTGTCATTCATTTTGCAAGGGATTCGGATTCGTCCGCCTGCTCAAGCTTGAAGCGATTTCGGCCGCTTATTGCATTTGCGACGCCTCACGAATTTCAGATTTTGAAAAATCCGCTTCCAAGTCGAAACTTGGAAGCGGACTTCAGTAATCCCCATAAAGTTCAATTTTGAATCGCGGTAAACAGAACTTCCAAACCGACTTCTGAACTGAGTGAAGTCCAGAAGGTTAATCACGCCGTCGGCCAAGCTCTTATTGGACGCGGGCAGCTCCAAGTAGGCGAACAAACGCTCGTCGAGTCCTTTGCCGAGTTTGAGGAAATCGAAGATTCACAGGATGCAAAAGAAAATGCCAAATGGGTCCGCAGGGCCGTCGAGGCAACTGTGAAGTATTACGAGGGGCAGGACCGCGAATCGGACGCGGTGGAATATCAACGACGCGGCCAAGAGTTCCTTTCCAAATCAAATGATTGAGTTGAAGAATCTGTTGCAACTCGCTTCGGTGACCGAGCCCGATGAGGCGGCAAACGTAAGCGTCCCCCGGCACTATTATAGGCGCGTGTTTTATTCTTTGGTTTTCCCTGTTTTTGAGGAGATCCAATGCCCCGTACTTCTTCCGCGGCTCGACTTGAACTTTGGCGGCAGCGGCTGCAACGCTACGGCAGTAGC